>NZ_CP125655.1:2221093-2538392 GCF_030053835.1 Cellulomonas sp. ES6 | reverse complement strand
CCGTCGATCCCGCGATGGGCACGGGCACGTATCTGCACACAATCCTCGAACGCGTCGCCGACCAGGCCGAGCAGACTGACGGACCAGGAGCAGTCGCCGGCGTCCTGACACAGGTGGCCGAACGCCTCGTGGGCTTCGAGTTGCAGATGGGGCCCTACGCGGTGGCTGAGTTGCGCACCACCGACCTGCTCGCCGCCCACGGAGCCAGCGCCCCGCCAGGCGGCATGCACCTCTACGTCACCGACACCTTGGATGACCCTCATGCCGCGGAGGCCCAGATCGGGTCGGGCCTTCAGCTCATCGCTCAGTCCCGCAAGAAGGCGAACAAAGTCAAGGCCAAGGCCAACGTCACGGTGGTCATCGGGAACCCCCCGTACAAAGAGCTCGCGGTGGGCGACGGCGGGTGGGTCGAGTCCGGCAGCGCGGCGCACGGCAAGAGGGCGCGCGCGATCCTCGAGGACTTCTTCGAGCCGGGCACCGGCCGGTTCAAGGCCAAGCTGAAAAACCTGTACGTCTACTTCTGGCGGTGGGCGACCTGGAAGGTATGGGAGTCGACGAACCAGGACGTCGACGGGGACGCCGGCGTGGTGTGCTTCATCTCCACGTCCGGGTACCTCACCGGACCGGGGTTCGCCGGGATGCGCCGGTACCTCCGCTCGTACGCGAGCGAGGGCTGGATCATCGACCTCACCCCGGAAGGGCAGACACCCGACGTCCCGACACGGATCTTCCCCGGGGTTCGTCAGCCGCTCGCCATCGGACTGTTCATCAGGCGTCCCGATGCCGACAGGGCGCAGCCCGCTACGATCCGGCACCGCGCGGTGACGGGCCGCCAGGGCGAGAAGTTCGCCGCCCTGGCCGGCATGACTCTCGATGACCCGGACTGGCAGGAAGTGCGGTCCGAGTGGACCGCTCCGCTCACGCCGGCCGCCGCGGGCGGGTGGGACGACTACCCGGCAGTTGCCGACGTCATGCCCTGGTACTCGCCCGGCGTGTTTCCGACGCGTCGATGGGTCTACGCCCCCAGCCGCGTGATCCTCGAGAAGCGCTGGCTGCAGCTGCTGACCGAGACCGAGCCGGCGTTGAAGTCCGAGTTGTTCAAGGAGGGCCGCGACGCCAACCTCGCCAAGGGCAAGGCGCCCCTCCCCGGGGCGGACACGCACCAGTTCACCGCCACGCCCCTGGCCGTGGAGAACATCAGCCGCCCGGAACCCGTGCGCGTCGGCTACCGCGCCCTCGATCGCCAGTGGGTGATCCCCGACCACCGCGTCATGGATATGCCGCGCAGGGACCTCTGGGAGGCGAGGATTCGGGACCAGGTCTACGTCGTCGAGCAGCACTCGGCCGACGTCCACGATGGACCGGGGCTCGTCTTCTCGGCCCTTATCCCGGACTTCGACCACTTCAACCATCGCGGCGGGCGGGCCCTGCCGCTGCTGCATCCGGACGGCAGTCCCAACCTCGCGCCTGGACTCCTGGCTGCACTGAGCACGTTGCTCGGCGCCCCGGTGACGCACCAGGACGTCCTCGCCTACACGGCTGCTGTCGTCGCGCACCCGCACTTCACCCGTACCTTCGCGGCCGAACTCGCCACCCCTGGTATTCGCCTCGCGCTCACGGCCGACCCGAACCTGTGGTCGCGCGCCGTCGGGCTGGGGCAGGAGATCCTCTGGCTCCACACCTACGGCGAGCGGTTCACGGGCCCAGGGCGGCCGGAGGGCGCGGTGCGGTTCCCGAGGGGCGACCCACGGCAGCCGCTGGCGGTCATGCCGATCGCCGCCATGCCCGACGAGATGACCTACGAGACCTCGACGCGGACGCTCGCGCTCGGCTCCGGAGCCGACGCGGGGACCTTCCGGCCGGTCGAACCCGCCGTCTGGGAGTTCGCCGTCGGCGGCAAGAACGTCCTCAAGTCCTGGTTCAACTACCGGAAGGCCATCCCCGGTGGGAAGAAGACCTCGCCGCTAGACCTGGTGCACGTCGACACGTGGGACCCCAGCTGGACCACCGAACTGATCGACCTGCTCACCGTCCTGACCCGCCTCGTCGAGCTTGAACCAGCCCAGGCGGACCTCCTCGACGCGATCCTCGCCGGACCGGTCCTGACCGTCGCCGCCCTGCAGGCGGCTGGCGTCCGCTGGCCGACCACCGCGAAGGACCGCCGGCCTCGCCGTGGCCTTCCGGCGACGCAAGAAGACGGGAGCCTCGGTCTCGGCATCTAGGGCGTACTGGGGCGGGCCGTCGCCGACCTGGCCGTTCTCCGGCCGGCCGATGCGCCCTACGGATCAGGCGACGGGTTGTCCGGTCGCTCAGGCGCCGCCTGCGCCAGACGGGTGAGGTGGTCCGCGCCACGTTGCACCCCGCTCGTGGTGCGGGGTAGCGTCGTCAGCAATCCACCCCGTCGTCCGGACCACGTCCGCACGGCGGGGCTTTTCTTTGGGGGCCGACGATGACCAAGCGCGTGTACGTGTTCCTCGACTGGCAGAACGTCTATATGCGCGCGCGCGAGGCGTTCCACAGCCTCAGCGACCCGGTGGTGAAAGGCCAGGTCGACCCCGTCGATCTTGGCCACGTCCTCACGGCGGACTACGCGCGGCGGCACCCCGACGACGACTTCGAGCTGGAGCGCATCTGCATCTACCGCGGTGCACCCACCCAGCAGCATGACGCCAAGGGTTACGCGGCGGTGCGCCGCCAGTCCGCGGCGTGGCGGACGAACCGGAAGGTCGACCTCCACCTCAGCGACCTCCGGTACCCCTTGGACTGGGGCTCGGAGGGCTGTGTGGACAAGCCCCGCGAGAAGGGCGTCGACGTGGCGCTCGCGCTTGACGTCGTCACCCTCGGGCTGGAGGGCATGTACGACGTGGGGATCGTCATGTCCGCCGACTACGACCTGAAACCCGCCCTCGACTACATGGTGAGGCGCCGGATCAGCCGGGGCGAGCCGGACATCGAGGTTGCCGCCTGGAAGGGCGACGACGGGTCCAAGCCGTTGCGTATACGCCTCGACAACAGGCCCTTGTACTGCATCTGGCTGGACCGCCAGGCGTACTGGGGCGTGATGGACGAACGCGACTACAACGTGGCGGCGACCAAGGACGGCCTGCGGGCGACGGTCCCGCGCCCCGGGTCCTGGCTCCCCCGGTGAACCGGTGGAAGTGCCACTACGTGCCACTAGCGGGTGTCACTTGGTGTCGCTCCGCGAGCGCTAAGCCCCAGGTCACGAGCACGGGCGCGGCGATCCGTGCGGGCCGGGAGCACCTGGCTATCAGCTTCCCAAGCTGACAGCGTGTTCGATTCCCGCCACCCGCTCCATCGTCGTCGTAGGTCAGGGCCGTGTCGGCCCCTCATGCACCGTGCGCCGACTTCCCTCGGGCCGCTGGCAAGCCGCTGCACGGGACCCGACGGCGCCCAGCGCACGCTGGATGCCGTCCCGACCAAGGCCGAGGTCGACCAGGCCCTTGCGCACGAGGTCTCGCGGCTGGACAGCGACCCGCGCGCGGATCTCGCGTCGAGCACGCGGGCGCTGTACCGGCGGCTGCTCGGGCGGCGGATCGACGCCCGCGTCGCCTCCATCCGCCGTCCCTGGCTGGCATCCGCGCACCCCCAAACCGTCAACTCCCACGGCCGCAGACCGTTAACCAGTGGAGCTGCAGAGTGTAAAGTCGACGTTCCACCTCTCGGGAGGATCCATGGACTACCTGCCACGCATCGCCGACGGGCTGCTCGCCGATCGGCTCGCGTCCGCAGGCGCCGTCCTCATCGAGGGACCGCGCGCCTGCGGGAAGACCCGGACCGCGGAGCAGGCCGCCCGCAGCGCCGTCTACCTCGACCGGGACGAGACGGCACTGACCGCCCTCCAGGTGGACCCGTCTCTCGTCCTCGGTGGCGAGCCGCCGCAGCTGGTCGACGAGTGGCAGCTCGACGCGACCCGCGTCTGGAACCAGGTTCGCGCCCAGGTCGACACACGCCAGGCGACCGGTCAGTTCGTCCTCACCGGGTCGTCGGTCCCTGACGACGACGCGCGCCGACACTCCGGCGCCGGCCGGTTCGCGCGCCTGATGATGCGACCGATGAGTCTGTTCGAATCGGGGGACTCGACGGGGTCGATGTCTCTCCGGGCCCTGCTCGCCGGTGAGCGGCCCTCGGTGCCGTCCGTCGACGTCGACATCCACCGCACCGCCGAGCTCGTCGTCCGCGGCGGTTGGCCGCTGAACCTCGCGATGACCCCGACGCAGGCCGCCGCAGCGAACCGCGACTACCTGCGCACCATCGCCGAGGTCGACCTCGCGCGCGTCGCCGGGTCACGTCGTGACCCCGTCCGGGTCGGCCGCTTCCTCCAGGCGCTCGCGCGCAACACCGCGATGGAGCACGTCGTCGAGCGCCTCGTCGGCGAGACGATCTCCGACGCGCCGGACGACGCCGGCTCGCTCACCAAGCCGACGGCCTACCGGTACCAGGACGCCCTCACCCGTCTGATGGCGCTGGAGCTGCAGCCCGCGTGGTCGACGCACCTCCGTTCGCGATCGCGGCTGCGGGACAAGCCCAGGACACACCTCGTCGACCCCTCGCTCGCGGCGGCGGCTCTGGATGCGAGTCCCGCCAAGCTCGTGCGAGACCTCAACACCCTCGGCCTCCTCTTCGAGTCGCTCGTCGTCCGGGACATGCGCGTCTACGCCGACGCGATCGACGCCACGGTGAGCCACTACCGGGACTCCGACAACCTCGAGGTCGACATCGTCGTCGAGGCCCGCGACGGCACCTGGGGCGCCTTCGAGGTCAAGCTCGGCACAGGCCAGATCGACGCGGCCGCCGCGTCGCTGCTGAAGTTCGCCGCCAAGGTCGACACCGACAAGGTCGGCGCACCCGCCGTGCTCGGCGTGATCACCGCGAGCGGCTACGGCCTCACGCGGCCCGACGGAGTCGTCACCGTCCCGATCGGGGCGCTCGGCCCCTGAACCACCAGCGGGCCTGCGCCCACGACTGTGCACGAGGATCGCCGAGCACGCAGCGCAGCGGACCCACCCGCCCCGGACGGTCGTGGTCGACGGCTCGGCCGCTCGCGGTGGCGGCGACGCGTCGAGCGGCATCGACCTCCTCGTCGTGAGGACGGCTGGCACCGACGAGGACGACCCCTCAGTGGCAGCAGAACCCGTCGGGTCGGTCGCCGTCGTACCGGCTCCTCGGGAGGCACCCCTCGGGAGGCACCCCTCGGGAGGCATGACGTGGGCGCCGAGCCGCTGGCGGGCGAGACGCATGGTGGGAGCCGCTCGCGACGTGACGCGGTCCTGACCGACCCCCGCCCCTCAGTCGGCGGCGCGAGACCCCCAGTCGGTCGGTGGGGGCACCACTCAGTGGCCACTGGGTGCCGCTCGGCGGCGGTTAGCGTGCGACCTCCTGAGCAGGGGGAGGCACCACATGGAACGCCAGATCGCGTCGATCGACCTGCAGCTGCCGGAGCGCTGGCGCGTCTGGCGACCGGGCGACGGTCCCCGTGCCGCCCGGCGCGCGGCGGACGAGCTGGCGAGCGGGCCCGTCGCGGGCGCGCGGCTGCGGGCTGCGGTCGAGGCGGTCGACAGGGCGGTGCTCGACCTGCACACCCGGCACGTCCGCGCCGGCGTGTGGGTGCCGGAGCCGACCGGGGACGTGGCCGCGTCCCTGGCGTGCGAGCTGCTCGCGGAGTCGCCCGAGGGGCCGGACGCGGCGGACACGTACCTGGGACGGGTGCGGCGCAAGATCTACCGGTCACGGCGGACGACCACGCGGATCGCGCACCATGCCGCGAGCCGGTCGCAGGTGCCCGCCGGTGCGGCCGTCGTCGCGCTGCGCAGCGAGGGCGCCGCACGGCACGAGGTGGTGTGGACGGTGTTCCCGCCGGACGCGCGTCAGGCCGTGCAGCTCCGGTTCGACACCCGTGGCAGCCAGCGGTACCCCGAGCTGCTCCGGCACGCCGAGTCGATCGCGACGGGGATGCGCGTCCGGTTCACGGCGCCCGCACAGGCCTCTGCCGTCGCCGGGCCGGAGCGCTGACCCCGGTCCGTGCACACGGGGTCCACAGCCGGCGGACGGGTGTCCACAGGCCGCGGGTCCGGATCGCGCCTGACCTGGGACCCGGTGCACAACCTGGGGACAGAACCTGTGGAAACAACCGGACATATCGCTCGAACGGGTGTCGATACGCGGCGATACGGGGGACGACAGGCTGTGGACAACAACCAGGCGGTTGTGGACAAGTGCGCCCGGGCACGGAGAAGGGCCCCTCGGAGTAAGCGTCCGAGGGGCCCTTCCCGTGGCCGTCGACCGGGCTCCCCCGACGAGTCGGGGACCGGCGGCCGCTCTGACGGTGCGGCTCCGTCCCGGCACCCGGTGGGCACCCCCGAGAGGGCACCTCCCGCGGGCGGGACGGCGGCGACCAGGCCGTCGGGGTCCTACGAGGACTCTGCGTCGTCATCCGCAGCCCTGCCGGTCTCCCGGCCGGGACGTCCCGTCGTTCTCCCTCTGGCCCGACCTCTCCGGTCCCGCTCCGAGGGCGTCCGGCGAACCGGTCGTCCTGCGGTGACGGGGTGTCCGTCGAGGTCGATGGAGCAGTTCTAGTCCTGCCCGGGAACGCGCCGCAAGGGCCTGGAGCAGGCAATTCTCATCCACCGCTGCATGCACATGTTGTCCACATGTTCACCTGCGTGATCGCGCGGAGCTCACAGGGCTGTGCACAGAATCTGTGGATGACGGGCGCCCCGGCGCGCCTCCCACGCAGCACGAGCGGGGCGCCGTAGCGTCGTCCACGGATCGAGGCCCCTCGGAGTAAGCGTCCGAGGGGCCTCGCCGCGTCTGCGGAGCCGGGCGCGCGGTGCCTGGCGAGCGGTGCCGGGCGTTCAGGCCCCGACGTCGTGCAGGTGGTGCACCACGTCGTGCAGGAAGTACTGGCCGAGCGTGGTCACGGTGAACGCGGAGCCGTTCGAGCGGAGCCCGGTGCGCTCCCACTGGTCGGCGCGCACGGTCTGGAACCGGGCGGCGAGCGCCGCGGCGGCGTCGGCCAGCTCGTCGGCGACGCGCCCTGGGTCCTGGAGGTCGTAGCGGTCCTCGACGGCGGTCGCGTCCTGGTCCCAGTTGGGGAACTGCGGGCCGTCCTCCTCGAGCATGAGCCGCAGCCGCTCGTCGAACACCCGGTGGACGTCGCGCACGTGCGCGCCGTACTCCAGCGGGGACCAGACGGCCGGGTCGGGGCGGTCGCGGACGTCGATCCGGCCGAGCGCCGCCCGCCAGCGCGGGACGAGGTCGTGGATGGTGCCGGCCACCTGCGGGCCGGCGACGTCGGTCCCGGCGAACCCGCACTCCGGGCACCGCTCGCGCAGCACCCACGTCCAGTCCTTCGCGTCGGGCGTGGCGGGGGCGTAGGCCGGGGCGGGGTCGCCGGCGGTGGGCCTGCCGGGTTCGTCGGGCTCGTCGGGGTCGGTCGGCGCGGGTGCGGCGTCAGCTGTCACGTCCTGCACGGTAACCCGGTGGCCGCCCGCGCGGTCGTCATCTGCGCCCGGTTCGCCGGTCCGGCGGCACGGTCTCCGCGCGACCCGTCGACCTCGCCGTCGCCGACGGCGACCGTGGCGCCCAGGGTAGGCAAACCTAACTTCGTCGGGTACGTTTGCTGACGCGGCGTCAGGACGACGCCGCGCCACCACGTCCGGGAGCCGCGATGACCGCCACGCACGACCTGCCCGCCGCCGCGCCCCGCCCCGACGAGGGCGACGCCCGCACGCCCCTGTCGACGATGCTGCGCGAGGGGACCCGCGCCGAGCACGAGGCCGCGGAGGGCTCGGCGTTCGTGGACGACCTGCTCGCCGGCCGCCTCACCGTGGCCGCCTACGCGGACCTCGCCCTGCAGCTCCACACCGTGTACTGCGCCCTGGAGGAGGTCGGCGACGCGGTCCGGGCCACCCCCGCCGGGTCGGGCGTGGTCTTCGACGAGCTGCGACGCGTCCCCGCCCTCGAGTCCGACCTGGCGCACCTGCTCGGCCCGGCGTGGCGGGAGGCCGCCGACCCGCTGCCGGCGACCGCCGCGTACGCCGCGGAGATCCGGGCGGGCGGCGCGGACGCCGGGGCGTACGTCGCGCACGCGTACACGCGCTACCTCGGCGACCTGTCCGGCGGGCAGGTCATCGGCCGGATGGTGCAGCGCCACTACGGCGTGCCGGACGCCGGCGTCGGGTTCTACGCGTTCCCGGCGGTGCCGAAGCCCAAGCCGTTCAAGGACCTGTACCGCGCCCGGGTCGACGCCCTGCCCCTCTCCGACGCCGAGCGGGACGCCGTGGTCGAGCGGGCCCGTGCCGCGTTCCGGCACAACAGGGCGCTGTTCGCGGCGCTGGCCGGGCGGCACCGGCCGGCCTGACGGGCCGCGGCGCGACGTGCTGACACCTCGTGCGAGAATGTCAGCATGCCCAAGATCATCGGCGGCTCGCTGCACGAGCACCGCGAGCAGACCCGGCTGCGGCTGTTCGGCGCGCTGTCCCGGCTGATGGGCGAGCGCGGCTTCGACGCCATCACGCTCGCCGACATCGCCCAGGCCGCCGGCGTCGGACGCACCGCGGTGTACAACCACTTCGCGGACAAGGAGTCGATGCTCGTCGGCTTCATCCTGCACGAGACCGAGCAGTACGTGGCCGCCCTGGAGGCGGAGCTGGCCGGCGTCGACGACCCGACGGCCCAGCTGCGCGCCTACGTGCGGGCGCAGTGCGAGCTCAAGCGCGACTACCACCTGGCGCCCGGGCCGGACCTGCGCTCGGTGCTCTCCCGCGGCACCCAGCAGCGCGTCCGCGAGCACGTCGTGCTGGTCGAGTCGCTGCTGCGCCGCATCCTCGCCGCGGGCATCGAGTCCGGGGAGTTCCCGGAGCAGGACCTCGGCACCACCGTCTCCCTGGTCAACGCCTGCCTGAGCGGCCGGGGGCTCCCGGACGACCCCGAGGCCCGCGAGCGCGCCGTGGAGTCCACCGTGATGTTCGTGCTGCGCGCCGTCGGCGCCGGTGAGCGCGCCGGGCTCGAGGCGGAGCCGGTCCCGGCCTGACGCCGCCCGGATCACCCGCTCGGGCGCGCCGTCGCCGCCCCGAACCCGTGTGGCGGCGGCGCGCGTCGGCGATGATGGGCCCGTGACCGACGCACCGACGCCGGCCCGGGAGGCCGCGCCCCGGGGTGACGGGGACGACGCCCGGCAGCTCGCCCTGCTCGCGCACCGCCTCGGCGGGCTGCTGACGCTGGCCGACGCGTACGACGCCGCGGCCGCCGCCACGCGTGACGTGCTGCGCGCCGGGGTCGCCGCCGTGGCCAGGCGCGAGCTGGACCAGTGGCAGGTGCTCGCCGCCGACCCCGCGGACGAGGCCGCCGCGGTGCTGGACGCCGTCCGCGACGGCGAGGCCGCCCGGGCGCTCGACCACCGTCAGGAGACGTGGCGCAACGGTCCCGGGGAGGACGCGGGCCGCTCCCGCCCCGCGCTGGTGGCGCCCGTCGTGGTGAACGGCGAGCTCTGGGGCGCGTTGTGCGCCGTCCGGGACGCGCCCGCGCTGCCGTTCACCCGCGACGACGCCGCGCGCGGGGAGGTGCTGGGCACCCTGCTGGGCGCCCACATCGCGCGCCTCGACCTGGCGGAGCAGGTGCGCCACCTGGTGTCCGACGACGCGCTCACCGGCCTGAGCACCCGCCGCGTCGCCGACGAGGCGGCGCAGGCCGCGATCGACTCCGGCGACGAGACGTGCATCGTGATGTGCGACGTCGACGGACTCAAGCGGGTGAACGACGAGCTCGGGCACGACGCCGGCGACGACCTGCTCCGCGCCGTCGCGGCCGTGCTCCGGCGCGCGAGCAGCGGGCTGCCCGGGTCCACCGCCGCGCGGATCGGCGGGGACGAGTTCTGCATCGTCACGTGCGGCATCCCGCGGACCACCGTGGTGCAGGTGATGGACGCGACCGTCGGCGACGCCACGCTGCCGCACGGGTCGTCGCTGTCCTACGGCATCGCCTCGTCGGCCCGCGGCTCCCTGGGTGCCGCCCCGACGCCCCGCTCGCTGTTCCGGCGCGCGGACGCCGCGCAGTACCACGCGAAGCGGAGCCACGCCGCGGCCCGCGCCCGTCAGTACCGTGCGGACGACCCCGGCGCCGTCCTCGGCCGGGCGGTCGCCGCGGGCGTCACCGCGCTCGCCGCGACCGCGCCCGCGCCGCTGTCACGCCTGTGCGCACTCGCCGCGGCGCTGACGGAGGCGATGGGCGGCTCGGGGTGGACGGTGTCCCGGGACGCCGGAGCGTCCGGCGACGGACCTGTCGTGGTCGCGCGGGGTGGCACGTCCTCGCTGCACGTCAGCGGCATGCGGCAGGTCGAGCTCGCGAGCGCCCCGTGGACCGTGCAGCTCGAGTCCACGCTGTCGTCGACGGACCGCACCGTCGGCACGACCCTGCAGACGCTCGTGTCGCTGGCGGTGCTCGGCGCGTCCTGATCGCGGCGCCGCGGCACCGTCGGCCGCCGCCTCAGCCGCGCCGCGGCACGCGTCCGGGACGTCAGCCGTGCAGCGGCAGGGTCAGCGCAGCCGGGGCACCCGGGACGACGCGCACCGGGACGCCCCAGTCCTGCGAGCTCAGGTGGCACGCCGGGAACTCGATCGCCGGGTCGTCGTCGCAGGACGCCGCGCGGGCGGTCACGTGCAGCACGCCGTCCGCGACCTCGGGGTTGATCCGCAGCGTCCGCGTCAGCGGCACGTCGTCCCCGGCGCCGTCGAGCAGCAGCTCCGGCGGGGTCGAGGACACGCGCAGCAGCGTGGACGGTCCGTAGCGGTCGTCGTACTTCTGGCCCGCCGCGGGGGTGAAGACCACGTCGAGGGCCAGCCCGCCCGGCGCGATCTCGGTGACCGGCCGCTGCGTGCGGTGGGCGCCCGCGTCCAGCACCTCCCCCGCGAGCGTCGCCGGCAGGGCGAGACGCGTCAGCCGGTGCGCGGCCGACTCCACGACGACCAGCGTCACGCCGCCCGCCTCGGGGTCGACCTGCACGACCACGCCGCTCGGCTCGGCCAGGCCGGTCGCGAGCGTCGACACCTCGCCCGCGCCGCCGTCCCCGCCCGGGGCCCAGCGCCGCACCGCGCCGTTGTAGGTGTCGGCGACGACGACCGACCCGTCCGGCAGGGCCGCCACGCCGAGCGGGTGCTGCAGCAGCGCCTGGTCCGCGGCGCCGTCGCGGTGACCGAAGTCGAACAGCCCCGCCCCCACGGCGGTCCCGACCGTGGCGGCGGTCCAGGCGTCCGCGGGGCCGGCGCCCGGGGTGCCGGGGACCTCGCCCGGGTCGATCCAGCGCAGCGCCGAGACCTCCGAGTCGGCCAGCCACAGGCGCCCGCCGGCGCCGAGCGCCACGCCGGACGTCTGCGCGAACCACGCCTCGCGCGGGTCGCCGTCGACCAGGCCCTCGTTCATCGTGCCCGCGACGGGCTCGACCGCGCCGGACAGCGGGTCGAACGCCCAGAGCTGGTGGTCCCCCGCCATGGCGACCAGCGCGGTGCCCGTCTGCGGCGACCACGCGACGTCCCACGGCGAGGACAGCGGCACGGAGGTCCCCGCGCGCGGCACGCCGTCGGTGCGCCAGAGGTCCGGCCGGCCCGGCAGCGGCGACGGCACGGTCGGCTGCCCGACGAGGTACTGCTCCCCCGTGCCGGCGACCGTCGTGACGTGGCCGTCCGCCAGCCGCACGCCGCGCAGCGCGTGGTTCACCGTGTCGGCCACCAGCACGTCGTAGCCGACCGCCGCCGCCACGTCCTCGGGCAGCAGCGCCAGGCCGTTGGGCTCGCTGAACCGGGCCTCGTCGGGGCCGCCGTCGGCCAGGCCGCGCTCGCCGGACCCGATCCGGCGCAGCAGCGTCTCCCCGTCGGCGGCCAGCTCCGCCAGGCCGTGGTGCCCGGCGTCCGCGACCAGCAGCGAACCGCCGGGCAGCTCGACCGCCTTCGCGGGGAACCGCAGCGTCCCCGCCGTCGGCTCCGGCGGCACGTACGGGCCGGAGCCCCGGTGCAGCGTGCCCTTGGCGTCGTGCTCCTCGACGAGGTCGGCCACCAGCCGCGCCACGTTGGCCCGGTGCCCCTCGCCGGCCATCTGCGCGACGACGTAGCCCTCGGGGTCCACCACGACGAGCGTCGGCCACGCCCGCGCGGTGTACGCGGACCACGTGACCAGCTCGGGGTCGTCCAGCACGGGGTGGTGCACCTCGTACCGCTCGACGGCGGCCGCGAGCGCGACCGGGTCGGCCTCGTGCACGAACTTCGGGGAGTGGACGCCGACGATCACCAGGACGTCCCGGTACTGCTCCTCGAGCTCGCGCAGCTCGTCCAGGACGTGCAGGCAGTTGATGCAGCAGAACGTCCAGAAGTCGAGCAGGACGATCTTGCCGCGCAGGTCCGCGAGCGAGACGTCCCGGCCGCCGGTGTTGAGCCAGCCGCGGCCGACGAGCTCGGACGCGCGGACCTTCGGGAGACGGGTGGGGCTGGTGGTCACAGGAGTAGTGAACACGACCGGGCCCGGCGGTCGTCCCGCGGTGTCCGGGTGCTGGTCGTCCTCGACCGGTCACCGGCCGGCGCGTCGCAGGACGCGCCGGCCGGGAGCGGGCGGTGCGGTCGCGCGCCGCACCGCCCGCCGGGTCAGGCAGTCACGCCGCGGGGGGCGGCGTGCGGTCCTCGTAGCGCTCCACGACCTCGCGGTGCGAGGTGTTCGCGCGCTGGTTGGTGAGGACCAGCGCGAGGATCAGCGCGAGCACGCCCGCACCCATGCAGATGTAGCCGATGACCGTCAGGTCCACGCCGGAGATGTTGTCGCTCACGCCGAACGTGAGGATCGCCCCGATGACGATCAGCGCGATGCCGCCGCCGATGCCCATGGTCGCCACTCCTTCCACCGGCCCGGGCGCGGGGTGCCCCGGGTCTGGGAACCGAGTGTGGTGCGGGTCGGGCCGGCGCGCGCGTCGAGAACGGCGCTCGGAGGCCTGGAACGGAGCGAACCCCACGGTTGCGCAACCGCTGGGTTGCGCAACCGTGGGGTGTCCGACGTGTCCCGGCGGGCGTTCGCCTAGCCGAACACCTCCGGCAGCGGCGGCAGGTCGTCCCCGGCCAGGCCCAGGACGTGCTCGGCCAGGAACGCCTCCACCACCTGGTACCAGACCTTGGCGTGCTGCGGCGTCAGCACCCAGTGGTTCTCGTCCGGGAAGTAGAGGAACCGGTGCGGCGTGCGTCCCTCGTCGTCCGCCGCGAGCGCCGAGCGGGACAGCAGCTCGTACCACAGGCGCAGCCCCTCGCCGATCGGGACCCGGTAGTCCTTGTCGCCGTGCACCACCAGCATCGGGGTGACGATCTTCTCGACCGACAGATGCGGCGAGTTCGCGAGTGCCATCTCGGCGGTCATCTCGCGCTCCCAGTAGTACGAGCTGTCCGTCGTGGGCCCGAACTGGTCCAGCGCCCACAGGCTCGCGTGGGTGACGATCGCGCGGAACCGGTCGGTGTGCCCGGCGACCCAGTTGGCCATGTAGCCGCCGAACGAGCCGCCCATCGCGGCCGTGCGGGTCTCGTCGACGTCCGCGCGGGCGACGGCCGCGTCGGTGACCGCCATGAGGTCGGTGAACGGCGCCGCCCCCCACGCGCCCCAGCCGCGCTGCACGAAGTCCTGCCCGTACCCGGTCGACAGCGCCGGGTCGGGCAGCAGCACCGCGTAGCCGCGGGCGGCCAGGATCCACGGGTTCCAGCGCCAGGACCAGGCGTTCCAGGAGCCGAGCGGACCGCCATGGATCCACAGCGCGAGCGGCGCCGGCGCGGCGGCGGACGCGCCCTCCGGCAGCACGAGCCACGCCCGCACGGCCGCGCCGTCCTCGGCGGTCGCCGTGACCTCCGTCAGCGTGCCGGGCAGGGCGGGCAGCGGCGTCGGACCGGGCAGGGCGACCGCCTCGACCGGTGCGCCCGAGCCGAGCGCCGCGGCGAGGTCGACCCGTACCGGGTGCGGCGGGGCGGCGTACGAGCTGCGCAGCGCGTACAGCGCGGTGCCGTCCGGGCTGACGAGCAGGTCCGTGAACGCGGCGTCGTCGGCCGTCACGCGGGTGACCGCGCCGGTGCCGGGGTCGACGTGGAAGACGGGGCTGCGCCCGCCGTCGTCGGCGGCCACGAGCAGGCCGGAGCCGTCGCGGGTCCACACGACCTGGCCGGGCCAGCGGTCCCAGTCGGGGGCGACCCGCTGCGGCGCGGGGCCGTCCGCGTCCAGCCCGACGACCCACAGCTCCTCGCGGGGCGCCGTCGTCGGCGTCGTGATCGTCTCGCGCACGTAGGCGACGCGGCGCGAGTCCGGCGAGATCACGGGGCCGTACACGTCGGCGCCCGGGTCGTCGACCAGCACGCGGCGGCTGCCCGTCGCGACGTCCACCGCGACCAGCCGGTGCCGCTCGACGCCGCGCGCGGCCGGCCGCGTCCACGTCGTCACGAGCGTCCGGCCGTCCGGCGACAGCACGGCGTCCTGGTGCCGCAGGCCCGTGCCGGGGTCGGGCGTGACGTCGCGGAGCGCCAGGCGCGTCTGGGGCTCACCGGCTGCGGCCGGTGCGGCGACGGCGGACAGGTCCGCGGCGAACAGGTGCGTCACGGCCGGCCCGAGGTCGTGGTCCCAGTAGCGCACCGGGTAGGAGCTGTGCAGCACGGCGGACACCTTCGCGTCCTTGCGCAGCCCGATGAGGCGCTCGTCGGACTCCTCGTCGGTCGCCCGCGGCAGGACGTCCGACGGCACGACCACCACCGGGGCGTGCTCGGCGACGGCCACGCCGTCGATCCCGGCCTTGCGGGCGGCGACCACGCGCGCCTCGGCGCCGTCGGCGGGCAGCATCCAGAGCGCGGCGGGTGTCTCGTCGTCCGGGGACTCGGCGTCGGCGTCCGGGCGGGCCGACGTGAAGAGCAGGTCGCCCGTCGACGCGAACCGGGCGGAGGACTCGCCCTTCGCCGACCGGGTGAGACGGCGCGCGGGGCGCTCGCCGGCGGGGTCGACCTCCCACAGGGCGCTGACGTAGCGGGTGCGCTTGGCGTCGAGCGTGGCGACCGCCGTGACGAGGCGGGTGCCGTCCGGCGACAGCGTCAGCCCGGACAGCCGCGGCAGGGCGACGTAGGCGTCGAGGTCGTGGAACGGGGTCGGCGGGGTCGCGCCGGACGGGGAGTCGGCGGTGCCGGGGACGGGCGTGGTGTCAGAGGCGTCGGTCACCCCGCCGTCCTATCACGCGTCCGCGCGGTCGCCCTCGGATTTCCCGCCGCCGGCGCCGCCGTCCCGGGCCGCGAGGCGGGCGAGCATGGCGTTGTACTCGTCCATCTCGGTGTCGCCGTCGCGGTCGACGCGGCGGTCCCGGCGGCGCGCCGTCCGCTCGTCGTCCCGCGCCCAGGCGATCGCGACGCCCACCGCCAGCGCGAGGGTCGGGAGCTCGCCGATCCCCCAGGCGACGCCGCCGCCGCGCTGCTGGTCGACGATGGCGGACGGCCCCCACTCGCGGCCCATGAGCCCGAACCAGTCCGGGACCAGCAGCACGTCGCCGGTGGTGAGCGCGACGCCGAAGAACGCGTGGAACGCCATGGTCGCGAACAGCAGCAGCAGCCGCTGCGGGTAGCCGGGCCGGGTCGGGCCGGGGTCGATGCCGACGAGCGCGTTGACGAACAGGTACCCGGCGAGCGAGAAGTGCACGACCATCGCGTAGTGGCCGAGCTCGGAGGTCAGCGCCCAGCGGAAGACGTCGGTGTAGTAGAAGACCACCATCGAGCCGGCGAAGTTCACGGCGGCGACGACGGGGTGGGCGAAGAACCGGCCCCACCGGCTGTGGACGAGGGCGAGCAGCCACTCCCGGGGACCGCGGGAGGCGTCGGGCGCGCCGCGCCGGGCGGCGGACGACCGCGCCGGCAGGGCGCGCAGGGCGAGCGTCACGGGCGCCGACAGGGCGAGCAGCACCGGCACGACCATCGCGAGGATCATGTGCTCGACCATGTGCGCGCTGAAGAGCACGTGCCCGTACATCGCCGGGCCCCCGGACGTCGTCCAGAAGAACAGCACCATGCCGGCCACCCACGACGCGGTGCGGGCCCACGGCCACGCGTCGCCGCGGCGGCGCAGGCGCAGCACCCAGCGCAGGTAGACGACGAGCCCCGCGACGGCCGCGGACGCGAGCAGCACGTCCCAGCGCCACTGCGTGATCCACGCGAGCGTGTCCGGCTCGGGCGGCAGCGCGTGCCCGGTGACGATCTCCGCGGGCGTCGGGTCGGTGATCGGGTCGTCGGGCACCGGCGGCGGGGAGGCGCCCAGCGCGACGGCGACCCCGGACACTGCCCCCATCACGGCGAGCTCCACGAGCACGAGGCGCCAGAACAGCCACGTCGCGGGTGCGCGCTCGGCGCCGGCCAGGCGGGACACGACGCGCCGGCGGTGCGCGAGGCCGATCAGCCCGAGCACGCCGAACAGGGCGACCTTGACGAGGAGGAGCACCCCGTACCGGGTCCCCAGGTCGGACCACGTGCCGAGCCGGACCACGGAGTTGACGACACCGGACACCGCGACGGCGGTGAGCGACCAGCCGGCGACGACCGAGAACCGCGCCACCGCCGGGGCCAGGTCCGCGCCCAGCCGGTGCGCCAGCGGTGAGAGCGCGACGAGGGTGCCGATCCACAGGGCGGCACCCACCAGGTGCAGGAACATCGACGAGGTCGCCAGGTCGTGGCTCGCCGCCCCCGCCGCGTGGCCCGTCTGCGCGGCCTGCCACAGCGCGGTCAGGACGAGCACGGAGATCCCCGCGGCACCGAGCGGCGACGTCGTCATGAGGGCGAGCGCCGTGACCACCGCGGCGGCGACGGCCACGAACAGCAGCACGCGCCCGAGCTCGAACTGCGTGACGAACTGCCCCAGCTCGCCGCCGAACGCCGGGTCGTCGAGCCGCAGACCCGCCACGTTCGCGTAGGTGAGGACGAGCTCCACCACGGCGGCGAGCGTCCACACCGCGGCGGAGGCCGCCGTGACGCCCGAGGCCGCGCGCACGACGGAGCCGCCGTCCGGCCGGCGCACGAGGACGGTGACGAGCAGCACCAGACCACCCAGCGTCGCGGACGCCGCGAGCTCCGAGACCGTCGAGGCCACCGGCAGGCCCCAGCGCACCAGGGCGCCGGGGTCGCGCAGCGCGGTCGGCACGGCGGCACCCGTGAACGCGAGCCCTGCGACGACCGCGGCCACCGCCGAGACGCCCAGGGCCGTCAGCCGCAGGACGCGCGCGGTGGTGCCGGTCCCGTCGGGGACCGGTCCCGAGGGCGCCGCCCGCGGCGGGCGAGCGGTCGCGGTACCGGGCATCAGCGCCCCGCCCGGCCGTCCCGGTCGTCGCCGTCGTCCCGGTCGTCACCGTCGCCGTCGTCACCCGCGCCGGACGCCGCCCGGCCCGCGGCGGAGCGGCGTCGCTCCCGCACCACGAACACCGCGACCGCGCCGGCGGCCAGCACGGCCACCACCACGACCGCCACCACGCCGGCCTCGAGACCGGCGTCCTCATCCTCCACGACCTCCTGCTGCGGCGAGAGCTCCGCCGAGGTCGCGCCCGACGGACCGGCTGTCGCGGAGCCCGCGGTCGTGCTGGTGGGCTCCGGCGCGACGGGCGGCGCCGACGAGGAGGGCGCCTCCGGCTCGGCGGCCTGCGGCGGGGTGGGCGCGGACGCCGTGAACGTCAGCTCCCCGGACAGCGGGTGCCCGTCCGCCGAGGTGACGCGCCACTGCACGGTGTACGCGCCCGCCGGCAGGTCGTCCGCGAGCGCCTGGGCGACCGTGCTGTCGACGAGCTCCGGCGTCCCGGTGCTCACAGTGCCGCCGTCCGGTCCGAGCACCACCACCTCGGTGCCGATCGCCTGCGCGGGCTGGTCGAACGTCAGCGTGACCCGGGCCGGCGGCGTGGCGACGGTGGCGCCGTCCTCCGGGTCCGTCCCGAGCAGGGAGTTGTGCGCGGCGGCCCGCGGCGCGGTCGCCAGCAGGGCGACGAGCGCGAGCAGCAGCGCGGCCAGCACCGGGCCGGCGGTGCGAGGCAGGGAGGGGCGGCGCAGGGTGGCCACGGGAGCGGTGGAGGTCACGCCCCCATCATCACCCGCCCGGCGCCGCCGTGCCGCCGACCTGGGGACGACGACCCGTCCGGACGCACGAGCAGCCGGGCCTGTGGACAACCGGGGTGCGGCACCGTCCGGCCCCTAGCGTGGAGGACGTGACGCCCCTGATGCTCGCCGACCTCGAGCCCGACCAGCGCCCGCGGGAGCGCATGCTGCGCCTCGGCGCCGACGCGCTGTCCGACGTGGAGCTGGTGGCGCTGCTGCTCGGGTCGGGCCGGCGCGGGTCGAGCGCCCTGCAGACCGCCCGCGACCTCATCGCGTCACGTGGCGGGCTCGCGGGCCTCGCGCGCTGCGGGTCCACCGACCTGCTCACCGTGCCCGGCGTCGGACCGGCCAAGGCGACCCGCGTCGTCGCGGCGCTCGCCCTCGCCCGGCGGTTCGGCAGCTCCGCCGACCGCCGCGAGACGGTCCGCACACCCGCGGACGTGGCGCGGGTCGCGGCGCCGCTGCTCGCGGGTCCGGTGGACGGCCGCCTCGTCGTCGTCGCGGGCGACCGGGCCTCACGGGTGCTGGGCGCCGTGGTGGTGCCGGGCGTGGACGCGCACGCGGAGCCGTTCGACGCCCGCGACGTCCTCGCCGAGACCCTGCGGCGCGGCGGGGTGACGCTCGCGCTCGCGCACCGGCACGCCCCGGAGGACGCGGCGCCGCACGCGGCGGACCGGGCGGCGGCGGCCGCCGTCGCGGCAGGCGCCGCGCACTGCGGCATCCGCCTGCTCGACCACCTGGTGCTCGCGGGCGACACGTGGACCAGCGTGGCGCCGGACCGGACCGCGGGGGCAGGATGACCGACCGTGTCCTCCTGCGAGCCCTCTGCCGAGCACCCGCCCGTGATCCGCGTCGCCGCTGCCGTCATCACCGACGCGCACGGCCGGTGGCTGCTGGTCCGCAAGCGCGGCACCACCCGGTTCATGCAGGCGGGCGGGAAGATCGACCCCGGCGAGGACCCGGCCGGGGCCCTGGTGCGCGAGCTCGGCGAGGAGCTGGCCGTCGTCGTCGACCGTGCCCGGCTCCGGGACGCCGGGCGCCGCGAGACCGCCGCAGCGAACGAGCCCGGCCACCACCTGGTCGCGCACGTCTTCGTGGTCGACGGCATCACGGACGCGGTGCCGACGGCCGAGATCGAGGAGGCCGTCTGGGTCACGCCCGAGGACGCCGCGCGGCTGCCGCTCGCCCCGCTCACCGCGGACCTGCTCGCGGAGGCGGCGGAGCGCACGCCCGGCGCGTAGCGGCACGACGGGTCGCCGGCGTCCCGCTGCCGCGGTCGGACCGGCCCCGGCGCCCGGCGCCCGGCGCAGCCCGGCCGGCGTCAGACCCGTCCGCGCGAGGCGCGCCGCGCGACGGCGACCGCGCCGACGCCGGCGAGCAGCAGCGCGACCGCGACCAGCCCGGCCGTCCTGCTCTCCGTCCCCGACCGCGCGAGCGACCCCGCGGCAGGCCCACCGCCCGCCGGCGTCCCACCCGGCTGCGGAGCCTCCTGCGGGGGCGTCGGCGTCTCGGCCGGCACGGCGACGACCACGAAGGTCGCGGACGCCACGCCGGAAGCCGCGGTGGCGGCGACCGTGACCGTCCCGGGGGCGGTGCCCGCGGGGACCGTGAAGGAGAGGTCCGCCGCCCCGTCCGTGCCGGCGACCGCCCGGCCGACGAGCACGCCGCCCGGCGCCAGCGTGAAGGTCACCTCCTCGCCCGGCGCGAACCCGGTCGCGCGGGCCACCTGCACCGCGCCGGCGGACAGGCGCGGCCGGTCGAGCCGGAGCGCGGGCGCCGCCACCTCCTCGATCGTCCAGGTGAACGTCGCGGTGTCCGTCAGCCCGTGCGCCGTCGCCGTGACCACGACGTCGAAGCGGCCCGCGGTGGTCGGCGTCCCCGCGATCCTCCCCGTGGCCGGGTCCAGCACGAGGCCGTCGGGCAGCCCGGTCGCCGCGAGCACGACCGGCACCTCGGGTGTCACGGAGGCCGACAGGGTCAGCGAGGTGGGTCTGCCGACGGTGCCGGTGCGGTCGCCCGGGGGCTGCACCACCACGGACTGCCGGACGACGCGAGCGAGGTGCGGCGCCGGCGTGCCCTGGAACGTCGTGAAGACGCCCGCCGCGAGGAACGCCCCGTCCGTCCCGGGCACCAGGTCGACGACGGCGGACGAGAAGCCGGCGCCGAGGTCGGCCGCGAACGCCGTGTCCAGCGTCAGGTCGGGGCGCAGCCGGGCGAGCGCCGGTGTCGTCTGCCCCTGGTACGCCGTGAAGGCGCCGCCCACGAGGTACCCGCCGTCGTCCTGCGGCACGACCGCGGTCGCGGCGTCGTCGAACCCCGTGCCGAGGGCGGCGGTGAACGCGGCGTCGAGCGTGAGGTCCGCGGTGAGGCGGAGCAGGTGCCGGGCGGGCGTCCCCTGGTACTGCGAGAAGTCACCGGCGACGACGTACCCGTCGCCGGTCGGCACCGCGTCGTACACCCCGAAGTTGAAGCCGGTGCCCAGCAGCGCGGCGAACGCGGTGTCGAGCGAGAGGTCGGCCGACAGGTGGGCGAGGTTGGGCGCCGGCTCACCCTGGTACTGCGAGAAGTCGCCGCCGACGAGCCACCCGCCGTCGGCCACCGGGGCCACGGTGCGGACGACGCCGTCGAAGCCGGCCCCGACCGCGGAGACGAACCCGGTGTCGAGCGTCAGATCGGGCCCGAGGCGCACCAGCGCGGGCACCGGCGTCCCCTGGTACTGCGTGAAGTCGCCCCCCACCACGTAGCCGCCGTCCGCGGTGGGGACGACGGCCCACACGCTGCCCGCGAAGCCCGCGCCGAGCGCCGCGGCGAACCCGGCGTCGAGGGTGAGGTCGGCGTCGAGCCGGACCAGCGTCGCCACGGGTGCGCCCTGGTACTGCGAGAACGTGCCCCCCACCAGGTACCCGCCGTCGGCGGTGGGTTCCACCACCCACACGTCGCCGTCGAACCCGGTGCCGAGGGCCGCCGACACCGCCGGGTCGAGCACCAGCGAGCCGGTCGCGGCGCGCGCCGGAGCCGGAGCCACGACGGCGCCGACGACGAGCGCCAGGACGAGCACCAGGCGGTGCAGGACCGCCCGTCGGCCCGGCAGGCTGCGCGCGGGGGCGCCGGGGGCCCGGACCTGGGCGGGGACGGTCGTCGTGCGCGTGGACACGGTTCACCTCGGACGGGTACGACCGTCGGGCGGTCCTCTGCCGCGCCGGTGCTGCGCGGCGCGTCCACCGCCGGCGGGCGGGGCCCTCCACGCTAGCCCTCGCCGAGAGCACCGCGGAAGCGACCTGCCACATCGGTGCGACGTCCCGCCCGGGCGCCCTCCGCGGCGGGCGCGCGCGCCGCGGCCTAGGGTCGACCCATGGCCCGATCCATCGCGACCACCCGCACCGTCGACCTGCCCGAGCTGCTCGACTTCGTCCGCCCGCGCCACCACCTGCTGCTGGTGACGGCCCGCCGCGACGGCCGCCCGCAGGTGTCCCCGGTGAGCGGCGGCGTCGACGGGTCCGGCCGCATCGTCGTGTCGACCTACCCGGGCCGGGCGAAGACGGTCAACGCCGAGCGGGACCCCCGCGTCTCGGTGCTCGTGCTGTCCGACGACTGGGACGGCCCCTGGGTGCAGGTCGACGGCGACGCCGAGGTGCTGCACATGCCGGAGGCCGAGGACGCGCTCGTCGACTACTACCGCTGCATCGCCGGCGAGCACCCGGACTGGGACGAGTACCGCGCCGCGATGCGCGTGCAGGGCAAGTCGCTGATCCGCGTCACGCCGACCCGCTGGGGCCCGGTCGCGACGGGCGGCTTCCCGGCGGACGTCGCCGCCCGCCTGGACGGCTGAGCGACCGGGCCGCCCGCCGCCCTCAGCCCCAGACCAGCGCCTGCGCCGGGTCCGCCAGCACCGCGGCGACGTCGGCGAGCACCCGCGACCCGAGCTCCCCGTCCACCAGGCGGTGGTCGACGGACAGCGCGAGCTGCGTGACGTGGCGGATCTTGATCTTGCCCTTGTGCACCCACGGCTGCTCGCGGATGGCGCCGAAGGCCAGGATCGCGGCCTCGCCGGGGTTGAGGATCGGGGTGCCGGTGTCGATGCCGAACACGCCGACGTTCGTGATGGTGATGGTGCCGTCGGACATGTCCCGCGGGGTCGTCTTGCCGGCGCGGGCGGTCGACGTGAGGTCCGCGAGCCCGAGCGCCAGGTCGCGCAGGCCGAGCCGGTGCGCGTCCTTGATGTTCGGCACGACGAGCCCGCGGGGGGTCGCGGCGGCGATGCCGAGGTTCACGTAGTGCTTGTAGACGATCTCCTGCGCGGCCTCGTCCCAGGACGCGTTGACGTCCGGGTGGCGGCGGACGGCGAGCAGCAGGGCCTTGGCGGCGATGAGCAGCGGCGTCACGCGGACGTCGCGGAACTCGCGGTCCTCCCGCAGGCGGGCGACGAGGCGCATCGTGCGGGTGACGTCGACGGTGTGGAACACGGTGACGTGCGGCGCGGTGAACGCGGACGTGACCATGGCCTCCGCGGTGCGCTTGCGGACGGACTTCACGGGGACGCGGGTCTGCCGGCCGTCGGGCGAGACCGTGCCGGACGCGAGCCACGGCTGGTCGTCGCCGGGGTAGGTGGCGAGCTGGCGGGCCTCGGCGGAGGCCTGGTGCGCGAGCACGTCCTCGCGGGTGACGATGCCCCCGGGGCCGGTGGGCTGCACGGAGTCGAGGTCGACGCCGAGGTCGCGGGCGAGCTTGCGGACCGGCGGCTTGGCGAGGGCGCGGCCCCCTGCGCGGGTGTCCGGCTCGGTCGCGGACGGCGCCGCGGCGGGGACGGCGACCGGGGCCGCGGACGCCGCGCCGGTCCGGGACGCGCCGGGCCCGGCGGTCGCGGGGCGCACGTCGGCGTCGGCGGGGGCGGCCGACGTCGCGCCGGCGGCCGGGTCGCCCTCGGCCGAGGTGAACCGCGCCCGGCGTCGCGTGGGAGCGGCGGCCGTGCCGTAGCCGACGAGCACGGCGCCGCCGGCCTCCTCGGCCTCCGGCGCGGGCTCCGCCGCCGCAGCAGCCGCCACCGGCTCCGCGTCCGACGTCGGGTCCTGCACCGCCACCTCCGGCCCCACGCCGGTGGCGCCGGGCGCGCCGCCCTCGGGCGCGGACCCGGTCGGGTCGGTGTCGATCTCGATGATCGGGGTGCCGACCTCGACCGTCTCGCCCTCGGCGACCAGCAGCCGCGTGACCACGCCCGCGTACGGGGACGGGAGGTCGACCAGCGACTTCGCGGTCTCGATCTCGACGATGGTCTGGTTGATCGCGACGGTGTCCCCGACGGCGACGTGCCAGGCGGCGATCTCGGCCTCGGTGAGGCCCTCGCCCGCGTCGGGGAGGCGGAACTGCTGGTAGGACGGCACGGGTGCTGCTCCCTGGGTGGGGGGTGGGACGTCGGGCGGTGTCAGTGCGCGAGCACGCGGTCGACGGCGTCGAGGACGCGGTCGAGGCCGGGCAGGTACTCGTGCTCCAGCTTGGCGACGGGGTACGGGGTGTGGAACCCGCCGACGCGGAGCACCGGCGCCTCGAGGTGGTAGAAGCACTCCTCCGTGACCCGGGCCGCGACCTCCGCCCCGGTGCCGTACAGCACGGGCGCCTCGTGCACGACCACGCAGCGGCCGGTGCGGCGCACGGACTCCACGACGGTGCCCACGTCCAGCGGGGAGATCGCGCGCAGGTCGACGACCTCGACCGACCGCCCCTCGGCGGCGGCCGCGTCCGCGACCTTGAGCGCGGTGGCGACGGTCGGGCCGTGGGCGACGAGCGTGACGTCGGTGCCGGGTCGCAGCACGCGCGCCCCGTCGAGCGTCGAGGGCGCCGCGACGGCGTCGGCGTCCGTGTCGACGTCGCCCTTCTCCCAGTAGCGGCCCTTCGGCTCGAAGAACAGCACCGGGTCCGGCGAGGCGATCGCCTGCTGGATCATCGTGTACGCGTCCTGCGGGTCCGACGGGCTGACCACGCGGAGGCCGGCGGTGTGCGCGAACAGCACCTCGGGCGACTCCGAGTGGTGCTCGACCGCCCCGATGCCGCCGCCGTACGGCACCCGGATCACGACGGGCAGGGTGAGCCGCCCGCGCGACCGGTAGTGCATCTTCGACAGCTGCGTCGTGATCTGGTCGAACGCCGGGAAGATGAACCCGTCGAACTGGATCTCGCAGACCGGCCGGTAGCCGCGCAGCGCGAGGCCGATGGCGGTGCCGACGATGCCGGACTCCGCGAGCGGGGTGTCGACGACGCGGTCGGTGCCGAAGTCCTTCGCCAGCCCGTCGGTCACGCGGAACACGCCACCGAGGGTGCCGATGTCCTCGCCCATGAGCATGACCTTCGGGTCGCGCTCGAGGGCCTTGCGCAGGCCCGTGTTGATCGCCTTGGCGAACGTCATCCGCTGGCTCACCGGTCACCCCCGTGAACGACGCCTCGTAGTCCTCGAACCAGGCACGCTCCGCGTCGACCACCGCGTGCGGCGTCGCGTACACGTGCTCGAACATCGTGCTGGTCTCCGGCCGGCCGAGCGCGCGGGCCGTGGTCCGGACGCGCTCGCCGAGGGCGTCGGCCTCGGCCGCCACCTCGGCCCGGAACGCGTCGGACAGCTCACCGGTCGCGGTGAGGTGCGCGTCGAGCCGGTCGATCGGGTCGCGCTGGCGCCAGTAGTCCTCCTCGGCCGCCGAGCGGTAGCGCGACGGGTCGTCGGAGGTGGTGTGGGCGCCCATCCGGTAGGTGAACGCCTCGATGAGGGTGGGGCCGCCGCCGGACCGCGCGCGCTCGGCGGCCTCGGCCGTGACGGCGTAGCAGGCGAGGACGTCGTTGCCGTCGACGCGCACGCTCGGCACGCCGAAGCCCGGGCCGCGCGCGGCGAGCGGGACGCGCGCCTGGCGGGTGGTGGGCTCGGAGATCGCCCACTGGTTGTTCTGGCAGAACAGCACGAGGGGCGCGTTGTTCACGGCGGCGAACACCAGGGCCTCGTTGACGTCGCCCTGCGAGGTCGCCCCGTCGCCGAAGTACGTGACGACGGCGGTGTCCCGCTCGGGGTCGCCGGTGCCGACCGCGCCGTCGCGCTGCACGCCCATCGCGTAGCCCGTGGCGTGCAGCGTGTGCGAGCCGATGACCAGCGTGTACAGGTGGAACCGCAGGGCGTCGGAGTCCCAGCCGCCGTGGTCGACGCCGCGGAACAGCGGCAGGATCTGCGTGAGGTCGAGGCCGCGGGTGTGCGCGACGCCGTGCTCGCGGTAGGACGGGAACACGTAGTCCTGCGGGGCGAGCGCCCGGCCGGAGCCGACCTGCGCGGCCTCCTGCCCGAGGCTCTGCGCCCACAGGCCCAGCTCCCCCTGGCGCTGCAGGGCGGTCGCCTCGGTGTCGAACCGCCGGACCAGCACCATGTCGCGGTACAGGCCGCGCAGCGCGTCGGCGTCGAGGTGGGCGACCCGGGGTGCGTAACCGGGGTGGTCCACGCGCTCGCCCGTGGGCGTCAGCAGCTGGACCAGGCCGTCGTCGGTGAGCGGACCGCTGGGGCTCACGCGGTACTCCTTCGCCTGGGGGCGCCCTCGGAGGACCGGGGGCCTGTCGTAACCTACGCCAGCGTAGGCTACGCAACCGTAGGTCCGAGGGCCCGGGGCGCGTCAAGACGGGCGGCCCCCGTTGTGGGGTCCCGACAACCCCGGACGGACGGCAGCTCAGCGCAGGTAGCCGCCGCCCCCGACGCGGGCGCGCAGCTCGTCGACCTCGCGCTGCACCGGCCACCGGGAGTACGCGAAGACGAGGAACATCACCACGTTCACGACCGGCACGAGGCCGATGAGGATCCACCAGCCCGAGTAGCCGGCCTTCTGGATGATCCGGATGTAGGCGATCAGGAAGATCAGCCAGACGGCCACCGCGACGACGAGCCCGACGCCACCGGTCAGCCACGCGACGACCTCGTTGTCCTGCCAGTCCGTGGTGTCCATGACGCCCAGCATGCTCGCCCGCGGGCGTGCGGGCGAGGGGTCGGGCGCCGGAGGTGTCAGCGCTGCGGCAGGCGCACGACCTCGACGAAGAACTCGTCGATCTGGCGGACGACCTCGATGAAGCGGTCGAAGTCCACCGGCTTGGTGACGTACGCGTTGGCGTGCAGCGCGTAGGACCGCACGACGTCCTCCTCGGCCTCCGAGGTGGTCAGGACGACCACCGGGATGCTGCGCAGCTCCGCGTCGTTCTTCATCGCCTCGAGCACCTCGCGCCCGTCCATGCGGGGAGGTTGAGGTCCAGCAGCACCAGGTCGGGCGTGCGGGCGTCGGCGTGCTCGCCCTCCTTGCGCAGGTACGCCAGCGCGCTCGCGCCGTCGGACACCACGGCGAGCCGGTTGGCGACCTTGTTGTCCTCGAACGCCTCGCGCGTCATGAGGACGTCACCCGGGTCGTCCTCGACGAGCAGGACGTCGATGACCTTGCCGGTGCGTGCCACGCTCACTCCGTTCCGTCGGTGGGCCCCGGTGCGGACGCCTCGGCGGCCGGCAGCGTCCAGCGGACGCTGGTGCCGGGACCGTCGGGCTCACCGAGCCAGATGCGACCGCCGTGGTACTCGACGATCTTCTTGCACAGGGCCAGGCCGATGCCCGTCCCCTCGTACAGGTCCTTGGGGTGCAGCCGCTGGAAGATCACGAAGACGCGGTCCGCGTACTGCGGGTCGATGCCGATCCCGTTGTCCCGGCACTCGACCTCCCAGAAGTCTCCCACCCGCTCGGCGGTGATCCGGACCACCGGCGGACGCCCGGGGTCGCGGAACTTGATCGCGTTGCCGACGAGGTTCTGCAGCAGCTGCACGAGCAGCGGCCGCTCGCCGCGGACGACGGGCAGGTCCGCGTGCTCGACCACGGCGCCGGTGTCCGCCACCAGCTCCGCGAGGTTGTCCAGCGCGTCCGCGAGCGCGCCCTCGAGCGGCACGTCCGCGAGCTCGCCGCCGAGCCGCCCGACCCGGGAGAACCCCAGCAGGTCCTGGATGAGCTGCTGCATCCGCTTCGCGCCGTCGACCGCGAACGCGATGTACTGGTCGGCGCGGTCGTCGAGCTGGCCGCCGTAGCGCTTCTGCAGCAGCTGCGTGAACGAGGAGATCTTGCGCAGCGGCTCCTGCAGGTCGTGCGACGCGACGTACGCGAACTGCTCGAGGTCGCGGTTCGACCGCCGCAGCTCCTCCGCCTGCTCGCTGAGCCGGTCGTGCGCCTCGCTGATCTCCGCGCGGGACGCCTCGACCTCCTGCACCTGCGCCACCAGGTGCAGCCGCATCCGCTCGACGGCCTCCGCGAGCTCCGCGATCTCGCCCGGCCCGGTGGTCCGCACCTCGTGGTGCAGGTCGCCGCCGCTCACGACGCGCGCGTCGGACGCGAGCGCGTCGAGCGGGGCGGTGACCCACCGGCGCAGCGTGCCCCACAGCGCGAACCCCGCGACGGCACCCGCGACGACGAGCGCGAACAGCGAGCCGATGACGATGCGCGTCCAGGCGGCCAGGTCGGAGGCGGCCTCGTCGCGACCCTCCCGCAGCACGTCCAGGTACGCCTCGACCGCGGCGCGCGTGCCGTCGAAGAGCACGCGGCCCTGCTCGACCTCCTCCGGCGTCACCGCCGACGGCCCGTCCGCCGCGACGGCCTCGATCGTCGGGGCGGCGAACTCCGCGTCCCAGCGCTCGGCGGCCGCGACCGCTGCCTCCGCCGCCTCCCGCACGGCCCGGTCGTCGCGCGCGTCCGACCGCAGCGCCGCGGTGGCACCCGACGCCCGCTCGTACGGCTCCAGCGTGCCGTCGAACCCCGTCAGCGCGTAGCCGCGCACGGCCGTCTCCGCGTCGACGAGGCGCGTGTACGCCGACTCCGCGTCGGTGATCGCGACGAAGTAGCCGTCGGTCACCAGGTCCTGGCTGTCCAGCATCCGCCACAGCGCGACCGCGGCGCCGACCGCCACCAGCCCGAGCACCACGGAGCCGGCGACCAGCGCGCGGCCGAGCCGCCGCCGGAGCGTCGCGTTCGTCCGCACCGGCGCCTGCGGGCGCTCACGCGGGCGCCCCCGACCAGCCGAGGACGACGATCGCGGTGTCGTCCACCAGCTCCCCGCCGTGCCGGCGCCGCACCTCGTGCAGCACCTCGTGCACCACCTGGTGGCGCGGGGCCGTCCGGACCGCGTCGTCGACCACGTCCAGCAGCCCCTCCTTGCCGATGCGCTCGTGGGAGCCGCCCACCGTGGCCTCCAGGACGCCGTCCGTGTACATCATGAGGCGCCACGACGGGCCGAGGTCGAGCCGCCGCGGCGACCACGTGCCGTCGACGGGGATGCCCAGCGCGCGCCCCCGCAGGTCCGTCGGCAGCAGCTCGGACGGCCGGGACGCCCCGTCCCCGACGACGATCGGCACCGGGTGCCCCGCCAGGTACAGGTCCACCGAGCCGCGGTCCGGCGCGACCTCGACCATCGACATCGTCGTGAACACCTCGGCGCGGGTCCGCTCCGAGACGAGCACCCGCTCCAGCAGCGGCAGCAGCCCGCCCGTCGGGACGTCCGCGAGCACCAGCGTCCGCCAGGCGGTGCGCAGCACGGCACCGAGCGCCGCCTCGTCCGGGCCGTGGCCGCACACGTCGCCCACGATGGCCAGCACGGTGCCGTCCGGTCGCTCCACGACGTCGTAGAAGTCCCCGCCGAGCACGCCGTCGCGGCCCGCGCGGTAGCCCACGAGCACCTCGAGCGCGTCGTCCCGCACGGCCGGGCGCGGCAGCAGGGCGCTCTCGAACCGCACCGTCTCCTCCGCGCGCACCATGCTGCGGTACAGCGCGCGGTCGACCGCCTGCAGCCGCCGGCGCTGGACGGCGTAGCGGACGGACCGGCTGAGCAGCTCCCCGTCGACCTCGCCCTTGACGAGGTAGTCCTGGGCGCCCGCGGCCACCGCCTGCAGGCCCGTCTCGGTGTCGGTCCGCCCGGTCAGCACGACGACCGCCGGCGCGCCGGCCGCGAGCAGCCGCTCGAGGGCTCCGAGCCCCACGGCGTCCGGGAGGCCGAGGTCCAGCAGCACGCAGTCGACGTCCAGCAGGTCCGTCGCCTCGTCCAGCGAGCGGGCCCGTGCCAGCCGCACGTCGAGCCCGGCGTCCGCCAGGTGCTCCTCGACGAGCAGCGCGTCGCCGTCGTCGTCCTCGACCAGCAGGACGGCGATCGGACCGCCGATCGCCGGGTCGGCCGGGTCGGGCGCGGCGCCGGGCCACCCCGACGGGGTCGCCCCGTCGGCGGTCGTGCTGTCCGTCACCGGGCCCCCTTCGTCGAGCTGGTCGCAGCATAGGCGAGCCCTGGCGGACCGCAACGGCAGGTCAGCGGCGGAACTCCCCGCGACCTCGAGCACCACGTCCGTCTCGGGCTCCCCGACGCTGATCCGGACGCCGTCACCCACGAACGGCCGCACGAGCACGCCGGCGCGCGTCGCCTCGGCCGCGAAGCGCGCCGCGTCGTCGCCCAGCCCCAGCCACACGAAGTTCGCCTGGCTGTCCGGGACGTCCCAGCCGTGCGCGCGCAGACCCGCGAGCATCCGGGTGCGCTCCCGCACGATGCCGTCCACGCGGTCGAGCAGCTCACCGGACGCACGCAGCGACGCCACCGCGGCGAGCTGCGCCAGGTGGGACACCCCGAACGGCGTCGACGCGGAGCGGATGCCCGCGGCCAGGCGCGCGTCGGCGACCGCGTACCCGACCCGCAGGCCCGCGAGCCCGTAGGCCTTGGAGAACGTGCGCAGCAGCACCACGTTCGGGTGCGCCGCCAGCACCGCCAGCCCGTCCGGGGACGCCGCGTCGCGGACGAACTCCGCGTACGCCTCGTCCAGCACCACGAGGACGTCCCGCGGGACCGCCGCGAGGAACGCGTCGAGCTCGTCCGCGTGCACCGCCGGGCCCGTCGGGTTGTTGGGCGTGCAGACCAGCACCACCCGGGTGCGGTCCGTGACGGCCGCGGCCATCGCGGGCAGGTCGAGCCGCCCGTCCGCGGAGACGGGCACCGGCACGCCGGTCGCCCCGGCCAGCGTGACCATGATCGGGTAGGCCTCGAACGAGCGCCACGGGTGCACGACCTCGTCGCCCGCGTCGCAGAAGGCCGCCAGGACGTGCCCGAGCACCGCGACCGACCCGCACCCCGCGACGACCTGGTCCGCGCCGACGCCCAGGTGGCCCGCCAGGGCCTCCGTCAGCTCCGTGGCGTACATGTCCGGGTAGCGGTTGACGTCCACCGCGCCGTCCGCGATCGCCGCCACCACCGACGGCAGCGGCGGGTACGGGTTCTCGTTGGAGGACAGCTTGTAGGCCGCCGCACCGACCGGCACCCGCGCGCCCGGGACGTACGGGGGCAGCGTGGCGAGGGCGGGACGCAGGGGGACGCGCTTCACGCCGCCAGGATGCCACCGGACGCCCGCCGCCCGGCCGGGCGGGTCACTGGGCGGGACGCCCGCGGGCCGGATCCCCTGCCGCGCGCCCCGCGCGGGATGGCACGATCGACCCATGAGCTTCCTCCTGCGCGTCCTGATCAGCGGCGTCGCCCTGTGGCTCGCCGAGGTGCTGCTGCCGGGCATCTCGATCGTCGGGGCGGACACCACCGGCGGTGAGATCGGCGTGCTGCTCGCGGTCGCGCTGGTCTTCGGCATCGTCAACGCGATCGTCAAGCCGATCGTCCACGTGCTGTCGATCCCGCTGTACATCCTCACGCTCGGCCTGTTCACGCTCGTGGTCAACGCGCTGATGCTCATGCTCACCGCGTGGATCACCGAGCAGACGTCCTGGGGCCTGCGGATCGACGACTTCGGCGACGCGTTCGTCGGGGCGCTGATCGTGTCGGTGGTGTCGTTCGCGCTGAGCGTCGCCATCCCGCGCAGCCGCCGGGACTGACCGCGGGCCCACGGCCCCCGCCGTGGCGTCCCCCGCGGGCCCGGACGTACGCGCAGGCCAGGCCCGCGGCGTCACCCGACCGGACCAACCTCCTGTTGCCGCCCCCCACGGGCGTGCTTAGCGTCGATGTGGTCCGGGCCACACCGATGACGGTGCGGCCCACGCCGGAGGCTTCGGGGGGAGTCGCCATGTCGACGCGACCGCGCAGTGCACCGCAGGTGCGCTCCGTCGCGTCCCGGTGGCTCCGCCGCGGGCTGCTCGCCGCGGGCGGGCTGACGCTCGCCGGCACGGCGATGATCGCCCTCGCGCCCGCCGCCTCCGCCGAGGAGGCCCCGCCGGCCGGCCCGGTCGGGTCGCTGCTCGGCGGCGTCGGCGGCCTCGTCGGCGCGGTCGTGGAGCCTGTCACGGAGCAGGTGCTGGCGCCGGTCGTCGAGGCCGTGACGCCGGCCGCACCCGCCCCGGCGCCCGCCGCACCCGCCCCGGCACCCGCTCCCGCCCCGGCACCGGCGGCGCCGCCGGCCGCCGAGCCGCCGCCCGCACCCGCGCAGGCCGCCGGCGCCGCGCCCGTGGCACCGGGCCCGAGCCACGGCGGCCTGCCCGCCGCCGTGACGGCTCCCGTCGGGGAGCACGTCGTCGCGCCCGTCACCGAGGCCCTCGCGCCCGTGACCGAGGCGCTCGCGGACGAGGTCGTCGCGCCGGTGGCCACCGCCACCGAGCCGCTGGCTCCGGTGGTCGACCCGCTGGTCGAGCGCGTGGTCCGGCCGGCGACCCAGGGCCTCGTCGGCCCGCTGCTCGGCGCGCTCGCGCCGGCCGTCACGCCCGTGCTCGACGGGATCGCACCCGCGCTGCTGCCGGTCACCGGCCCGGTCGCGGGCGTGCTGGACCCGGTGCTCGGCGCGGTGGACGGCACGCCCGTCGGATCCGTCGTCGACCCCGTCGTCGAGCTGCTCGACCCCGTCACCGGCGGCGTGCTGCCCACCGCGCCCGTCCCCGGCTCCCCCGTCGACCCCGGCCTGCCCGCGTCCCCCGGCACGCCGTCCCCGCACGCGCGGGGCGCGTCCGGGGTCCTCGACGCGACCGCGGGGGCCGCGGTCACCCGCACCTCCGGGCCCGCGGACGCGAGCTCGCGGACCGGGTCCGGCTCCGTCACGGTCGCCGGCGCGGCCGCGGGCGGCGGCGACGCGGGCCTCGCCGGTGTCGCCCCCGCGGACCTCGTCGCCCCGCTCGGCGGCCCCGACGGCGGACCGACCGCGCCCCTCCCGGGCGCACCGGCCCCGTCCGGCACGGGCCTGTCGGGCAGCCAGACCCGCGGCTCCGCCGGCACGGACACGGCGGCCGTCCTCGTCGGCGGCGTCCTCGCCCCGACCGCCTCCCGTCTTCTCGCCGTGGCCCGCGGCCACGTCACGCTCCCCCTGCGCCTCCGCGAGGTCCCCGTCTCCCCTGCCTGAGTCCGGCCCGGCGCCGGCGACGTCCCGTCGTCCGCGCCCCGAGGCCCCGCGCCGCACGGCGCACCCCGACTCACCGCAAGGAGCAGGACCATGCACGCACCCGTACGCCGAGCGCTCCAGACAGCGCTCCTCACCGGCGGCCTCGTCGTCGCCGGAGCGGCCGCGGCCCACGCGGCCGACGACGACGGCCTCCTGGCCGGCCTGGGGGTCGACGCCCCCGTCGACGTCTCCGTGGACGTGAGCGGCCTCGCGGCCGGCGTCCTCGGCGACGCCACCGTGGAGCAGGCCGCCGCACCCGGGGCGACCGCCACGACCGCACCGGCGCCCACCGCCACCACGACGGGCGGCGACTCCGACGGCCTGGCCTCCGGTGCCGACGTCGCGGCGCCCGTCCAGGTGCCGGTCGACGTCTCCGCCGTGGCGGTCGGCGTCCTCGGCGACGCCTCGGTCGACCAGGCCGCCGCACCCGCGGCGACCACCGCCGAGCCCGCCGCCCCGACCGCGACGGTCGAGCAGGGCGACAGCGAGGGCGCCGCGTCCGGCGCGGCCGTGGCGGCCCCGGTCCACGTGCCCGTCACGGTCGACGACGTCGCGCTCGGCCTGCTCGGCGACGCGGCGGTGACCGACGGCGCCGGCACCACCGGCGCCGGCACCACCGACGCCCCGGACGCCACCGTCGACGGCGGCGACTCCGACGGCATCGCGTCCGGCGCCGGAGTGGCCGCACCCGTGTCGATCCCCGTCACCATCGGGGACGTCTCCCTCGGGCTGCTCGGCGACTCCACCGTGACCGGCGGGTCGGGCACCGAGAACACCGGCACCGACGCCCCCAGCGCCGAGGTCGGCTCCGGCGACAGCGACGGCGCCCTGGCAGGCACCGGCGTGGCCGCACCCGTCTCCGTCCCCGTCACCATCGGGGACGTCTCCCTCGGGCTGCTCGGCGACTCCACGGTCACCGGCGGGTCCGGCACCGAGAGCACCGGCACCGACGCCCCCAGCGCCGAGGTCGGCTCCGGCGACAGCGACGGCGCCCCGGCGGGCACCGGCGTGGCCGCACCCGTCTCGATCCCCGTCACCATCGGGGACCTCGCGCTCGGCCTCGTCGGCGACGCCACGGTCACCGGGGGCACCGGCACGGCCGGGAGCTCCGACGCACCGGACGCCGCTGTCGGCGGCGGTGACTCCGACGGGCTGCTGGCCGACCTCGGGGTCGCCCTGCCGGTCTCCGTCCCGGTGACCGTCGGCGACCTCGCGCTCGGCCTGATCGGCGACGCGACCGTCACCGGCGCCACGCAGCCGGGCACCACCGACCCGGGCACCGACCCCGGCACGGACCCGGGCACCACGGACCCGGGCACCACGGACCCCGGCACCACGGACCCCGGCACCACCGACCCGGGCACCACGGGCCCCGAGGCCGTGTCCCCGGAGTCCCTCGTGTCGTCCGACGTGCTCGTGGCCGCCGGCGTGGTCACGGCGGTGGAGGCCGCGACCACCGGCGCCCGTACCGCCGTGCTCCCGGCGGCGCTGGCGCCGACCGGCGCACCGGCCGGGCTCCCGGCGCTGCTCGCGGTGGGGCTCCTGGCCCTCGGCGTGCTGCTGCGCCGGCTCCCCCGGGTGGTCCTCGGCTGACCACCCGCTGACGCCGCCGGCCGGCGACGGGTGCGGGACCGTCGCCGGCCGGGGGTCACGCTGACACCTGTCCCGACCTCCCGCAGCGGCCGGCACCACCGGTCCACCCCCCGAGGAGGGCACGAGCACCACCGGCCGGTGACGGGTGCGGGCCCGTCGCCGGTCGGTGGCCGTGCGCCCGCGGCTACGACGCCCGGAAGGACCGGGCCATCTCCCGCTGCTCGTCCAGCACCTCGCCGATCCGGGCCTGGACCTCGTCCATGCGCCGGATCGTCGTGCTGACGGAGTCGATGCCCCGGGACACCGCCGCGGTGTTGGCCTGGATGTCGGCGACCTGCTGCTCCACGCGGGAGGTCGCCGCGGACGTGCCGCCGGCGAGGTCCTTCACCTCGGTGGCGACGACGGCGAACCCCCGGCCCGCCTGCCCGGCGCGGGCGGCCTCGATCGTGGCGTTGAGGGCGAGCAGGTTGGTCTGGTCCGCGATCGAGGAGATGACGCGGATGACGTCCCCGACCGCGGACGACGACGCCTCGAGCGTGCGGACCTCGTCCGCCATGGCCGCCGTCTGCGCGACGGCCTCCTCGGCGACCCGCACCGCCTCGGACGCGCTCTCGGAGAGCCGGGCGACGCTGCCGAGCAGCGCCTCGGACGCGGCGCGGTCCCGGGCGGCGGCCCGCAGGATGTCCAGGCGCTGGGAGACCAGGCGGGCGACGTTGCGCAGCGAGCCGCGACGGCTGTCGGACAGCTCGATGCTCTCGCTGGTGAAGAAGTCCATCGTGCCGAGCACCTCGTCGCCGACGACCACCGGCAGGCAGACGCCCGAGCGGACCCCCGCGCGCTGGGCCGCGGGCGCCCGGACGCAGTCGGTCAGCTCGCCCAGGTCCCGCACGAACACCAGGTCACGCGCCCGCCACGCCCGACCGGCCAGGCCGACGCCCTCGGCGAAGCTCGCGGCGAGCGTGACCTGCCGGAACTCCTCGCCCGCGGTGCCGGACTCCACCTGGAACCGCAGCACCCGCGCCTCGGGGTCGACCGCCCAGTACGAGCCGTACTCCCAGCCGAACTCCTCGCGCACGGTGTCGAGCGCGGTCCGCAGGGCGTCCTCCTCGTCGGTGCACGCACCGACCCGGGCGACGGACGTCGTGACGGCCTGCTGGTCGCGGGCGACCTCGGCGATCGCCTCCGCGCCGCGCCGCGCCTCCAGGACCTGGGACACGGTGCGCGCGAGCACGTCGAGCACCAGCACCTGCTCCGGGCCGTCGTCGCGGACGTCGCGGGACAGGAAGTCGAGCACCGCGACCACGGTGCCGTCCCGCCACAGCGGCAGCGACATCGCGCCGCGGGCGCCCGCCCGCAGGAACGCCTCGCCGCGCTCGCAGTTGGTGGCGTGCTCGCGCAGGTCCGCGACCGGCACCACGCCGTCGCGCTGCCATGCCACCCCGCACAGCCCGACGCCCTGCGGCATCCGGTAGCCCGGCGACATGCGCGTCAGCTCCGCCGACAGCTCGCCCCGCTGCGCGACGAACGCCAGGTCGCGGTGCCCGGGGTCGACGCGCCACGCGGACGCGTAGTCGAAGCCGAGGCCCGAGCGGACCACCTCGAGCACCTCCGCGAGGCCCCCGTCCGCCGGACCGTGCCCGGAGCCGGTGCCCGGCGCGCGCAGCGCCCCGAGCGCCCGGACGACCTCGTCCAGCACCTGGAGCTCGCGGCCGACGTCCGCCCCGCCCCGTCCCGCGTCCTCGGCCGCACGGCTGCGCCGCCCCCACGATGCACCCATCGGTCGTCCCCCTGCTCGCCCACCTCCGCCGCGCGTCTGCTCCGCGCGGCCACCCCCTCAGGTGGTCTCCCGATCGGCGCCGCCGGGGAACGGCTGAGGAGTCGGCCGCCACCGGTTGCCCGGGGCGACGGGCGACCGGCCCGGGGCGGGGCGTCCGTGGGAGGATGCGGCCCATGCCCGCGCCCGACCGCACCCCGTCCGCCGCGTCCACCGCCGTGCAGGCCGCACGCGTGCCCCTCGCGCAGATCGAGCCGCCGCTCGCGCTCGGGCCGCTGGACGGCCGCTACCGCCGGACCGTGGCCCCGCTGGTCGACCACCTGTCGGAGGCGGCGCTGAACCGCGAGCGCGTGCACGTCGAGGTCGAGTGGCTGATCCACCTCACCTCCCACGGCGTCGTGCCGGGCGCCCCCGTGCTGTCCGACGCGGAGCGGGCGTACCTGCGCGCGGTGGTGACCGGGTTCGGGGCGGCGGAGGTCGCGCGGCTCGCCGAGATCGAGCGCACGACGGTGCACGACGTGAAGGCCGTCGAGTACCTGATCAAGGAGCGCATCGCCGCGGCGCCCGACGTCCTGGGCCCCGGCACCGTGCTGCCGGCCGTGTCGGAGCTCGTCCACTTCTGCTGCACCAGCGAGGACGTCAACAACCTGTCGTACGCGCTCATGGTGCGCGGCGCGGTGCAGGACGTCTGGCTGCCGGCCGCGACGGGCCTGGTCGACGACCTCGCGGCGATGGCGCGGGACCTGGCCGAGGTCCCGATGCTGGCGCTGACGCACGGGCAGCCCGCCACGCCGACCACGCTCGGCAAGGAGCTCGCCGTCCTCGCCCACCGGCTGCGCCGCCAGCTCCGCCGGGTCGCCGGCGCGGAGTTCCTCGGCAAGCTCAACGGCGCGACCGGCACCTACGGCGCGCACGTCGTCGCCGTGCCGGGTGCCGACTGGCCGGAGGTCAGCCGCACGTTCGTCGAGCACCTCGGGCTGACGTGGAACCCGCTGACCACGCAGATCGAGTCGCACGACTGGCAGGCGGAGCTGTACGCGGACGTCGCGCGCTTCAACCGGGTGCTGCACAACCTCGCGACCGACGTGTGGACGTACATCTCGCGGGGCGTCTTCGTGCAGATCCCCGTCGCGGGCGCGACCGGGTCGTCGACGATGCCCCACAAGGTGAACCCCATCCGGTTCGAGAACGCCGAGGCCAACCTCGAGCTCTCGTGCGCGCTGCTCGACACGCTGGGCGCGACGCTCGTCACCAGCCGGCTGCAGCGGGACCTCACCGACTCGACCACGCAGCGCAACATCGGCCCGGCGTTCGGCCACTCGCTGCTCGCGGTCGACAACGTGCGCCGGGGGCTCGCGGCCCTGTCGGTGGACCGCGAGCTGCTCGCGCGCGAGCTCGACCAGAACTGGGAGGTGCTGGGCGAGCCCGTGCAGTCCGCGATGCGCGCGGCGGCGGTCGCCGGCGTCACCGGGATGGAGAACCCGTACGAGCGGCTCAAGGAGCTGACGCGCGGCCGCCGGCTCACCGCGGACGACATGCGGGAGTTCATCGCGGGGCTCGGCCTCCCGCAGGACGTGGCGGCGCGGCTGTCCGCGCTCACCCCCGGCGGCTACACGGGGCTCGCGGGCGAGCTCGTCCGGTACCTGGAGGACTGACCGGGGCGGGCGGCACCGGCCCGTCGCGGGCGCCGGCTCAGGCCGGGGCGGGTGCGAGGTCGCCGGCGGGCACCGTGACGGCCGCGAGGTCCGCGAGCGCCGCGGCGTACCGCGCGGCGTCCCCGTCGGCGGCGGCGGACCGTGCCCGCACCGTCGGGCCGTGCAGCGCGGACCGCACCCGGCGCCGCAGCGCGCGGGCACGCCGCTCGTCCAGGCCCTCGACGGCCGCGGCGAGCTCCTCGAGCACGCGGCGGCGCTCGGCGACGACCGGCGGGTTCCACTCGCGGGTGCGCCGCGTGCGCTCGAACGCCTCGGCCTGCTCCGCGACGAGCGCGCGTGCCTCCGCCACCGTCGCGGAGTGCCCGTCCGGGGCGTGCTCGGCGACGGTCGTCAGGCTGACCAGGCGGACGCCGGGCAGCTCGCCGACGGCCGGGTCGACGTCGTGCTGGAGCGCCAGGTCGACCACCGCGAGCGGCCGCGCCCCCACGGACGCCTCGGCGGAGCGCGAGCGGATCAGCGCGTCGACGTCGAGGACCGCGCCGGCCGCGCCGCTGCACGCCACGACCAGGTCGACTCCCGCGAGGCTGGCCGCAAGGTCGGCGGTCGCCGCGGTGACCCCGCGCTGCGCCGCGAACTGCCCGGCGCGCCCGCTCGCGGAGTAGACCAGCACCTCGCCGCACCCGCGGGCCTTGAGCGCCGCCAGGCTCGCCCCGGCGTACGAGCCGGTCCCGATGAGCAGGCAGCGCACGTCGTGCCAGTCCGGCAGGTCGCCGGCGACGAGGTCGAGCGCGACGCCGACGACGGAGCGACCCGCGCCGCCCAGGCCCGTGCGGCCCTCGACCGCGCGCGACGCCCGGGACGCCGCCTGGAACAGCGCCTCGAGGCCGGAGGTCGTGGTGCCGTCCCGGCGGGCCGCGGTCAGCGCCCGGCGCACCTGGCCGGCGATCTCCCGCTCCCCCACGACCATCGACTCCAGGCCGGAGGCGACGGCGAACAGGTGCTCGACCACGCGCCGGCCGGTCGCGGGCGTCAGCGACGCGGCGACGCGGGAGGCGGGGTACCCGGAGCGGGCGGCCACGGCGTCGGCGACGGCGGCACGGGCCGCGTCGGCGTCCGCCGCGTCGGCGACGTCCAGGTACAGCTCGAAGCGGTTGCAGGTCGCGAGCACGACCGCCCCCGCGACGGGGTCGCAGCCGGTCACGATCTCCCGTCCGACAGCGTGCGTGTCGGCGGACAACCGCTCCAGCACGGACAGGTCGAGGTCGTGATGACTGGCCACCAACGACAGCATCACCACGCCCACGATTGAATCACTCCAGGGAAGACGGGGCACAATCACGGGTGATGTCGACTTCGTCACGCCCCGACCCCGCCCCCGCGACCGCGCTCGCCTCGCTGCCCGACGGGACCGGCCTGCCCGCCGACCACCCGCTGGTGGACGGCCGCACCGCCGACGCCCCGCTGCTGGCCGCCTACCGCGGCCGGACGCCCGCGCGCAGGCCCGTCTGGTTCATGCGCCAGGCCGGCCGCTCGCTGCCCGAGTACCGCGCCGCCCGCGCGGGCACCGCGATGCTCGACGCGTGCCTGGTGCCGGAGCTGGCGTCCGAGATCACGCTGCAGCCGGTGCGGCGCCACGGCGTCGACGCGGCGATCTTCTTCTCCGACATCGTGGTGCCGCTGCGGCTCGCCGGCGTCGACGTGGACATCCACCCGGGCGTGGGGCCGGTGCTCGGCTCCCCGGTCCGCACCGCCGACGACGTCGCGCGCCTGCGGGACGCCTCTCCCGCCGAGGCGCTGACCCCCGAGGTGCTCGCCCCCGTGACCGAGGCCGTCCGGCTGACGACGGCGGCCCTGGGCGCCACGCCGCTCATCGGGTTCGCCGGTGCGCCCTTCACGCTGGCCGCCTACCTCGTGGAGGGCAGGCCGTCCCGCGACCACCTGGCGGCCCGCACGCTCATGCACGCCGACCCGGCGACGTGGCGGGCGCTCACGGAGTGGGCCGCCGACGTCACGGGCACGTTCCTGCGGGCGCAGGTGCTCGCGGGCGCCGGCGCGGCCCAGCTGTTCGACTCGTGGGCCGGGTCGCTGTCCCTGGCCGACTACACGGCGCACGTCGCCCCCGCGTCCACGCGGGCGCTGTCCCACGTCGCGGACCTCGGCGTGCCGCGCGTGCACTTCGGCACCGGCACGGGCGAGCTGCTGGCCGCGATGCGGGACGTGGGCGCGGACGTCGTCGGCGTCGACCACCGCATCCCGCTGGACGAGGCGGTGCGGCGGCTCGACGGGCGCGTGCCCGTGCAGGGCAACATCGACCCCGCCCTGCTGGCCGCGCCCTGGCCGGTGTTGGAGGCGCACGTGCGCGACGTCGTCGCCCGCGGCGCCGTCGCCCCGGGGCACGTGGTCAACCTCGGCCACGGCGTCCCGCCCGAGACGGACCCCGACGTGCTGACCCGCGTCGTGGAGCTCGTCCACTCCCTGTGACCGCGGCCGGGGGTCCCACGCGCGGCGGGCCCCCGACCGGCACAGTGGTGCCCGACCGACGCGCGACGACGAGCCGAGGAGCAGCCACGAGCGACCAGGACACCCGACCCGCGGGCCGGGACACGCAGGGGACGGCGCCCGACGCCGTGGTGGTCGGCGGTGGCGTCGCGGGGCTGGTCGCCGCCCGGGAGCTCGCGATCGCCGGGCTGAGGCCGCTCGTGCTGGAGGCGTGGACCTCGCCGGGCGGTGTCGTCGGCCGGCACGAGGTCGACGGGCTGCGGCTGGACGCCGGCGCGGAGTCGTTCGCGACGCGTGGCGGCTCCGTGGCCGCCCTGGCGGACGAGCTGGGGCTCACGGACCGGGTCGTCGCCCCGGAGCCGCACGGCGCGTGGGTGCGGCTGCCGCACGGCGCCGGGCCGCTGCCGCGCACCGGCCTGCTCGGCATCCCGGCCGACCCCTGGGCGCCCGACGTCCGCCGGACCCTCGGGACCGCCGGCGCGCTGCGGGCGTCGCTCGACCGCGTGCTGCCGGCGTCGGCCGGCCTGCGGGCGGGCGGCGGCCCGGGCCCGACGCTCGGCGGTCTGGTCCGGACCCGGATGGGCCGCCGGGTGCTCGACCGGCTGGTGCGGCCCGTCGTCGCGGGCGTGCACGCCGCGGAGCCGGACGACACCGCGGTGGACGCCGTCGCGCCCGGCCTGTCCGACGCCGTGCGCCGCGCGGGCTCCCTCGCCGGCGGCGTCGCGGCCCTGCGGGCGCTGGCGCCGGCGGGGTCGGCGGTCGCCGGGTTCCGCGGGGGCCTGCACGTGCTGGTCGACGCCCTGGTCGCCGACGTCACCGCACGCGGCGGGGACGTCCGCACCGGTGTGCGGGCGGTCGCCGTGGCGCGCGACGCCGGAGGGTTCCGCGTCACCGTGTCCGGGCCCGGCGGCGAGCACCAGGTCGACGCGCCCCGCCTGGTGGTCGCGACCCCCCGCGCCACCGAGCTGCTCGCCGGCGTCGCCCCCGGCCTGGCCGGGCTGCACACCGACCCCGGCGCGGACATCGTGCTGGTCACGCTCGTGCTGGACGCCCCGGAGCTCGACTCCGCGCCGCGGGGCACCGGCGTCCTGGTGGCGCGCGCCGTCCCGGGCGTGCGCGCGAAGGCGCTGACGCACGCGACCGCCAAGTGGGGGTGGCTGGCCGACGCCGCCGGGCCGGGACGGCACGTCGTGCGGCTGTCGTACGGCCGGGCGGGGGACGTCCCCGGGGCGGACCCGCTGCCGGGCGACCTGCCCGGGCTGACGGCGCTGGCGCTGCGCGACGCCTCCGCCGTGCTCGGGGTGCCGCTGCGGGCGGAGCAGGTGCGGGCCTCGGCCCGCGTCGGCTGGCGACAGGGCCTGCCGGTGCCGACCGCGGCCCACCGCAGCACGGTCCGCGAGGTCCGCGAGGCGGTCGCGGCGGTGCCGGGGCTCGCCGTCGTGGGCGCGTGGGTGTCCGGCAACGGGCTCGCCTCCGTGGTGCCGGACGCCCGCGCGACGGCGTCCGCGCTGGCTGCGGCGCCGACGGCGTGACGGCCCCGGCGGACGGCCCGCGACCGGTTTCGACAACCCCTCCGGAGGTGGCCGAGACTGGGGGCATGTCCCCCCTCGTCCGCGTCGGCACCCGCGCGAGCGCGCTCGCGCTCACCCAGACCGGGCACGTGGCGGACGCCCTCACGGCGCTCGGCGCGGGCGACCACGAGCTGGTGCGGGTGCGGACCGACGGCGACCGGCTGACCGGTTCGCTCGCCACGCTCGGCGGCACCGGCGTCTTCGTCACGGCCCTGCGCGACGCGCTGCTCGACGGCCGGTGCGACGTCGCCGTGCACTCGTTCAAGGACCTGCCGACCGCGCCGGCGCCGGGGCTGGTGGTCGCGGCGGTCCCGGTGCGCGAGGACCCGCGCGACGCGCTGTGCGCCCGCGACGGCCGCACGCTCGCCACCCTCCCGGAGGGCGCCTCGGTCGGCACCGGCTCCCCGCGGCGCGCCGCCCAGCTCCGCGCCGCCCGCCCCGACCTGGTGGTCGTGGACATCCGCGGCAACGTCGACACGCGGCTGCGGCGCATCGAGGACGACCTGGACGCCGTGGTGCTCGCACGGGCGGGCCTCGCGCGGCTGGGACGCCTCGACGCCGTGACCGAGGCGCTGCCGCTCGACGTCATGACCCCCGCCCCGGCGCAGGGCGCACTCGCCGTCGAGGTGCGGACCGCCGACGCCGCGGACGGCGAGGCGCTGGCGCGGGCGCTCGCCGCGCTCGACCACCGGCCCACCCACCTGGCCGTGCTGGCCGAGCGGGCGCTGCTCAACCGGCTGGAGGCCGGCTGCGCGGCCCCCGTCGGCGCGCACGCAGGCCTCGGGCCGGACGGCGTCCTGCACCTGGAGGCGGTGGTGCTCCGCCCGGACGGCACGGCGTCCCTGCGGCGGGCCGCCTCGACCCCCCTGACCGCCGCGCCCGCCGACGACCCGGCGGGGACCGCGCTCGCCGCCGCGGCGCTCGGCACGCGGCTCGCGGAGGAGCTGCTCGGGGCGGGCGCCGCCGCGCTCGCGGGGCTGGCCGCGTGACCGGCCTGGCCGGCCTGCGGGTGCTGGTCCCCCGGGAGACCGCCGGGCCGGACCCGCTCGTCATCGCCCTGCGCGCGGCCGGCGCGGAGCCCGTCGTCGTGCCCCTGATCCAGACCGTCCCGCCGCACGACCCCACCGAGCTCGACGACGCCCTGCTGGCGCTCGAGGTCGGCTACTACGGCTGGGTGGCCGTGACCAGCGCGGCCGCGGTGCCGGTGCTGGTGGACCGCGCGGAGGAGACCGGCCACACGCTCGCCGGGCTGCTCGAGGACGTCCGGGTCGCAGCGGTCGGCGGCTCCACCGCCCGCGCCCTGCGCGACGCCGGCATCCGGGTGGACCTGGTGCCCGCCGGCCGGTCCTCGGCGGTGGCGCTGCTCGCGGCCTGGCCCCCGGCCGGCGCCGAGCCGCAGCGCGTGCTGCTGCCGCTCGGCGACCTCGCCGCCCCGACGCTCGCCGACGGCCTGGCCGCGCGCGGCTGGCCGGTCGACGTGGTGACGACGTACCGCACGGTGCCCGGGCCCGCGCCGGAGCCGCCGGTCCGCGACGCCTGGGCGACGGGCGGAGTGGACGCCGTCCTGCTGACCTCCGGCAGCACCGCGCGCAACCTGCTGACCATGCTCGGAGCCCCGCCCGCCGGGACGCTCGTGTGCTGCATCGGCGAGTCGACCGCGGCCGAGGCGCGCCGCGTCGGCCTGTCCGTCGCCGCCGTGGCCGGGCACCAGACGCCGGGCGACCTGGTCGCGGCGCTGGCGGCCGCGGTCGACGACCGGTCGCCCGGAGACCCCGCGTCGCCGCCGACGCCGACCGCACCCCCGGACCCCGCCCCGCCGACGGACCCCGCCCACCCGGCGGGTACGTCCCCGGGGCCCCGCACCGCCGCCGCACCCCGGGCGGCCGACCCCGACGGAGGGCAGGCATGACGAGCCTCGACGACCACGGCGGCAGCACGCCCGGCAGCACCGGCACGGCCGGCACGTCCGGCACGCCCGGCAGCGCCGGCACGACGGGCGCGACGCCCCCCGGCACCGTCCCCGCGGGTGCCCCCGAGGCCGTCGTCGCGGCGGCCCGGCCCGGCCGCGTCCGGCCCCGGCGGCTGCGCGCGACGACGGCGATGCGCCGCTCGGTGTCCCAGACCCGCCTGCACCCCGCCGAGCTGGTCCTGCCGCTCTTCGTCAAGGAGGGCCTCGCCGAGCCGCAGCCGATCGCGTCGATGCCGGGCGTCGTCCAGCACACGCGCGACTCCCTGCGCCGCGCGGTGGTCGAGGCCGCGGCCGCGGGCGTCGGCGGCGTCAACCTGTTCGGCGTGCCGCTGGCCCGCGACGCCGTCGGGTCGGGCGCCACCGACCCCGACGGCATCCTCAACGTGGCGCTGGCGGACGTCCGCGCCGAGGTGGGGGACGCCCTGGTGATCCAGGCCGACCTGTGCCTCGACGAGTTCACCGACCACGGGCACTGCGGCGTGCTGACGCCCGACGGCGTGGTCGACAACGACGCCACGCTGGTGCGGTACGCCGAGATGGCCCTCGCGCAGGCCGACGCGGGCGCCCACATGGTCGCGCCCAGCGGCATGATGGACGGCCAGGTCGGCGTGATCCGGGACGTCCTCGACGCCGCCGGGCGGACCGACGTCGCCGTGCTGGCCTACGCCGCGAAGTACGCGAGCGTGCTGTACGGGCCGTTCCGCGACGCCGTGGAGTCGACGCTCGACGGCGACCGCCGGACCTACCAGATGGACCCCGGCAACCGCCGCGAGGCGCTGCACGAGGTGGCGCTCGACATCGCGGAGGGCGCCGACGTCGTCATGGTGAAGCCCGCCGGGGCGTACCTGGACGTGCTCGCCGACGTGGCCACCGCGAGCACGGTGCCCGTCGCGGCGTACCAGGTGTCCGGCGAGTACGCGATGGTCGAGGCCGCCGCGGCCCAGGGCTGGCTGGACCGCCGGCGGGCGATCACCGAGTCGGTGCTGGGCATCCGCCGCGCCGGCGCGGACCAGGTGCTGACGTACTGGGCCGTGGAGCTGGCCCACTGGCTGCGGGAGGAGTGGCGATGACCTCGTCGGAGGAGCTGTTCGAGCGGGCGCAGGGCGTCATCCCGGGCGGGGTGAGCTCGCCGGTGCGCGCGTTCGGCTCGGTCGGCGGGGCGCCGCGGTTCGTGGCCTCGGCGCGCGGCGCCTACGTCACCGACGTGGACGGCCGCGAGTACGTCGACCTCGTCGGGTCGTGGGGGCCGGCGATCCTCGGCCACGCGCACCCGGAGGTCGTCGAGGCCGTGCGCGAGGCGGCGGGGCGCGGGCTGTCGTTCGGCGCGCCCACCCTCGCGGAGGTCGAGCTCGCGGAGGCCGTGCGGGCCCGCGTGCCCGTCGTCGAGCGGCTCCGCCTGGTGTCGACCGGCACCGAGGCGACGATGACGGCGATCCGGCTCGCGCGCGGCGTGACCGGCCGGGACCGCGTCGTGAAGTTCGCCGGCTGCTACCACGGGCACTCGGACGGCCTGCTGGCGGCGGCCGGGTCGGGCGTCGCCACGCTGGCCCTGCCCGGCTCCGCCGGCGTGCCCGCGTCGGTCGCGGCCGAGACGATCGTGCTGCCGTACCACGACCTGCCGGCCGTCGAGGCGGCGTTCGCGGAGCACGGCCCGACCATCGCGGCGATCATCACCGAGGCCGCGCCCGCGAACATGGGCGTCGTCCCGCCGGAGCCCGGCTTCAACGCCGCGCTCGCCCGGATCGCCCACGCGCACGGCGCCCTGCTGATCCAGGACGAGGTCCTGACCGGCTTCCGCGTCGGCCCGGCCGGCTGGTGGGGCCTGGAGGCGCAGCGCGAGGGCTGGAGCCCCGACCTGCTGACGTTCGGCAAGGTCGTCGGCGGCGGCATGCCCGTCGCGGCGCTCGGCGGCCCGGCGGCCGTCATGGACGCGCTGGCGCCGACCGGACCCGTCTACCAGGCGGGCACGCTGTCCGGGAACCCCGTCGCGACGGCCGCGGGCCTGGCGACGCTGCGGCTCGCGGACGACGCGGTGTACGCCCGCGTGGACCGCGCCGCCGCCCTGCTGCGCGGGGCCGTCGACGAGGCGCTGACGGCCGCGGGGGTGGCGCACGCGGTGCAGCACGCGAGCAACCTGTTCTCCACGGTGCTCGGCACGGACGCGGGTGCGCGGGACTACGCGCAGGTGCTCGCGTCGGAGGCGTGGCGCTACCCGGCGTTCTTCCACAGCCTGCTGCGCGACGGGGTGTACGCGCCGCCGTCGGCGTTCGAGGCGTGGTTCGTGTCCGCCGCCCACGACGACGCGGCTCTCGACCGCATCGTGTCCGCGCTGCCCGCCGCGGCCCGCGCCGCCGCGCAGGCCACCCCGCCCACCGCCTGACCGACCCGCGCCCACCCGACCCGCCCCCGCTCGCCTCACGCGACCCGCGCCTCGCCTCGTCGAGGTTGCAGCAGATGCCGGCTTCGCGCGCCTGAACCCCGCATCTGCTGCAACCTCGTCGGCTGGTCGGGGCGGGCGCGGGCGGACGGGGCGAGGCGGGCGCGGGCGGGCGGGCGCGCGGCGGGGCGGGTCGCAGGTCGGACGGCCTCGGGCCGGGTTCGGTCCGCTGACCTGCACCGTGACCGGAACGCAATCCCGCCGTTACACGCGGATGCCCTGTGAGCGCGCACACTGTGCTAGTCCTATGTCCCACGTTGCGGGCACCTGTGCCCGGCAAGCGAGACAGACACCGCCGCTCTGACGGCGGGCAGGGGCTCCATCCAGGGAAGAGGTACACGCATGACTGCGGTTCCCCACGGCCGCCGACGCGGCCTGGCGGCCGGCGCCGGCCTGGTCGCCACCGCACTCGTCCTCGCCGCGTGCAGCGGCGGCTCGGGCGGCGACGACGAGACGGACGGCGGCGGCGACAGCGCCGGCGGCGCGCTGCTGATCGGCACGACGGACAAGATCACGACGATCGACCCGGCCGGCTCGTACGACAACGGGTCGTTCGCGGTGATGAACCAGGTCTACCCGTTCCTCATGAACACCCCGTTCGGCAGCCCGGACGTGGAGCCGGACATCGCCGAGTCGGCCGAGTTCACCTCCCCGACCGAGTACACGGTCACCCTCAAGCCGGGCCTGACCTTCGCGAACGGCAACGACCTGACGTCGTCCGACGTGAAGTTCACCTTCGACCGGCAGCTCGCGATCTTCGAGTCCGGCGCGGACGGCGGCAACGGCCCCGGCTCGCTGCTGTACAACCTCGACAGCGTCGACGCCCCGGACGACACCACCGTCGTCTTCCACCTGAAGTCCGAGGACGACCAGGTGTTCCCGCAGATCCTGTCGAGCCCCGCGGGCCCGATCGTGGACGAGGACGTGTTCGCCGCCGACGCGCTGACGCCGGACGACGACATCGTCGCGGGCGAGGCGTTCGCCGGCCCGTACACGATCACGGACTACAGCGTGAACGACCTCGTGGTGTACCAGGCCAACCCGGACTACCAGGGCCTGCTCGGCGCGCCGAAGAACGAGGAGGTGACGGTCCAGTACTACACCGACGCCTCGAACCTGAAGCTCGACGTGCAGCAGGGCAACGTGGACGTCGCGTTCCGCAGCCTGTCGGCCACCGACATCGAGGACCTGCGTGGCGACGACAACGTCAAGGTCGTGGACGGCCCCGGCGGCGAGATCCGCTACATCGTCTTCAACTTCGACACCCAGCCGTACGGCGCCACCACGCCGGAGGCCGACGAGGACAAGGCGCTGGCCGTCCGCCAGGCGGTCGCGGACCTGATCGACCGCGAGGAGATCGCCGACCAGGTCTACAAGGGCACCTACACGCCGCTGTACTCGTTCGTCCCCGAGGGCCTGACGGGCGCCACCGAGTCGCTCAAGCCGCTGTACGGCGACGGCGACGGCGGCCCGGACGCCGACAAGGCGGCCGAGCGCCTCGAGGCCGCGGGCGTCGAGACCCCGGTGCAGCTGTCGCTGCAGTACAGCAACGACCACTACGGCCCGTCCTCCGGCGAGGAGTACGCGCTGATCAAGGACCAGCTCGAGGCCACCGGGCTGTTCTCGGTCGACCTGCAGACCACCGAGTGGGTGCAGTACGCCAAGGACCGCACGTCCGACGTCTACCCGGCCTACCAGCTCGGCTGGTTCCCGGACTACTCCGACGCGGACAACTACCTCACGCCGTTCTTCCTCACGGAGAACTTCCTGGGCAACCACTACGACAACCAGGAGGTCAACGACCTGATCCTGGAGCAGGCCGTCACCCCGGACGCCGACGAGCGCACCGCGCTCATCGAGCAGATCCAGGACGCGGTGGCGCAGGACCTCTCGACGGTCCCGTACCTCCAGGGCGCGCAGGTGGCCGTGGTCGGCACCGACGTGACCGGCGCCGAGGACACCCTCGACGCGTCCTTCAAGTTCCGCTACGGCGCGCTGGCCATCGGCTGACGCACCGCCCCCACCCGACGCCCGGTGCGGGTCGCTCCTCGCGAGCGGCCCGCGCCGGGCGTCACGGGCGATCAGAGCGAGAGACATGACCTCCACCTCCGTGACCGGACCGCAGCAGCCCACCGGCCTGCCGTCCGCCGACGGCGACACGCCGTCCACCCCGCGGGCCAGGCAGCGCTCCGGCGGGGGCGGCCTCGGCCGCTACCTGCTGGTCCGCTTCCTGCTCATCATCCCGACGGTCTTCATCCTCGTGACCGTCGTCTTCCTGCTCATGCGGGCCACCGGCGACCCGATCACCGCGGCGCAGGGCGGCCGGCTCCCGGCGGCCCAGCTCGCCGAGCGGATCCACCAGGCCGGCTACGACCGCCCCGTGCTCGTGCAGTACGTCGAGTACCTCGGGGACCTGCTGCGCGGCGACTTCGGCACCACGCTGAGCGACGCGCGCCCGGTCACGGAGGTGCTGACGACGTTCGGCACCGCGACCCTCGAGCTCGCGTTCTACGCCCTGATCGTGGCGTTCGTCGTCGGCATCCCGCTGGGCCTCGCCGCCGCGTACTTCCGCGACCGCGTGCCGGACGCGCTGCTGCGGGTGTTCGCGATCGCCTGCTACGCCACGCCGGTGTTCTTCGCCGGCCTGCTGCTCAAGCTGATCTTCTCCGTGCAGCTCGACTGGCTGCCCGTCGCGGGGCGGGCCTCGACCCGCTCGGAGATCGCGATGCGGCGCCTCGACGACCCGACGGGCATCTACCTGATCGACGCGATCCGCACCGGCAACCCGGACGTCGTCGTCGACGTCCTCCAGCACGCGATCCTGCCGGCGGTCACGCTCGGCCTGCTGACCGCCGGGGTGTTCCTGCGCCTGGTGCGCACCAACGTCATCGGCACGCTCGGCTCGGGCTACGTGGACGCGGCGCGGTCGCGCGGCGTGCGGGAGTCCCGGCTGCTGCGCAAGCACGCCTACCGCCCCGCGCTGATCCCGATCGTCACCGTCATCGGCATGCAGATCGCCATGCTGCTGGTGGGAGCCGTGCTCACGGAGACGACGTTCGAGTGGCGCGGCCTCGGCTTCCAGATCTCGGAGTACCTCCAGGCCCGCGACTTCGTGGCGGTGCAGGGCATCGTCGTCATGCTCGCCGTGATCGTGGCCGTGACGAACTTCCTGGTCGACGTGATCGCCGCGCTCATCGACCCGAGGGTGAGGTACTGACATGGCGACCGTCACCACCGAGGGCGGGCGGGCCCGGCGCACCTGGCGCTCGCTGCCCGTCGTCCACCAGCTGCGGCAGAGCGTCGGCCTGCAGCGCGGGATGCTCGTCACGGGCCTCGTGCTGACCGGCCTGCTGCTGCTCACCGCGCTCCTGGCGCCGCTGCTCGCGCCCTACGGGTTCGCGCAGCTCCGCGACGCCGACGGGCCGTTCGGCGCGCAGCAGCCGCCGTCCGCCGAGCACCTGCTCGGCACCACCGTGGGCGGCTACGACGTGCTGTCCCGCGTCATCTGGGGCTCGCGGACCGCGGTGCTCGTCATCGTCATCGCCATCGCGGCCTCGCTGTTCCTCGGCGTGCTGCTCGGCCTGGTGTCCGGCTACTTCGGCGGCTGGCTCGACCGGGTGCTCGTGGTGGTCGCGGACGCGATCTACGCGTTCCCGTCCCTGCTGCTCGCGATCGTGCTGGCCATCGTCATCAGCGGCGGCCAGGCCGACATGATCGGCGGCGTGCTCGCGGCGGCGCTGTCGATCATGGTGGTCTTCACACCGCAGTACCTGCGGGTGGTGCGCGCCGAGACCATCCGCATCAAGTCCGAGGCGTTCGTGGAGTCCGCGCGCGTCATCGGGGCGAGCAACGGCCGGATCATGTTCGTGCACGTGCTGCGCAACGCGACCCGCACGCTGCCGCTCATCATCACGCTGAACGCGTCGGAGGCCATCCTCACGCTCGCCGGGCTCGGTTTCCTGGGCTTCGGCATCGAGCCGACGCAGGCAGCGGAGTGGGGCTACGACCTGAACCGCGCGATCGCGGACGTCACGTCCGGCATCTGGTGGACCTCCGTGTTCCCGGGCGTCGCGATCGTGCTGTCCGTGCTGGGCATCACCCTGGTCGGCGAGTCCCTCAACGACCTGGCCGACCCGCGGCTGCGCACCCGCCGCGCCGCGGCCGACGTCGGCGGCGACGTGGCGGCGACCTCGGTCGTCCCCGGCGGCGCGCTGACCGCACCGGGCGGGGTGGCGGGCCTGGAGCCCGGGACGGAGGACGCCCGATGACCGCGGCACCGCAGACCGGCGCACCCCGCGGCGACGCCGCGCCGGTCGTCGAGATCACCGACCTGTCCGTGTCCTTCGCGACCGACGCGGGCGACGTCCGCGCGGTCGACGGGGTGTCGCTGACCGTCCACGCCGGCGAGGTGCTGGCCGTGGTCGGGGAGTCCGGCAGCGGCAAGTCGGTCACCGCCAAGACGATCCTCGGCCTGCTGCCGTCGACCGCCACCGCCCGCGGGGCCGTCGTGCTGTCCTCCCGGGACGGCGCGACCCGCTCGGACGTGAACGCGCTGAGCGGCGCGGCGCTGCGGCAGGTCCGCGGCCGGGACGCCGCCATGGTGTTCCAGGAGCCGTCGACCGCGCTGAACCCGGTCTACCCGGTGGGCTGGCAGATCATCGAGGGCCTGCGCGCCCACGGGCGGATCAGCCGGGCCGACGCCCGGGCGAAGGCCGTCGAGATCCTGCGCAAGGTCGGCATCCCCGACCCCGAGCACCGGATCGACCACTACCCGCACCAGTTCTCCGGCGGGCAGAAGCAGCGCATCGTCATCGCGCAGGCCCTGGTGCTCGACCCGGGCGTGATCATCGCCGACGAGCCGACCACGGCGCTCGACGTGACGGTGCAGGCCGAGATCCTGGACCTGATCCGGCGCTGCCGGGACGAGTTCGGCGCCGCGGTCGTGCTCATCACGCACAACATGGGCGTCGTCGCGGACCTCGCCGACACGGTCGCCGTGATGTACCAGGGCGAGATCGTGGAGCAGGCGCCCGTGCGGCAGCTGTTCTCCGCGCCGGCACACCCGTACACGCGGGCGCTGCTCGACGCGGTGCCGCGGATCGGGCAGGGCGGCGCGCACGCCCGGGCCCGCGCCGAGGCCCGCCCCGAGGGCTGGGCGTCCTCGACCCCCGTGGTCGAGGCGCGCGACCTGGAGATCACCTACCCGGGCCGGCTCCGGCAGCCCGGGTTCCGGGCCGTCGACGGCGTCTCCCTGGCGATCCGCCCGGGCGAGGTGCTCGGCCTGGTCGGCGAGTCGGGCTCCGGCAAGACCACGATCGGCCGGGCCATCGCCGGGCTGACGCGGGTCACCGGCGGGTCGCTGCAGGTGCTGGGCGTCGAGATGAACGGCGTCAAGGAGCGCGCGCTGCGCCCGATCCGGCCGCGCATCGGGTTCGTGTTCCAGGACCCGGCGACGTCGTTCAACCCGCTGCTCACCATCGCCGAGTGCGTGGCCGAGCCGCTGGTGGTGCACGGCCGGGCGGACGACGCCCGCGCGGCGCGCTCCCGCGTGGACGAGCTGCTGGAGTCGGTGCAGCTGCCCCGCGCGTACGGCGACCGGTTCCCGCACGAGCTGTCCGGCGGGCAGCGCCAGCGCGCGTCGCTCGCCCGGGCGCTCGCGCTGGACCCGGAGCTGCTCATCGCCGACGAGCCGACGTCCGCCCTGGACGTGTCGGTGCAGGCGCGGGTGCTCGAGCTGTTCGCGGAGCTGCAGGAGAGCCTCGGGTTCGCGTGCCTGTTCATCAGCCACGACCTGGCCGTGGTCGACCTGCTCGCCGACCGGATCGCGGTGCTGCACCGCGGCCGGCTGGTCGAGGAGGGCACCGGCGAGCAGGTGCTCGGCAGCCCGCGCGAGGAGTACACCCGGCGGCTGCTGGCGTCCCTGCCGGTGCCGGACCCGGACGAGCAGGCCGCACGGCGCGAGGCCTGGCGCGCCCTGGCCTGACGCACCCGCCGCACCGCACGCGAGCGCGTCCTCCCCGTCGGGAGGGCGCGCTCGCTGCCGTACGGGGCCCGGTCGCCGGTGTCGGGAATACCCCAGGGGGGTATACGGTTGGGTGCTGACGGAGGGGCCCGCACGCGACCCCCCGCGACGACAGGGAGCAGCGCGATGCACGGCTACACCAGCGACAAGGACGACTACCTCAAGCGCCTCAAGCGCATCGAGGGCCAGGTGCGCGGCATCGCCCGCATGGTCGACGAGGACGTGTACTGCATCGACGTCCTCACCCAGGTCGCCGCCGTCACCAAGGCGCTCCAGGCGGTGAGCATCGGGCTGGTCGAGGACCACCTGGGCCACTGCGTCGTGGACGCCGCCCGCCAGTCGCCCGAGGCCGGGGCCGAGAAGGTCCGCGAGGCCTCCGAGGCGATCGCCCGGCTCGTCCGGTCCTGACACCCGCACACCGAGAGGAACACCCCCATGAGCCAGACCACCACGTTCTCCGTCGACGGCATGACCTGCGGCAACTGCGTGCGGCACGTCACCGAGGAGCTCACCGCGATCCCGGGGGTCACGGACGTGCAGGTGCAGCTCGTCGCCGGCGGCTCGTCGCCCGTGACCGTGACCTCCGACGCCCCGCTGTCCGACGCCGCGGTCGCCGCCGCCGTCGACGAGGCCGGCTACGCCGTCACCCCGCGGGGGTCGCTGCTGTGACAGCCGACGGCACCCGCTCCCCCGCCGGCGTCAGCGCCGGCCTGCCAGTCGCGCCCGCCGGCACCGTCGACCTCGCCGTCGAGGGCATGACCTGCGCCTCCTGCGTCGCCCGCGTCGAGAAGCGGCTCAACCGCGTCCCCGGCGCCCGCGCGACCGTGAACCTCGCGCTCGAGTCCGCGCACGTGGAGCTCGAGCCCGCCGAGGACGGCACCGTCCCGGACACCGACGCGCTCGTCGCAGCCGTCCGCGCCGCCGGGTACGACGCCCGCGTGACGTCGCACCGCCCCGCGCGCGACACCTCGCACGACGCCGGGCACGACACCGCGCACAGCGCCGGGCACGGCACCGGGCACGACACCTCGCACGACACCGGGCACGCCGGCATGGACCCGCGCGAGCACGCCCTGTCCGGGCACACCATGGCGCCGGGTCACGACATGGACCCCGACGAGGACACCTCCGCCCCGACCGACGCCCGCGGCACGGACCTGCGCCGCCGGCTGCGGGTCGCCACCGTCCTGACGGTGCCCGTGCTACTGCTCTCGATGGTCCCCGCGTGGCAGTTCCGTGGCTGGCAGTGGCTGGTCGCGGTGCTCGCGCTGCCGGTCGCCACCTGGGCGGCCTGGCCGTTCCACCGCGCCGCCGTCCGCGCGGCCCGCCACGGCGCGTCGACGATGGACACCCTGGTGTCGATCGGCATCGTCGCGGCGACCGGCTGGTCGCTGTGGGCGCTGCTGCTCGGCGGCGCCGGGACGCTCGGCATGACCATGACGCCGACCCTCTGGCCGGCCGCCGACGACGGCATGGGCGCGCACATGCCCGAGCTGTACTTCGAGGTCGCGGCCGTCGTCACCACGTTCCTGCTCGCCGGCCGGTACGCCGAGCACCGCTCCCGCCGCCGCGCCGGCGACGCCCTGCGGGCCCTGCTGGACCTGGGCGCGAAGGACGTCGCGCTGCTGGTCACCGGCCCCGACGGCCGGCGCACGGAGCAGCGCGTGCCCGTCGACCGGCTGCGGGCCGGCGACGAGTTCGCCGTCCGCCCCGGGGAGAAGCTCGCCACGGACGGCGTCGTCGTGTCCGGCACCAGCGCCGTCGACACGAGCCTGCTGACCGGCGAGCCCGTGCCCGTCGACGTCGGCCCGGGCGACGAGGTGGTCGGCGCGACGATCAACACCGGCGGCCACCTGGTGGTCCGCGCGACGCGCGTCGGCGACGAGACCCGCCTGGCGCAGATCGGCCGCCTGGTCGCGGCCGCGCAGACGGGCAAGGCGCCCGTGCAGCGGCTGGCCGACCGGATCTCGGCGGTGTTCGTCCCCGTGGTGCTGGTGATCGCCGTCGTCACGCTGGGCGTGTGGCTCGCGAGCGGGGCGTCCGCGCAGGCCGCCTTCACCGCGGCCGTGGCCGTGCTGATCATCGCCTGCCCCTGCGCCCTCGGGCTCGCCACGCCGACCGCGCTGCTGGTCGGCACCGGCCGCGGCGCGCAGCTCGGCGTCCTCATCAAGGGCCCCGAGACGCTCGAGCAGACCCGCACGGTCGACACGGTGGTGCTCGACAAGACCGGCACCGTGACCGAGGGCCGCATGGCGCTGGTCGACGTGCTGCCGGCCGCCGGCGAGGACCGCGCGGAGGTGCTCCGGCTCGCCGGCGCGGTCGAGGCGCTCGCCGAGCACCCGATCGCCCGGGCCGTGGCGGAGGCCGCGGCGGGGTCGCACACGGGGTCGGCCACGGGGGTCGGCGCCGACGGCGTCACCATCGGGTCGGACCAGGTGCACGAGTTCCGGGCCGAGGCCGGCCACGGCGTCAGCGGCGTGGTCCGCGCGGCGCACGCCGGCGTGGGCCTGTCCCGCCGCGTGCTGGTCGGCAGGCCGCGCTGGCTGGCCGCCCAGGGCGTGACCCTGGACGACGACCTGACCGCCCGGTTCGAGGCGTCGGAGGCCGACGGCGCGACCGCCGTGGTCGCCGCCTGGGACGGGGCCGCGCGCGGCGTGCTCGTGCTGCGGGACCCGGTCAAGGCCACCTCGCGGCAGGCCGTCGCCGAGCTGCGGGACCTCGGCCTGCGGCCCGTCCTGCTCACGGGCGACAACGCGGGTGCGGCCCGTGCCGTCGCCCGGGAGGTCGGCATCGCGGAGGCCGACGTGGTCGCCGAGGTGCTGCCGGCCGACAAGGTCGACGTCGTGGCGCGGCTGCAGTCCGAGGGCCGCCGGGTCGCGATGGTCGGCGACGGCGTCAACGACGCGGCCGCCCTCGCCACCGCCGACCTCGGGCTCGCCATGGGCACCGGCACGGACGTGGCCATCGAGGCCGCCGACGTGACGCTCGTCCGCGGCGACCTGCGGTCCGCCCCGCAGGCCGTCCGGCTGTCGCGCCGCACGCTGCGGATCATCAAGCAGAACCTGTTCTGGGCGTTCGCCTACAACGTCGCGGCCATCCCGCTCGCGGCGCTCGGTCTGCTGAACCCGATGATCGCGGGCGCCGCGATGGCGTTCTCCTCGGTGCTGGTCGTGGGCAACTCGCTCCGGCTGCGCCGCTTCGCCTGACACGCCCCGGCCTGCCGTACCGCCGTCGAGATTGCCGCAGATGCGGGGTTCGAGCCCGCGAGGGCAGCATCCACCGCAATCTCGACGGCGGGGGCGCTAGCGTTCCCGGCATGGCACCGCAGACCGCCCGTCGCACCGCGCTCGAGATCGCCGTGCAGGACCTCGCGGGCTACCGCGTCGCCGCCGGCGCCGGTGCCGCACGGACCGAGCTGTGCGTCGCGCTCGCCGCGACCGGCGGGCTGACCCCCAGCGCCGGCCTGCTCGCCGCGCTGGTCGCCGAGCGGGACGCCCGCTCCGCGCGCGGCGCGCACGCCACCGGGATCCACGTGCTGGTCCGCCCGCGGCCCGGCTCGTTCGTGTACGACGCCGCCGAGGTGGACGTGCAAGTGCGGGACGTCCGGGCGGCGGTGGCCGCCGGGGCGGACGGCGTCGTCGTCGGGGTGCTGACGCGCGACGGCCGGGTCGACACCGGGGCGCTGTCCGCGCTCGTCGAGGCGGCGGCCGGCCGCGAGGTCACGTTCCACCGGGCGGTCGACGCCGTGGACGACCCGGCCCCGGTGCTCGACGCCCTGGCCGCGGCGGGCGTCACGCGCGTGCTGTCCTCGGGCGGCGCCGCCCGCAGCATCGACGGCGTGCGCCGGCTGGCCGCGATGGTCGAGCACGCCCGCGGCGCGGTGCAGGTGATGGCCGGGGGCGGGGTGCGGCCCGTCGACATCGGGGCGCTCGTCGCCGCCGGGGTCGACGCCGTGCACCTGTCCGCGAGCCGCCCCGTCGCGGGGGACGGCGGCCCGGGCGGCGGCGGCGCGGCGGGCCACACGGTCACCGACCCGGACGTCGTCGCGGAGGCCGTCGCGGCGCTCGCGCGCGCCTGACCGGCCCGGCGCGGCCGCTCCGGCCGCAACCGGGCCCCGCGTACGCGATCATGGTCCGGTGCCCGTGACGATGCGTGACGTCGCTGCCCGCGCCGGGGTGTCGGTGAAGACCGTCTCCAACGTGCTCAACGGCTACAAGTACCTGCGGCCGGAGACCCAGGCCCGCGTCGAGGCGGCGATCGCCGAGCTCGGGTACCGCATGAACATGTCGGCCCGGCAGCTCCGCAAGGGGCACACCGGCATGATCGGCCTGGCGCTGCCGGAGCTGTCGCTGGCGTACTGGGGCGAGTTCGCCGACATGGTGATCGCCGCCGCGGAGGACCACGGGCTGCGGGTGCTCATCCAGCCGACCGGCGCGACGCGCGCGGGGGCGCTGGCGGTGCTGGACGGCTCGCAGCGCCGCATCACGGACGGCCTGCTGTTCTCCCCGCTCGGCCTCGACCCGGAGGACGTCGACCTGCTCGACGTCGACTTCCCGCTCGTCCTGCTCGGCGAGCGCATCTTCGGTGCACCGGTGGACCACGTGACCATGGCGAACGTCGAGGCCGCCAAGGCGGCGACCCTGCACCTCGTGGAGCAGGGCTGCACCCGGATCGTCGCGCTCGGGGCCCGCCTCGAGGAGACGATGGGCTCCGCCACGCTGCGGTACCGGGGGTACCTCGAGGCGCTGGAGGAGGCGGGCATCGAGCCCGACCTGCGGCTGGTCGTGCGCGCCAGCCCGTGGACCCGCTCGGGCGGCGCCGAGGCGATGGCGCAGGCGCTCGACGCGGGACCGGTGGACGGGGTGTTCGCGATGAACGACGCCCTGGCGTTCGGCGCGGTCCACCTGCTGCACGAACGGGGTCTGTCCGTGCCGCGGGACGTCGCGGTCATCGGGTTCGACGACGTCGCGGACGACGCGTACTACGAGCCGCCGCTGTCGTCGATCGCGCCGGGGCAGGAGCAGATCGCCCGGGAGGCGGTGCGGCTCCTGGCCGGCCGGATCGCCGGCGACGACGCCCCGCCCCGCCTGGTGGTGGCGGACTTCTCCCTGCAGGCGCGCCGCTCGAGCGTGCGGCGCTAGGTCACAGCCCGGTCACGATCCGCTCACAGCGGGTCCGTGCTCCTGGACGGCGCTAGTACATCGATGTACGTTCCGGGTACCGCCCTGGCGACGACGCCCTGGCGGGGGTCGTGGTCGAGGAGGATCACCGTCACATGAAGCGGCTGTTGTACTCGCAGCGCCTGGCGCCCTACTTCTTCATCCTGCCGTTCCTGCTCACGCTGCTCGCCTTCTGGCTCGTGCCCGTCGGCCGCTCCGTGCTCATGAGCTTCCAGGAGGTCCTGTACGGGCAGGCGACGTTCATCGGGACCGACAACTACGAGCGGCTGTGGCGCGACCGCGTGTTCTGGCAGGCCGTCTTCAACTCGGTCCGCTACATGGTCCTGACCCTCGTCCTGCTCATCCCGATCCCGATGATCCTGGCGTCCATCGTCAACGCGAAGGTCGGCAGCTCCCGGGTCAAGGGGTTCTTCAAGGCGTCGCTGTTCGTGCCCGCGCTGACGTCCGTCGTCGTCGCCGGCATCGTGTTCCGGCTGATGTTCTCCGAGACCGAGTCCGGGCTCATGAACCAGGTCGTCGGGTTCTTCGGCTTCGGCCCCGTGCGCTGGCTGCGTGAGGACCTCACCGGCCTCGCGGCGCTGCTGCTGCTCGCCCTGTGGCGGTGGACCGGCGTCAACACGATGTACTTCCTCGCCGGCATCCAGGCCATCCCGTCCGACTACTACGAGGCCGCGGCGCTGGACGGCGCGAACAAGGTGCAGCGCTTCCGGCACGTCACGGTGCCGGGGCTCAAGCCGACCATCGTCTACGTCACCACCATCAGCGTGTACGGCGGCCTGGCGATGTTCCTCGAGAGCTTCATGCTCTACGCCGGCAACGCCTCGCCCAACAACCAGGGCCTCACGATCGTGGGCTACCTGTACCGCAAGGGGATCCAGGAGAACGACCTCGGGTTCGCGTCCGCCGTGGGCGTCGTGCTCCTCGTGCTGGTCCTGACCATCAACCTCACCCAGCTCATTGCGACGGGCACGCTCAAGAGGGAGTCGGTGCGATGACGCTCCAGCAGGAACGGCCCGTGCAGCGGCCGGTCGAGCAGACCGGGGCCGCGCCCCGCATGTCCCGCCGCACGGCCGGGATCATCCAGGGCGCCCTCCTCGTCGCCATCGCCCTCGTCTCGCTGGTGCCGCTCGCGGCCATCACCATCGGGACGTTCCAGGACGGCAACGAGATCATGCGCAACGGCATCTCGCTGACGCCCGACCTGTCGTCGCTGAGCCTCGACAACTACGTCATGCTCTTCACCGACTCCGGGCTGTACTTCCAGTGGTTCTGGAACAGCCTCGTGCTGACGGTCGTGCAGGTCGCCGGCACCCTGCTCATCAGCTCGTTCGTGGCCTACGGGTTCGCCATGTACGACTTCAAGGGCAAGAGCATCGGCTTCGTGATGGTGCTCATCATCATGACGGTGCCGTTCGAGATGCTGATGCTGCCGCTGTACATCCAGGTCAACAACATCGGCGCGGCCGACCAGTACTGGATCGTCGTCCTGCCGTTCCTCGCGCAGGCCGTGACGATCTTCTTCTTCCGGCAGTACTTCCTGGGCGTGCCCAAGGAGATCCTCGAGGCCGGCCGCATGGACGGCGTCACGGAGTTCGGCATCTTCTTCAAGCTCGTGGTGCCGATCGCGAAGCCGGCGTTCGCGGCCATGGCGATCCTCAACGGCATGATGACGTGGAACAACTTCCTCTGGCCGCTGCTGGTGCTGCGCTCGGCCGAGAAGTTCACGCTCCCCATCGGCCTCAACACGCTGCTGACGCCCTACGGCAACAACTACGAGCTGCTGATCATCGGCGCGTTCTTCTCGCTCATCCCGCTGCTGATCCTGTTCCTCGCGTTCCAGCGGTTCTTCATCGAGGGCATGACCGCCGGCGCGGTCAAGGGCTGAGCGTCCCGTCCCCACCCCACCGACCGGTGACCGGTCGGCCCTGCAGTTCCCGACACAGAGGAGTACAACGATGCACTTCCGACGGAGTCTGGCCTTCGGCGTGGCGGGCCTCGCCGTCGCCGCGCTCGCCGCCTGCAGCGGTGGCGGCGGTGGAGGCGGCGGTGACGCCGAGGGCGGCGAGGTCCTCGCCGGCCAGGAGGCGCCCGAGGGCGCCACGAAGCTCAACATGTGGGTGTTCGCCGAGCTCCACGCGGCGTTCTACGACCAGATGGCGGCCTCGTGGAACGAGGAGAACCCCGACAGGACCATCGACCTCGACGTCACCGTCTACCCGTACCAGGACATGCACGACAAGCTGTCCCTCGCGGTGAACTCCGGCCAGGGGCTCCCGGACCTGGTGGACATCGAGGTCAACAAGTTCTCGAACTTCGTCAAGGGCGACAACCCGCCGCTGGTGGACCTCACCGACGCGGCGCAGCCGTACGTCGACGACATCGTCCAGGCGCGGCTCGACCTCTACAGCCGTGACGGGAAGATCTACGGCTTCCCGACCCACGTCGGCGCGTTCGTCGCGTTCTACAACACCGAGCTGCTCGAGGGCGCCGGCATCGACTACACGACCATCACGACCTGGGACGACTTCGCCGAGGCCGGCGCGACGTACAACGCCGCCACCGGCAAGGCGTTCGGCACGGCGAACACCGGCGTGATGTTCACCGAGCCGCTCATGATCGCCCAGCTCGGCGGGCAGCTCTTCGAGGACGACGGCGCCGGCGCCGTGGCCGTCGACAGCCCCGAGGTCGTCGAGGCGCTCGAGAACTTCCGTGCCATGCAGGAGTCCGGGGCGATCTCCACGATCCCCGGCGGCAGCCCGGACTCCGAGGAGGCGTACGGCGCCATCAACAACGGCGACTACGCGGCGATCGTCTACCCCGCCTGGTACACCTCGCGGTTCGTCGACTACATGCCCGACCTGGCCGGCAAGGTCGCGATCGCGCCCGCGCCGCAGGTCGAGGGCTCCGACACGCTGACGATCGGCGGCGGCGGCACCGGCACCGCGGTCCCCGCGGCCTCCGAGAACAAGGACCTCGCGTCCGAGTTCGTCGCCTACGCCAAGCTGTCGCCCGAGGCCAACGTCGCCGTCTGGCAGGTGCTCGGCTTCGACCCGGTCAACATGTCCGTGTGGGAGGACGAGGCCGTCACGCACGACCCCGAGAACAAGTTCAACGAGTACTTCGAGACGAACCTGTTCGACGTCCTCAACTCGGTCAAGGACGGCATCGGCCACTTCCAGTCGTTCTCCAACCCGGACCTGCCGGCCGTGGACAACTGGTTCCGCACCGTCACGCTGAACGAGATCTACGAGAACGGCACGCCCGTGCCCGACGCGCTCCAGCAGGCGCAGGCCGACCTGCAGAACGAGCTCGGCCAGTAGCACCCCCGCGGGCTCCCGCCCGCACGCAGGACCCTCGCACGGGGCGGTCCGGCCGGCACCACCGGCCGGGCCGCCCCGTCGACGTGCGCCGGGCCGTGCGCAGATCCGGCCGCCCTGCGCCGAGCACGCGCTAGCGTCGGCACTCCGTCCCGGGCCCGAGCGAGGAGGCACCGTGCCCACGTCCGAGGCGACTGCGCCGGCGCGGCCTCGGCCACGAAGGCCCGTCGGGCCGTTCCTCCGTGAGATCGCGATCATCCTCGTCAGCGCGGTGGTGCTGTCCTGGGTGGTCAAGACGTTCCTGGTGCAGGCGTTCTTCATCCCCAGCGCGTCCATGCACGACACGCTGCTCGAGGGCGACCGCGTGCTGGTGAACAAGCTCGCGCCCGGCCCGTTCGACCTGCACCGCGGCGACATCGTGGTGTTCGCCGACCCCGGCGGCTGGCTGACCGACCAGGACGTCCCCGAGACCAACGCCCTGCAGGACGTGCTCATCGTCATCGGCCTCATGCCGCAGCAGTCCGAGGACCACCTCATCAAGCGCGTCATCGGCCTGCCCGGCGACCGCGTGGCCTCCGCGGGCGACGGCTCGCCGGTCACCGTCAACGGCGTCGCGGTCGACGAGTCCGCCTACCTCGCCCCCGGCGCCAGCCCCAGCGAGATCGCCTTCGACGTGACCGTCCCCGAGGGCTCGCTGTGGGTGATGGGCGACAACCGCCAGCACTCGCACGACTCGCGGTCGCTCGACCTCGATCGCGACGGCAGCGGCTTCGTTCCCGTCGATCGCGTGGTCGGCTCCGCGTTCGTGCGGCTGTGGCCGGCCGACCGGGTCGGCCTGCTGCGCAACCCCGGTCACGCGTTCGCGGACGTGCCGGTACCAGCCCGGCTCCGCTGAGCCCGAGCGACCCCGGGGGGCGAGCCGCCACGTGCTCACCTGTCACGACCGCGCGGACCTCGCTCGACCCCCGGACCTGAGCCCACGGTCGGAGAGTCCGGTGGGGATCTGCTCGCCGTCCGTGCTCGTGACGCCGGGCTGCGCGGGCGACGCCGTCGCCTCGAGTCGATCCGGAAGGGGTCGCGGCGTCGGTCAGCGGAACCGGCGACCCTCGTCGCGGCGATAGGCGCCCACCGCGAGCACGGCGAACACCGCGGTCCACGACAGGAGCACCGGCAGTGCCGCCGGCGAGCCCTCCGCGCCGGTGGTCACCTGCACCACCAGGTCGCGCGCGGCCCTCGAGGGCAGGCCCTGCGAGATCAGGTCGAGCCACCGCGGGAAGATCTCCGGCGGCATGAAGAGGCCGCCCGCGAACGCGAGCGGGAACAGCACCGCCTGCACCACGGCGATCGCCGCCTTCGACGACAGCGCGTACCCGATCGCCAGCCCGAGCAGCGTGAACGGCACCGCGACGACCGGCACCATGGCGAGCCCGCCGAGCGCGCGGCCGGGCGAGGTCGACGCCGACGTCAGCAGCACCGCGATGAGCACCACCGGCACCTGCGCCAGCAGGCAGAACAGGACGGCGTTCGCGATCCGGCCCGCGAGCCGCGGTCCGGCGCCGGCCGGCAGGGTCCGCACGTAGGGGTCGAACGCGAGCTGCCGGTCCTCGGCCACGCCTGCCCCGAGCGTGAACAGGCACGCGGACATCACCGCGAACGTCCCGAGCTGGGCCACCGCGCCGACCGACGCGAGCGGGTCGTCCGCGACCGCCCGCTGCGGCACCACGAAGAACAGCAGTGCCAGCCCCGGGAACAGCATGTTGCCGATCAGGGCGATCGGGACGCGCACGGTCTCCAGCACCTGGAACCGGGTGTGCAGCCAGGCGAGCCGGAGCCACGGGCGGGTCGCGGCGACGGGCGGGGTCATCGCGCCTCCTCCGGGGTCGTCCGAGCGCCGTCCGGCCCGTCGGCGGTGAGCGCGAGGAACGCCTCCTCCAGGGACGCGCCGCGCACCTCGAGGTCGCGGAACGCCACCTCGGCGCGCACGAGGTCCCGCACGACGGCGTCCGCGTCGGACGCGAGCAGCACGGTCCGCCGGCCCTCGCGCCGGACGTCCAGCACCCCCGGCAGCGCGGCGACCCGCGCCTCGTCGGCGGGCGGCAGCTCGATGAGCACCCGGCGCGCCGCCGCCATCGCCAGCACCGCCGGCAGCGTGTCGTCCACCAGCACCCGCCCGGACCCGATGACGACCACCCGGCGCGCGAGGGCCTCGATCTCCTCGAGGTAGTGGCTGGTCACGACCACCGTGGCGCCGCCCGCCTGGTAGTCGCGCAGCGCCTGCCACAGCACGTGCCGCGCCTCGACGTCCAGGCCGGTCGTCGGCTCGTCCAGCAGCACCACGCGCGGCCGCCCCACGAGCGAGAGCGCGACCGCGAGCCTCCGCCGCTGCCCGCCCGAGAGGCCGCCGGTCTGCCGTCGGGCGAGGCCCGTCAGATCGAACCGCTCCAGCACCTCGTCGCGCGGCATCGGGTCCGGGTAGTGCCCGGCCACCAGGTCCACGACCTCACCCACACGCAGCGTCGACGGCAGGCCCGTCTCCTGCGGCGTGGTCCCCAGGCCGGTGCGCGACGCGGGGTCCCGCGGGTCGCCGCCGAGCAGCCGCACCGTGCCGGAGTCCGGCCGGCGCAGCCCGCCCAGCAGCGACAGCAGCGTCGACTTGCCCGCGCCGTTCGGGCCGAGCAGCCCGACGAGCTCCCCCTCGCCGACCGTCAGGGACACGTCGTCCAGCGCGGTCACGGGGCCGTAGCGGCGTGTGACGTGGTCGACCTCGATCACGGATGTCACGGGGGACGAACCTACGGACGTCGGAGGCGCCGGCACAACCGGCACCACCACGACGGGGTCCCGCCGCGACCACGAACCGGGAGCGAAGGGCGCGGTGTCGTCAGCACCTCCGACGGACACCTGATCCAGATCCCGCCCGGAGACGAGTGCGACGCCGCGCTGGAGGCGCAGGGCACGTAGCCGGCGACGTCAGCTCCCCGTGCGACCGCACTCAGCGTGCTCGCCCCACCCGGAGGCGGTCGGGAGCCGGCAGGGCGGTTGACGCCCCTGGCAGCCACGCCCCCCAGCGTCTCCCCAGCGGACGTCCAGCCGCGCCCCCTACCCTGCCCGGGTGACCTCCGACCCGTCGCCCCGGCTGCCCGCACCGGCCGAGCCCGCCGAGCCCGCCGAGCCCGCCGTCGCCGTACCCGGCACCCCGCCGGTGTCCGACCGCGCGTGGCGACGCCGGCTCACGGCGGAGGTGTGGATCGTCCTGGGCCTGTCGCTCGGCAAGTCGGGCGTGTACGCGCTCGTGAACATCGTGGCGCGGCTGACGGCCGACACGCCGCTGGCGCAGCAGCAGGCGACGCTCAACGCGAGCCGCTCGGAGCGGCCGTACCTCGACCTCGTCTACCAGCTGCTGTCGATCGGGTTCGCGCTGGTCCCCGTCGCGCTGGCGCTGTACCTGCTGTCGGCGAACGGTCGCAGCGCGGTGCGGCGGATCGGGCTCGACCGGGCGCGGCCGGGGCGGGACGTCGCCGTCGGGGTCGGCCTCGCGGCGCTGATCGGGCTGCCCGGCCTGGGGCTGTACGTCGCGGGGCGGGCGCTGGGGATCACCGTCGAGGTGCAGGCCGAGGCGCTGAACGCGGCGTGGTGGACGGTCCCGGTGCTGGTCCTGGCGGCGCTGCAGAACGCCCTGCTGGAGGAGGTCGTCGTGGTCGGCTACCTCATGGAGCGGCTGCGGGAGCTGCGCTGGCGCACGCCGGCGATCCTCGTCGCGAGCGCGCTGCTGCGGGGCTCGTACCACCTGTACCAGGGCATCGGGCCGTTCATCGGCAACGTCGTGATGGGCCTGGTGTTCGCGGAGTACTACCGGCGGCGACGGCGGACGTTCCCGCTGGTGGTCGCGCACACGGTGCTCGACGTGGTGGCGTTCGTCGGGTACGCGCTGGTGCCCGCGGAGTGGCGCGAGGCGCTCGGGATCCGCTGACGCGCCGCTCTCGCCGCCCGCGCCGCCCTCAGGCGGGCGTCGTGGGCCCTGCGGCGCCCGGACCGCTCCGCCCCGCGGCGGCGAGCTGCCGCCCGAACGACCGGGTGGCCAGGCCGGCGACGACCATCACCACGCCGGCGACGAACGCGAACAGCCCGTACACGGTGACGATCACGTCGACCGTGCCCTGCGGGCGGATCGCGAGCAGCAGCCCGAACAGGAACGCGATGAGCCCGAACACCAGCGTCCCGGCCCACGCCAGGTCCCGGGCCCGGAACTGCGTGACCGCGACGACGACGGCGGTGACGCCGAGCACGATCAGCCAGAGCGCCAGCAGGTAGAACAGCACGAGCGCCGTCGCACCGGGCCACAGCATGATGAGCGCGCCGAACCCGATGCCGACGAGCCCCTCGGCGACGAGCCACCCGAACCCGGGCCGCCCGCGCGCGAGCAGGGCCTGGAGCAGGACCACCGCGCCGTCCACGACGGCGAACACGCCGAACACCCAGATCAGCGCGACGAGCGTGCCGAGCGGCTCGACCAGCAGCAGCAGGCCGAGCACCACCAGCAGCACGCCGCGCAGCACGGGCAGCCACCACACGGACCGCAGCACCGCCGCGAGCCGGCCCTCCACGTCGTCCGCCACGTGCGCCTCCCGAGCTCGCGTCCCCGGCGCGCCGGCCGTCGTCGGGCGCCTGCCGGTCACGCTAGCCCCCGGGTGTCATCCCCGCGACGGAGACACGGGGTCGCGGCACTCATCCTCGAGGACGGAATCGCACCCCAGGGGCCCGGACAGGCCGGTGCGGCGGGTGGCCGCTGCCTACACTCCAGAGCATGTCCGACGCCTCGACCAGCGCGCCGGCGGCGCCCGGTCGACCCGACGGACCCGCCGGCGGGCCCGCGCCCGCAACCGGGCCGGTGACCCCGGGCCGGGGGCTCGAGCGGCCCCTCGTCGTCGACAGCCCCGAGGTGCGCGTCCACCACCCCGGCGACCTGCTGGGCGTCGTCGCCAGCGTGCTCGGCGCGGTCGCGGTCATGGTGCTCGCGACGTACGCGCACAACACGACCTCCGGCGTCGCCGAGGACGTGCAGGGCTTCTCCGCCCTGCTGCGGCAGATCCTCATCGTCCCGGTCGCGCTGCTGGAGACCGTCGTGACGTTCGTCGTCCCGGTCGCGGTGCTGGCGGAGCTCGCGCTGCGCCGGCTGGGCCGGCAGATGATCGAGGCGTCCGTCGCGGCGATCCTCGCCGTGCTGGTGACCTCGGCGAGCGCGTGGCTGATCGAGAACCTCGGCTCCGACCAGCTGGTCAACGGGCTGTCGGTCCGGCTGCGGGGCGAGCTGACGCTCACCGTGCCCGGCTACATCGCGCTGATCGCGGGGCTGCTGACGGCGACCGGCCCCCGGACCCGGCGCCGCACGGTCGCGTGGTCGTGGAACCTCGTGTGGGTCGCCGTCGGGATCATGGTGATCACGGCGGGCGTGTCGCTGCCGGGCGTCGCGGTGGCCCTGCTCATCGGCCGGGCGAGCGGCCTCGCGGTGCGGTACGTGTCCGGCGCCCGGTCCGAGCGCGCGTACGGCGCGAGCCTGGTGGCGGGCGTCCGCCGCGCGGGCTGGCAGCCGCGGCAGCTCGTCCGGGTCCCGGCCGAGGACGGTGCGCCCGCGGGCGACGGGCCGCTGCCCGGGACGCCGGCGGCGCGCGCGCTGGTGCGGAACGCCGACCACCGGGTGTACGAGATGACGACGACCGACGGGCGCCTGCTCGACGTCGTCGTGCTGGACGGCGACCGGCAGGTCGTGGGCTTCCTCAGCCGGCTGTGGCGCTCGCTGCGGCTGCGCGGCATCGACGGGCGCTCCGTGGTCTCGCTGCGGCAGGCGGCGGAGCGCGCGGCGCTGCTGTCCTACAGCGCGACCGCGGCCGGCGTGCGGACGCCCCGGCTCCGTGGGGTCGCCGAGGCCGAGTCGTCGATGATCCTGGTGCAGGACCGGGTGGCCGCGGCGACGCCGCTCGCGGACCTGGACCCCGAGCGCATCACGGACGACGTGCTGGAGGAGATCTGGGCGCAGCTCGGCACGGCCCACGAGGCCGGTCTCGCGCACCGCGCCCTGACCAGCGACGTGGTGCTCGTCGACGACCGCGGCGAGGAGCCCCGGGTGTGGCTGGTGGGCTGGGAGCTGGGCGACGTCGCGTCGTCCGAGCTCGCGCAGCGCCTCGACCGCACGCAGATGGTCGCGCTCCTGGCGCTGCGCGTGGGCCCGGCTCGCGCGCTGGAGTCGGCGGTGGCGGTGCTGCCCGAGGCCGACATCGCCGTGATCGGCCCGCTGCTGCAGACCGTCACGCTGCCCCGCCGCACGCGCGAGGAGCTGCGGGCCCACAAGGAGGTGCTGGCCGAGCTGCGGTCGGCGCTGGTGGCGCGCCTGCCCGAGGCCGACGTCGAGCCGGTCCAGCTCATCCGGTTCGGCGCGCGCACCGTGCTGACCATCCTGCTGACCACGGCCGCCGTCATCATCGTCCTGACGTCGATCAACCTGCAGACGATCCTCGACGCGCTGCGCACCACCGACTGGCGGCTCAGCGTGCTGGCGTTCGCGCTCGGCATGACGACGCTGTTCGGGGCGGCGCTGAGCCTCGTGGCGTTCTCCCCCGTCAAGCTGTCGCTGTGGCGCGCGTCGGTGGCGCAGTCGGCGGCCACGTTCGTCGCGCTGGCGGCGCCGGCGGGCATCGGTCCCGCCGCGCTGAACCTGCGGCTGCTGACCCGGCGGGGCACGTCGGCGTCGCTCGCGACCGCGACGGTCGCGCTGGTGCAGGTCGCGCAGTTCCTCGTGACGATGCTGCTGCTGCTCGGCCTGTCGGTCGCGTCGGGCACGAACCAGCTCGAGCGGTTCACCGTGTCGCCGACGGTCATCATCGCGATCGGCGTGCTCGCGGCCCTCGTGGCGAGCGCGCTGCTGGTGCCCCGGGTCCGGCAGTGGGTCGCCGCCAAGACGCTGCCGACGCTCCAGCAGACGTGGCCCCGGCTCATCGAGGTGGTCGGGCAGCCGTCCCGGCTCGCGCTCGGGCTGGCCGGCAACGTGCTGACGACGTTCGGCTACGTCCTGGCGTTCGAGGTCTGCCTGCGCGCGTTCGGTCAGGAGCTCTCGCTGGTGCAGGCCGCCATCGTGTTCCTCGCCGGCAACACGGCCGGGTCGGTCGCGCCCACGCCGGGCGGTATCGGCACCACCGAGATCGCGCTGGCCGCCTCGCTGACGGTCGTCGGGGTCAACCCCGGTGTGGCGACGTCCGTGGCCGTGCTGTTCCGGGTGCTGACCTACTGGCTGCGCATCCCCGTCGGCTGGGCGTCGATGCGCTACCTGCAGCGGGTCGGCGAGCTGTAGCCCCGCTCAGGAGGCGGAGGTGCACTCCCGCTGGGCGGGGACCCGGTCCCCGGCGGCGGCGAGCGTCGCGGCGAGACGGGTCCAGGCGGAGAGGCGGGACGCGGTGCGCGCCCCGTCCGCGAGGAGGTCGGCACCGCTGCGGTCGCGCTCGGCCGGCTCGTAGAAGCCGCGCTGGTCCATGGCGAAGTCCTTCGTTCGGCAGCCCGGCTGACCTGCGGGGGTCCCGTGGCTTTGCGTCCCCTCCTCGCGGAGGGTTTGCCCTTGTCGCTGACGTCATCGACTGTAGGACGCCCGCCCGCACGGGGGAAGGCCCCGCGGGTGAATCCCGGGGTGAAGTCTCACATTTCACCCACTCGGGTCAAAACGGGCATTCCACCCGGGCCGGACGGGGGATCCCGGGCGCGCCGCCCCGCCGGCCCGGACGCGTCGCGGGACGCCCTCAGCCCTGCGGCACCGCGCGCAGGAAGTCCTCCAGCAGCGGCCCGGAGGTGGTGGACCCGAAGTCGCCCGTCTCCACGAACACCGCCACGGCCAGGTCGCCGTACCCGGCGATCATCCAGGCGTGGTTCTGCAGCGCGTCGGCGGCGCCGTACTGCGCGGTGCCCGACTTCGCGATCACCTCGGCACCGGGGACGTCCTGGAGGAAGTCGCCGCCGCCCTCCGTGACGACCGCGCGCATCATGGCGCGCAGCGCGTCCGCCTCGCCGGAGGTCAGCGGCTGGTCGGGCTCCGCGGACGGCGCCGGTGTGCCGTCCTCGCGCACCAGCCAGGGCGTCACGCGGTGCCCGGCCACCACCGACGCGGCCACCGTCGCCATGCCCAGCGGGGTCGCCTGCACCCGGGCCTGCCCGATCATCGACGCCGCGTGGTCGGTGCCGCCGGTGTCGTCCGCGGGGACGGAGCCGAGCGCCGCCGCGAACCCCAGGTCGGCGTCGTCGACCAGCCCGAGGGAGGACGCCGCGGCGGCGAGCGCCTGCTGGGGGGCCAGGTCGGCGGCGGTCAGGAACGCGGTGTTGCAGGACTCGGCGACGGCGGTGCGCAGCGGGATGTCCCCCAGGGCGTCCGCCGGGTAGCCCGGGTAGTTCTGGAACTCGCGGCCGTCCACGGACGCCGTCGGCGGGCACGTCACCGTGCTGTCGGGCGTGAGCCCCGCCCGGAGCAGCGCCAGCGAGCTGACCACCTTGAACGTGGACCCCGGCGCGTAGAGGCCGAGCGTCGCGGTCGAGGTCCCGTCGCCGCCCGGCCCGCTCGCGGCCGCGAGCAGCTCGCCGGTCGAGGGCCGGATCGCGACCACCGCGGCCGCGCTGTCGGTGACGCGGGCCACCACGTCCTCCGCCGCCTGCTGCACGGCCGGGTCCAGCGTCAGGCGCAGGGGCTCCCCCGGCTGCGGTTCCACGTGGAACAGCTGCCGCTCCTGCGCGCCGCCCGACGTCGCGACGACGGTGAGACCGGGCAGGCCCCGCAGCTGCGCGTCGAACTGCTTCTGCAGCCCGCTCAGCCCGGCGAGGTCGCCGGGCCGCACCGCGCCGTCGGACTCCTCGACGACCTCGGCGGTCGCGTCGCCGACGGTGCCGAGCACCGGCCGGGCGAACGCGCGGGTCGGGGCGAGCGGCAGGGTCGTGCTGATCGCGTTGACGCCGGGCAGCCCGGAGAGCGCCGCGACGTCGTACGCCGGGTCGTCCGCCCGGACCACGATGGCCTCGACGTAGGCCTTCTCCCCGGCGGCGGCCACCTGCGCGGCGTACGCCTCCGCGTCCATGCCCAGGGCCGCCGCCAGCCCGCGCGCCGCGCCGTCGGCCTCCTGCGCGGTCACCCGCGTCTTGTCGATGCCGATCCGGTACACCGGGCGGGCCTCCACGAGCACCGCGTCGCCGGCACCCAGCACGTCGGCCCGCTCCGCCTGCTCCCGGTGCACCGCCAGCACCTCGGCCGTGGTGAGGTCCGGCGCGAGCGTCATCGTGCTCCACCGGGCGCGCCACTCGTCGTCGACGCGGACCAGGGACGCGTGCGTCGAGTACGTCCAGTCGTCGTCGCTGCTGTCGACGTCCCAGGTGAACGCGAGCTCGACCGTCGCCGCGTCCTCGTCGTCGGCCGCCGGCTGGACGTCGCCCGCGGTGACGGCCGGCACCCACGGGTCGAGCCCCTCGTACGCGCTCGCGCGCTGCTCGCCGGCCTCCGCGGCGGTCGCGCCGTCCAGCGGCACGTCCGCGAAGTCACCGGAGGCGATCGCGGCGGCGAGGGCGTCGGCGGTGTCCTGGCCGTCGTCCGAGCCGCCGGAGCACGCCCCGAGCGTCACCACCAGGCCCGCCACGGCCACGACGGCGCCGGTGCGCGACCGGCGGCGCGCGCCGGACGTGCGCCGTCCCGGCACCTCACCGCGCCCCGGAACCTCGCCGCGCCCCGTCCGGACGTCCGCCCGTCCCGTCGCCCCTGCCACCGCTCCCCTGCGCCGCACCGGTCCCACGCTCGTCCCTCCGTCGCCGCCCCGCCGTGGGGCACCGCCAGCCTAGGCAGCCTGACCAGCGCCGACAGGCGGTTCCGGACCCGCGTGCGCGGGGGTGCTGTGCCGATCCTGTGCACGACGCCGCGAACCGCCGTCCCCGGTTGACGGCGGGACCCGCGCTGTCTGGAATGGGTGCATGTCACCTCCCGACCAGCCCTGCAGTCCCGTGCGGCGAGCCCGCATCCCGCGCACCACCGGCCCGCGCACGACCGGTGAGGGGGCTCGCCGCTGATGGACTCCGCGACCTGGGGCAGCATCGGCCTCGTCCTGCTCTTCATCCTGATCGGCGGCGTCTTCGCCGGCACGGAGATCGCCCTGGTCTCCCTGCGCGAGAGCCAGATCAACCGCCTCGAACGCCAGAGCGCGCGGGGCGCGCGCGTGGCCTCCGTGGCCCGCGACCCGAACCGGTTCCTCGCCGCCGTGCAGATCGGCGTCACCGTCGCCGGGTTCTTCTCGGCCGCGTACGGGGCCTCGACCATCGCCCCGTCCTTCGCCCCCGCGCTGGAGGCGCTCGGGCTGTCCGAGGCGCTCGCGGGTTCGGTCGCCCTGGTCGTGCTGACGCTCGTCATCGCGTACCTGTCCCTCGTGCTCGGGGAGCTGGTGCCCAAGCGCATCGCCCTGCAGCGCTCCGCGAAGGTCGCGCTGGCCGTCGCCCCGCCGCTCGACCGGTTCGCCACGCTCATGCGGCCCGTGATCTGGCTGCTGTCGGCGTCGACGAACCTGCTCGTGCGGCTGTTCGGCGGCGACCCGCACGCCACCAGCGAGGAGATGTCCGAGGCCGAGCTGCGGGACCTCGTCATCGCGCACCAGGGGCTGCCCGAGGACGAGCGCCGCATCCTCGGCGACGTGTTCGAGGCGACCGACCGGTCCGTGGCCGAGGTCATGCGCCCGCGCGGCGAGGTGCGGTTCCTCGAGGCCGACCTGCTGCTGACGGACGCCCTGGACCGGGTGCGCGACCAGCCGTGGTCCCGCTACCCGGTGACGGGCGAGGACTTCGACGACGTGCTCGGGTTCCTGCACATCCGCGAGCTGCTCGACACCCCGGCCCGCCCGGACGTGCGGGTGCGCGACGTGATGCGGGAGATCGTCGTGCTGCCGGGGACCAACAAGCTGCTGCCGTCGCTGTCCCGGATGCGCCGCGAGGGCGTGCACATCGCCGTGGTGGTCGACGAGTACGGCGGCACCGACGGCATCGTCACGCTGGAGGACCTGGTCGAGGAGCTCGTCGGGGACATCCGCGACGAGTACGACATGCCCGGGTCGTCCGGCCCCGAGGCCCGCGAGGGCGGCTCCCCCGGCTCGTACGACGCCGGCATCACCATCGAGGAGTTCACCGAGCTGACCGGCGTGCTGCTGGCCGACGGCCCCTACGAGACGGTCGCCGGCTTCGTCGTCGCGCGGCTCGGCCGGCTCGGCGTGGTGGGCGACGCCGTGGAGGTGGACGGCCACCGCATCGAGGTCACGGCCGTCGACGGCCGGCGCATCGCCCGGGTCCGCGTGGTGCCGCCCCCGGACGAGGCCGTCGTCGCGGCCTCCGGCGGGACCGGGTCCGGCGGGGAGCGCGACGGCGAGGCGCCCGACGCCACCCGCCGGGCGGACCCGGACGGCACGGCGGGCTGACGCGACGGTGCCCGGCCCGGATGCGCGGCCGGGCACCGTGGCGCACGCTGGAGCCCACGCCGCCCGCACGACCGGGCGGACCGGGACGGCAGCGGGAGGAGGGGCACGGTGACCGACGTCCACCACCTGCTGCTGGATCCCGCCCCCCGCTCGGTCGCGACCGGCCGGCACTGGGCGGTGCGCGAGGCGGCCCTCGCCCACGCGACCCCGGAGGCCGCCCGCACCGTCGAGCTGCTGACCAGCGAGGTCCTCACCAACGCGGTGGTGCACACCCGCCCGCGTCGCCGGATCGCCGTGACCGCCGAGTGCCGGGACGGCTGCGTCCGCGTCGCGGTGACCGACCCCGACCCGACGCTGCCGCTGGTGCGGCCGCGCCGGGCGGACCGCTCCGGGGGGAACGGCATGCGGATCGTCGCGCAGCTCGCGAGCCGGTGGGGCATCGACCTGCACCCCGGCGGGGGAAAGACCGTGTGGTTCGAGACGCCCGTCGGGCGCGGGCTCCGGCCGGCCTGAGCCGCGCGACCCCGGCCCCGGTCCGCCCGGGGGCGGAATGCCCGCCGGGGGTCCGTCGTTCGCACCGGGTATGAAGGCTGTCGCGTACGAGACGTTCGGTGGTGCCGAGGTGCTGCGGGTGGTGGACCGCCCGGAGCCGCACGTCGGCCCCGACTCGGTCCTGGTCAAGGTCGTCGCCGTGGGGCTGAACCCCGTCGACTACAAGATCCGCGAGGGGTACCTGCAGGGGCTGATCGACACGTACCTGCCCGCCGTCCCCGCGTGGGACGTGGCCGGCGTGGTCGTGAAGCCCGGGCTGGACACCCCGGAGCTGGTCGCGGGCGACGAGGTGCTGGCCTACGCGCGCAAGGACGTCGTGTCCGACGGCACGCTCGCCGAGTACGTCTCCGTCCCGGTGCGCACGGCGGCGAAGAAGCCCGCCGGCCTGTCGTTCGAGCAGGCCGCGGCGCTGCCCCTCGCGGGCCTGACCGCGCTGCAGACCGTCCGGCGCTCCGGGCTCGGCGCCGGGTCCACGGTGCTGGTGCACGCCGCCGCCGGCGGTGTCGGGTCGATCGCGGTGCAGCTCGCGGTGCACGCCGGCGCCCGCGTGGTCGGCACCGCGTCGCCCGGCAACCACGACTACCTGCGCGGACTCGGCGCGGAGCCGGTCGCGTACGGCGACGGCCTGGTCGCCGCCGCCCGCGAGCTCGCGCCCGGGGGCTTCGACGTGATCCTCGACTACGTCGGCGGCGCGGCGATCGACACGGCACCCGACCTGCTCGCCCCGGGCGGCACGGTCGTGTCGATCACCGACGCCCGCGCCCGCGACGAGCTCGGCGGCCAGTACGTGTGGGTGCGGCCGGACACGACCGACCTCGCCGACCTCGCGGACCTGGCGGCCCGCGGCGTGGTGACGGTCGAGATCGCGGAGACGTTCGACCTGGAGCACGCGGCCGACGCGTACCGCGCGCTGGAGACCGGGCACACCCGCGGGAAGATCGTCGTCACGGTCTGACCCGCACCGGCCCGGGCGGCGTCACACCGCCCGGGCCGCCAGCAGGTCCCGGGTCACCGGGTGCCGCGGGGCGTCGAAGACGTCCGCGACGGCGCCCTCCTCGACGACCCGGCCCCCGCTCATCACGAGCACCCGGTCGCACACGCGGCGCACCACGGCGAGGTCGTGGGAGACCAGCACCATCGCGACGCCGGACGCGCGGCGCAGGTCGACGAGCAGGTCGAGCACCGCCGCCTGCACCTGGACGTCGAGCGCCGACACCGGCTCGTCCAGCAGCAGCACCCGCGGGCGCGAGGCCAGCGCGCGGGCGATCGCGACGCGCTGCCGCTGGCCCCCCGACAGCGTCCGGGGCCGCCGGTCGAGCACGTCCCCCGGCAGCCGCACGGCGTCGAGCAGCCGCGCGCACCCGGCGTCGTCGTCGTCGCGCGGGCCCGGGGCCGTCGCGAGCGCGTCCCGCAGCACCGCCCGGACCGTGAGCCGCGGGTCGACCGCCCCCAGCGGGTCCTGCGGCACCAGCCGGACGCCGGGGCGCAGGGGCCGGCGCTCCCGCTCGGGCAGCGCCGACCACGGCCGCCCGTCGAGCAGGACCTCCCCGGCGTCGGGGCGGTCGGCCGCGAGCAGCAGCCGGGCGAGCGTCGTCTTGCCCGAGCCCGACTCGCCGACCAGCCCGAGGGCCTCCCCGGCCCGCACCTCGACGTCGACGTCCGCCACCGCGTCCACGCGCCCGCCGCCCGGCAGCGGGAAGGACCGGCGCAGCGACCGGCCGCTGAGCAGCACCGGCCCGGGCGGCGGCACCAGCCCCGGCCCGTCGCCCAGCCGCGCCGCGGCGAGCAGCTCCCGGGTGTACGGCTCACGCGGCTCCGCCAGCACGCGCGCGACGGGCCCGGACTCGACGACGCGACCCTCGTGCAGCACGACGACGCGGTCGGCGACCCGCGCGACCGCCCCGAGGTCGTGCGTGACGAGGACGACCGCCGTGCCGCGGTCCCGCAGCTCCCCCAGCAGGTCGAGCACCCGCGCCGCGACCGTCGCGTCGAGGGCGGTGGTGGGCTCGTCCGCGACCAGCAGCGGCGGCCGGGCGACCAGGGCGGACGCGATCAGCGCGCGCTGGCGCATGCCGCCCGAGAGCTCCGGCGGGCGCTGGCGGACGCGCACCTCCGGCTGCGGCAGGCCGACCTCCGCCAGCGCCGCCAGCACGCGCCGGGTCCGCTCCGGCCGCGGGGCACGGGGGCGGCGCACCGCGAGCGCCTCCCCGACCTCGGCCCCGACCGTCCGCAGCGGGTCGAGCGAGCCCAGCGCGTCCTGGAGCACCAGGCCCACGTCCCGCCCCCGGACGGCCCGCCAGGCACGGGACCCGGGCGCGGGGGCGTCCCGGCCGAGCAGCGTGAAGCGGTCGGACCGCACACGCGCCGGGCCGCCCTCCCCCGCCAGCCCGACGAGGGTGCGCGCCAGCACGGACTTGCCCGCGCCGGACCCGCCGACCACGGCGACGCACTCGCCGGCCGCCACCCGCAGGTCCACGCCGTGCAGCACGTCGGTCGCGCCGAAGCCCACCCGCAGCCCGGCGACGTCGAGCACCACGGCGCCCGCGCCCCGCGGGACCTCCGGCGCGCTCACGCCCCCACCGTCCCGAGGCGCCGGCCCAGCACCGTCAGCGCCGCCGCCGTCACCGTGATCGCGAGTCCCGGGAACACCGTCAGCCACCACGCCGTGCCGATGTAGACCCGCCCGGCGTTGAGCATCGCCCCCCACTCCGGCGACGGCGGCAGCGTGCCGAGGCCCAGGAAGCTCAGCGCGCACACCCACACCACGGCCTGCCCGATCCCGAGCGTGGCCACCGACACCAGCGGCCAGAGCGTGTTGGGCAGCACGTGGCGCGTCAGCACCCGCAGCGGCCCGTGCCCCTCGAGCCGGGCCGCCTCGACGTAGCCGCTCGCCGTCACGGCGCGCACGCGGCCCCGGAGCATGCGGGCGTACCCGGGGGCGGTCGCGGCGCCGACCGCGAGCACCGACGCCTCGACGCCGGCGCCCAGCACCGCGACGAGCAGCAGCGCGAGCACCAGCGTCGGCAGCGCGAACAGCACCTCGAGCACCCGGCCGATCGCGGCGTCGAGCCACCGCGGGCCCAGACCGGCGGCGAAGCCGAGCACCAGCCCGGCACCCACGCCGATGGCGGTGGCCGCGGCGCCGATGCCGAGCGAGGCGCCGGCGCCGTGCACGACGCGGGTCCAGACGTCGCGCCCGGACTCGTCCGTGCCGAGCCAGTGCCCCGGGCCGGGGGGCGTGAACGCGGCGCGGGCGTCGATGGCGGTCGGGTCGCCGGGGGCGAGCAGGCCCGGGCGGACGACGGCGACCGCCATGACCAGCACGGCGACCGCCGCGAGGACGCCGGGGGCGCCCAGCGTGCGCACCGCCGCGCGCACGCCGCGGCCGGTGGGACCCCGGGTCGGGCGCGCGGCGCGGGGACGGCCGGGGGCTGCGGCGCTCACCCGAGCACCGCCGGCTCCCGGGAGGTCGCGGGCGCCCCGGCCCCCACGACCTCCGCGGCCGGGCGCAGCCGCGGGTCGAGCAGCCGCTCCACGACGTCCACCAGCAGCATGACCACGACGTACGCGACCGCGACGACGACCACCGCGCCGATCACCACGGGGACGTCCCGCTGCATCGTCGCGTCGAGCAGCAGGCGCCCGAGACCGGGCCTACCGAACAGGGTCTCCACCACCACCGCGCCGCTGAGCAGCGACCCGAACGCCCAGCCGGACAGCGCGACCGCGGGCAGCACGCCGTGGCGCAGCGTGTGGCGCCACAGCACCCGCCCGGGCGAGGCCCCGCGGGCGCGGGCCGAGGTCGCGAACGGCGCCGCGACGGCCTCGTCCAGCGAGTCGCGCATGACCTGCCCGAGGAACCCGGCCACCGGCACGGCGAGCGTCACGGTCGGCAGCACGAGACCGGCGGGGTCGGTGCCGGAGCTGGTCGCCGGGAGCCACCCGAGCGTCGAGGAGAACACCACGATGAGCACCGCGCCGAGCCAGAAGTGCGGCAGCACGGCGGCGACCACCTCGGCGCCGCGCAGCGCCGCCGCGCACGCGCGCCCGACCGGCCCGGAGGCCCGGGCGGCGGCCGTCGCCACCGCGAGCGCGAGCACCCACGCCAGCGCGAGCGACGCGACCGCGAGCAGCAGCGTGCCGGGCAGCTGCTCCGCCAGCAGGTCGGCGACGGGCACGGTCCGGGCGTACGACTCCCCGAGGTCGAGGGTCAGCACCCGCCACACCTGCACCGCGTACTGCACGAGCAGCGGCTGGTCGAGCCCGTACCGGGCGCGCGCCGCGGCGACCGCCTCGGGGCCGGCCTGCGACCCGGGACCGCCGAGGATCGCCTCCGTGGGGTCGCCGCCGGCAGCGCGCAGCGCGAAGAACACCACGGTCGCCACCACCCAGGCGACGAGCACGACGGACCCGGCGCGGCGGAGCAGCCAGAGCAGCACCCGCCGCGCCCGCGCCGGCGGCCGCGCCGCCCGCCCCGGGCCCACGGCCGTCAGGACGCCAGGCGCGCGTCGAGGAACGTCGGCGTCGCCACGGTGTCGAGCGTCCGCACCCCCGTGACGCCGCGGGTGAGGAAGTGGTTCTGCTGGTCGTACAGCGGCAGGATGTAGTACCCCTCGAGCACGCGCTGCTGCGCCTGCTGGTAGAGGTCGGCGCGCTGGTCCGCGTCGGCCGTCGCGGACGCCTCGTCGAGCAGCGCGTCGAGCTCCGGGTCGGTGACGCCCGCGTGGTTGGCGAAGTAGCCGCTGGGCGCGGGGACGGTGCCGTCGGAGTGGTAGAGGATCCGCAGCACGTCCGGCCCGACCTTCGTGTACGGCGCGGACACGGCCTCGTACTCGTGGGCGCCCAGCGCGCCGTACCAGGCGGACAGGTCGAGCGGCGTGAGCACCACGTCGAACCCGACCGTCTTCGCGTTGGCCTGGATCTGCTCGAACAGCGACTGCTCGGCGGCCACCGACTGGTTGGTGCTCACCGGGAACCGCACGGTCAGGCGCTCCCCGTCCCGGGTGCGGTACCCGTCGGCGTCCCGCTCCGTCCAGCCGGCCTCGTCCAGCAGCTCGGCGGCGCGGTCGGTGTCGGTGCCGAACAGGTCCGGGTCGGAGTACGCGACCGGCTCCACGCTCGACAGCGGGGAGTACGAGCGGGTGGCGGTGCCGGCGAACAGCGTCTCGATGCCCGGGTCGACGTCGGCCGCCCGGACGAACGCCTCGCGCACCCGGACGTCGTCGAACGGCGGCTGGGCGCTGTTGAGCTCGATCCGGTTCACCGAGCCGGGCCGGGGGGCGTCGAGGTGCGCGATGTCGCCGCCGGCGTCGGCCTGCGCGATGGTGTCGGGCTGCGGGTTGTCGATCACCTGGACCTCGCCGGAGCGCAGCGCGGCGTAGCGGGTGGCGGCGTCGGGGATGAACCGCCAGACGATGCGCTCCAGGTACGCGGTGCCCTCGTGCTCGGCCTGCGGGTCGTGCGGCACGTAGTCCTCGTTGCGGACGAGCTCGACCTGCTGCTGCGGCGTCCACGACTCGACGACGAACGGGCCGGTGCCGACCGGCGCGGCGCAGTTGGCGTCGGTGCCGCGGGCGATCCCGGCGGGCGACTGCATCGCGGTCCACTGCTGGCTGAGCGACTCGAGCAGCGCCGAGTCCGGGGCGGACAGGTGAAACCGGGCGTGGGTGGCGTCGACGACCTCGACCTGCTCGACCTTCTGCACGGCGAGGTAGCCGGTGGAGGACCCCGTGTCGGGGTCCTGCAGGTGCTCGATGTTCGCCTTGACCGCCTCGGCGTCGAACGGGGTTCCGTCGGTGAAGGTGACGTCGTCCGCGAGGGTGAAGTCCCAGGTCAGGCCGTCGTCGGACGTCGTCCACTGCGTGGCGAGCCACGGCAGGATCGTGCCGTCCGCGTCCCGGCCGACGAGCGGCTCGAGGTACTGCGTGCTGATCAGCGCCTGCGGGTAGTTGCCGCCGACGTGCGGGTCGAGGCAGGTCGGCTCGGCGTCGCCCGTCGCGTAGACCAGCGTGCCGCCCGTGCGCGGGGTGGCGTCGTCCTGCGCGTCCCCGCCGCCGCCCGAGCAGGCGGCCAGCGCGAGGGCGAGCACCGCGGCGGGCGCGGCGGCGCGCGCGGTGCGGCGCAGGCGACGGGGTCGGGAAGCGGCGTCGGGCACGGGTCCACCTTCGCTCGGCAGGTTGTTGAACGGAGTCCAACAATAGGTCGCGGCGACGGGTGCGGCGCCCCTCGGCCGGTGTGACGCTCGTCCTACGATGGCGGCCGTGCCCCCGTCCCCGCCGCCCGGCAGCCCGGCCCCGCCCGAGCCGTCGCCGCCGCGGCGCTCGGGGCGCCCGCCCGCCGCGTCGCGGGCGATGCTCGAGGAGGCCGCCGGCGAGCTGTTCCTCGAGCGCGGGTACGCCGCCACCTCCGTCGCCGACATCACCCGCCGCGCCGGCGTCTCGCGGAGCACGTTCTTCAACTACTTCCCCGGCAAGGCCGACCTGCTGTGGGCCGCGTTCGACGAGCGGGCCGACCGGCTCCGCACCACCCTGGCGGGCGCCGACCCCGCCGCGCCGCCCGGCACGGTGCTCGCCGCCGCCCTGCACGAGCTGGCGGCGGACCTGCCGGCCGAGCACGTGGCCCTCGCCTTCACGCAGGCGGACGCCATGGGCCTCGGCGAGGACCTCCGCCTGGCCGCCGCCCGGCGGACCGCCGACCTGGGGGCGACGCTCGCCGCCTACGCCGCCGCGCGCGGCGTCGACCCGCTGCGCGCCCGGGTGGCGGGCACCGCGTGGGCGGGGGCCCTGGCCGCGGCGGTCGAGGCGTGGGCGCACGCGGGGGCCGACCGCACGCGCCTGCCGGACCTGCTGGACCGGGCGCTGGCGCCGGTGCGCACGGCCCTGCCCTGACCCGCGGAACCCGCCCTGGGGACCACGGTCGACGACCCCGGATCGCGGCCTACGGTGCCGTCCATGCACACCGGACCCTCACCACGACGCTCTCGCTCCTGCCCACCCACCGCCAAGCAAGGTAACTTGTGTCCCGGGACCCGCTCTGCGCCGTGCACGCCATGCGCCCCGTCCGTGACAAGTTCCTCGGGAGGAGCTGACCGTGCCCCGATCGCTCGACGACATCCTCGCCCGCTCCGAGCAGCTGGCCGACGAGTTCGAGGCCTACGAGCCCGGCCCCGGCGACCGCGGACGGGTCTCGCCCGTGACCGCGGTGCGGCTCGCGGCGCTGCGCCGGGACGAGGCCGAGCGCGAGCTCGCCGACGCCATCGCCGCGGCCCGCCGCGACGAGGGGACGTCGTGGGCCCGGATCGGCGCGCTGGTCGGCACGTCCGGCGAGGCCGCGCGGCAGCGGTACGGCCGGCACGCGGCCCGCTGACGACGCCACCCGGAGCGCTCGCCCTGCGGCGCCGCCGCCGACCTTCCTAGGATCGGGACATGAGCGACTCCGGACTCCGGCAGGCCCAGGACACGATGACCGCGGCGGGCGTCGACCCCACCGCCATCGAGGTGTTCACCCACTACTACCGCGAGCTCGAGGCGGGGGCCACGGGCCTCATCCCCGAGGACACCATCGAGCCGCTGCTGGACCCGCCGGCGCTCGCCGACGTCACGGTCGACCCGGAGGCCGCGCGGGAGGCGCTCGCCCGCACCGTGGTCATCAAGCTCAACGGCGGCCTCGGCACCTCGATGGGCATGGACAAGGCCAAGTCGCTGCTGCCGGTGCGCGACGGGAAGTCGTTCCTCGACCTCATCGTCGAGCAGGTGCGCCGCGCCCGGGCCGCCCACGACGTCCGGCTGCCGCTGGTCCTCATGAACTCGTTCCGCACGCGCGAGGACTCGCTGGCCGCCCTGGCCCGGCACGACGACGTCGCCGTGGACGGGCTGCCGCTGGACTTCCTCCAGAACCAGGAGCCGAAGCTCCGCACGGACGACCTGACGCCCGTGCGCTGGCCGGCCGACCCGACGCTCGAGTGGTGCCCGCCCGGCCACGGCGACCTGTACACGGCGCTGCTCGCGTCCGGCGTGCTGCGGACGCTGCTCGACGCCGGGTTCCGGTACGCGTCCGTCTCCAACTCCGACAACCTCGGCGCCGCCCCCGACCCGGTGATCGCCGGCTGGTTCGCGGCGTCCGGCGCCCCCTACGCCGCCGAGGTCTGCCGGCGCACCGCCGCGGACCGCAAGGGCGGCCACCTGGCGGTCCGGAAGTCCGACGGCCGGCTGATCCTGCGCGACACCGCGCAGACGCCGCCCGACGAGATGGACTACTTCACCGACGAGCACCGCCACCCGTACTTCCACACGAACAACCTGTGGTTCGACCTGGAGCAGCTCGCGGCGGCGCTGGAGTCCCGCGGCCCGGTGCTGGGCCTGCCGCTGATCCGCAACGTCAAGACGGTCGACCCGACCGACCCGGACTCCCCCGAGGTGTTCCAGATCGAGACCGCCATGGGCGCCGCGATCGAGGTGTTCGAGGGCGCGACCGCGATCGCGGTCGGCCGCGAGCGGTTCCTGCCCGTGAAGACCACGAACGACCTGCTGCTGCTCCGGTCGGACGCCTACGAGCTGGCCGACGACGCCACGCTGCGGCTCGCCGTGGACCGGGCGCCGCTGGTCGACCTCGACCCGGGCGTCTACAAGACGGTCGGCCGGTTCGAGGAGCGGTTCGCCCACGGCGCGCCGTCCCTGCGCGGCGCACGCTCGCTCACCGTGCGCGGCGACTGGACGTTCGGCGCGGGCGTCGTCGCGACCGGCGAGGCGGAGGTCACGCCGGACGGCGCGCCCGGCGAGATCCCGGACGGCACCGTCCTCGGGACGCCTGCCGCGGGGCGCTGAGGGCTCACAGCAGCACCTCGGCCAGGCGGGACCGGCTGCGCAGCCCCAGCTTGCCGAGCACCCGGTGGACGTGGTTCTCCACGGTGCGGGTGCTCAGGTGCAGCCGCACCGCGATCTCCCGGTTGGTCATGCCCTGCGCCGCGAGCACCGCGATCTCGTGCTCCCGGTCGGACAGCAGGTCCGCGGACCGGTGCACCGGCGGCGCGCTGCGGATCGCCTCGGCGATCTGCTCGCCGAGCAGGTCGTCGACCTCCGGGTCGGCGAGCGGCGGCAGCCCCCTGGACTCCCGCAGCCGGTTCACCGCCTCGAGCACCCGGGGCGCCAGGCCCGGGACCATCTCCAGCCGCGCCGCGCGCGCCGCGCGGTCCAGCTCCGCGAGGTCGTCGCCCAGCAGGGCCGCGTGCAGGTCGACCAGCGGCGCGAACAGCGGCAGCGGCACGCGGTCCGACAGCTCGCGCATCTGCCGCACCTGCTCCGGCGTCGAGGGCTCGACACGCAGCGCCCAGTACTCCAGGGCGAGCATCGGCCGCCCCGCCAGCCGGCAGCGGTCGCCGAACCGCCACATCAGCGCGTCGGCCTCCGCGGTCCGTCCCTCGTCGAGCAGCAGGTACGCCTCCGCCACGCCCTGCACGGAGTCGACCACCGGCTCGTGCAGGGGCGGCGCGTGCCGCAGCTCGGTCGCGAGCATCCGCGCGACGTCGCTGTTCCGCATGAGCGCGGCCAGCATGGCCGACAGCGTGAGGCTGCGCCGGTAGAACGCGCCGCCGAGCGGCCCCGGGGGGCCGAGCCGCAGCGCCGTGCTCAGCACGCGCCAGGCGGCGGTCCACTGCCCCCGCACGGTCAGGGCGTGCGCGAGCGAGAGGCTGTGGATGCGGATCCCGGCGGCGTCCAGGCGGTCGTAGGCCGCCTCCAGCAGGGCACGGGACCGTGCCTCCGCCTCCACCACCCGGTCGAGCAGGAGCAGCGCCATGCCCCGCAGGCCCGCCACCGCGTGGTCCACCTCCCCGGGCATCCACGGCGCCGCCCGCACACCGGTGGTCAGCCGCAGCACCGCCCCGGGCCGACCCGCCTCGAGCAGCACCGACGCCGCCGAGAGGACGGCCAGCGACCGTCCCGGCTCCGGGGCGTCCGGCCCGGGCAGCGCGAGCCGGCTCAGCAGCGCCTCGTCGTCACCACCGCCCGCGACCGCCGCGGCGACCAGGGACCGCAGCCCCGGCGCCGCCGCGCCGCCCGCGCCCCGCGGCTGCACAGCGACACCCGGGTCGACCGCCGGGTCGACGTCCTCGCTGCGCTGCCACACCCGCCACCGACGGCAGAGGTCGTCGAAGGTCGCCGCCCTCTGCGGGTCCTCCCCCGGGTCGCGCACCGTCCCGTCGACGACGTCGCGCACCCGGTCGGTCGCGGGACGCCGCAGCAGCGCCATCAGGTACGGGAGCGCCGTCGCCACCTCGGGCCGTTCCTCCCACGCGCCGCGGGCGGCGGCCTCGGTGACGACCGACCGCTCGTGCACCAGGCCCGTCAGCTCCGCCGCCCAGCGCCAGTACGAATCCGCCGGGTCGCCGGCGGCGGACACGATCATGTCCGTCAGCCCGGTGCGGACGGACGGCAGCGGCAGCTCGTGGCCGGCCTCGGGGACGAGCAGCCGCGCGACGTCCAGGCGGCGCGGCCCGCTCAGCCGGTCCCGGACGGCGCGCGCCAGCGCCGGCGGCGACACCGCCAGCAGCCCGCTGTCCCCGCCGTAGGACACCACCCGCCCGCGCGCGACCAGCACCGACAGGTCGGCGTCGGGCACGAGCCGGTGCACGACCTCCGACGGTGCCGGGCCGAGCACCGCCAGCACGTCGAGGGCGTCCTGCGCGCCCGGTGGCAGCCCCGCGGTCATGAGGTGGGCGACGGCGTCGAGCGGCACGTCGTCGAGGTCGCCCACCGCGGTCCAGACGTCGTCGCGCCGGCCGACGGTCCCCGCGAACTGCGCCGCGTCCACCATGGCGGCGGCGACGGCCGGGTTCCCCGCCGACCACGCGGTCACGGAGGAGGTCAGCGCCGCGTCGACCGGGCCGTCCAGCCGGTCGGCGACCATCCGCGCCATCGCCTGGAAGCCCAGCGGGGGCACCCGGACCTCCGCGGGCGCCCGCGCCGCGACCAGCCTCGACAGCGACGGCCGGCCGAGGCGGGTGAGGTCGCGCGTGGCGGTCGCCACGAACCGCGCGCGGCTGCGACGGAGCACCCGTCCCAGCACCTCCAGCGTGGCGTCGTCCAGCTCGTCGACGTCGTCGACGAGGAGCACGCCGCGGGCACCGAGGTCCGCGACCAGGTCGGCCGCCACGTCGTCGTCCGACCGCCCCGCCGGCGTCAGGGGCCGGGCGCCCGCGGACGGCACGCGACCGGCGAGGTCGTGCCAGTCGGCCACGACGACACCCAGGTGCTGACGCTCCCCCTGCCGGGCGACCACGCCGAGCACCGTCGACCGGCCGGAGCCGGTGTCCCCGCGGACCACCACGTCGCGGCCGAGCGCCAGCCAGCGCAGCGCAGCAGCGGCGACCGAGTTCAGCGCGTCCAGCACCATGCCTCCTGGTCTCCCGCGTCACCCGGCCGGGCGCCGCGTCCGAGCACCGCCACGGTCAGGCGGCCAGCTCCGGGTCGGTCGTGAGCTCGACGGTCGCCCACACGTCCAGCGGGACCCCGACCAGGCCGTCGAGGACGGCGCGCCGCACCCCGTCCTCCTGGTCCACGTCCCACCGCCCCGGCTCGACCACGAAGTCGACCTCGAGGTAGAGCCGGCCGCCGAGCTTCGTGGCGCGCACGAGCGGCTCCGGCAGCCCGAACCTCTCCCGGGCCGCCGCGACCGCACGGCCCACCTCCCGCGCGACGTCCGCGGGCGGCTCCCCCTCCAGCAGCTCGTGCATGCCGTCGCGGATCAGGCGCAGCGGCAGCGTCCCGACCAGGGCGACGGCCAGCAGCAGGAGCGCGGGGTCGACGTACGGCACCACCGCGTCGCGCCCCGTCCGCTCGAGCACGACGGCGGCCACGCCCCCGAGGGCCACGACCAGGCTCAGCCACGCGCCCGCACGCCAGGACACGACCTCGGCGTGGGCGAGCTCCGAGTCCGGCGCCGCGCGCCGCAGCCGGAACGCGACGCCCGCGCTCACGACGGCGGACAGCGCGCCGTACGCGACGAGCGACCCCGGGTCGCTGTCGGAGCCCCCCGCCAGCAGCGTGCCCACCGCGTCGGCGACGCCGTACACCAGGGTGGCGAGCAGCGCCGCCCCCTGCATCGCCACGGCGAGCGGCGTGGCGCCGTGGCGTCCGAACGGGTAGCGCCCGCCGGGTTCCGACGCCGCGGCGCGCGACGCCAGCGCGGACACCCCGACCAGCGCGGTCCCCGCGGCGGTGTAGATGCCGTCGAACAGGATCACGCCGGACCCCGCGACGACGCCCCACACGGCGGCCCCGGTGCCGACCACCGCCGCCGCGACCGCCGACACGGTCAGCGCCGACCGCTCGCGCCGGAGCCGCGGGGCGGCCGGGTCGGGGCTCTCCGGTCCGTCCACGGCGCCTCCCGGTGCCGGTCGCGCGGCGCGCGGCTCAGGTTCGCAGTGTCGCCCCTCCGGCGCCCCGGCGTCGAGGTCACGCGGCGCCACCCCGGCCTCGCGGTCACGCGGCGCCATCCCGGCCTCGCGGTCACGCGGTGCAGCCCCGGTGCGGCGGACCGCCCGGCCCGTGCGGCGGACCGCCCTCCCGCGCGACGCCGAGCGGTCAGCCACGCGCCCCGGCGGCGGCGCGGTGCCGTCCCCGGTCGCGGGGGGCGGAGCCGCCACCGGCCCGCTGACCGGGTGCCCCGTCCGCCGGGGGCACCGCGAACGTGAGGACGACGGCCGCCACGAGCACGCCCCCCATCACGACGACGCCGCGGCCCGACTGGAGCGTGCGGACGACGTAGCCGCCGCCGGGCAGGGTGGCGACGTGACGCCGCACCTCGCCGACCACGTAGGGCATCGGGTCGTCCGTCTCGTTGGCGTCCCCGCGGAGCACCAGCTCCCGCACCCCGGGGTCCGCGCCGTCGGGGGTGCGGACCTCCACCACGCGGTGGGTGACGAGGTCCGTGGTGCCCTCGCGGCGCGGCACGGTGACCACGTCCCCCACCTCCACCTGGTCCGCGGGCACCGTCCGGCCGGCGATGAGCGAGCCGACGGGGATGCCCGGCTCCATGGACCCCGACACCACGACCAGCGGGCGGACGTCCAGCACGAGCCCCGCCACGACGGCGCCGATGCTGGCGGCGCCGAGCACGGCCGTCGTGGTCAGCAGGACGCTCCGGACGAGCCGCAGCACCCGCCAGGCGATCCGGTAGCCGGTGCCGGTCACCGTGAGCTGCCCGTGAACACGAGGGCCAGGGCCGACCGGCCGCCGTTGAACGCCTCGGTCGCCGGCGTGTCCGGGTAGGCGACGGTCACCCGCAGCACCCGGTGGTCCCCCGGGGCCGCGGGGTCGGCGGTCCAGGGCGCGCCGTCGGCGACGGCCGGCAGCGTGCGCCCCGCGAGGTGCAGCCCGCCGACGGCCGCGCCCACCTGCGCGGTCGTGACGGTGCTGGTGAGCGGGGTGGCGGGCGTGCCCGCCAGCACGGCGCCGGTCTGCGCGTCGGCCACCGACCACCGGTAGAGCGCCACGGGGTCGGAACCCGGGCCGCTCGGCGCTGTCTCGGCGTACCGGTCGGCGACCGCGAGCACGACGTCGGCGTCGTACGGGCCGTTGTTGGCGACGGGCACGTCGAACGTCACCGTGTGCCCGGGCAGGAGCGACCCGGCACCGTCGACCTGCCACGCGACACCGTCGCCCTCCGCCTGCCGCAGCACGCCGTCCTGCACCAGGCCGATGTCGAACCGCTCGCCGCTGCCCACGGTCGCGTCGAGCCCGGCGACGTCCCGCAGCGCGGCGCCCGTCGGGGCGACGGTCGCACCGACGGCCCCGAGACCGCCGACGGCCAGGGCGAGCGCGGCGACCAGGAGGGTCGCGGCGCGAGGGCGGCGCGGGGCCGGACGGGCGCGCCGTCCGGCCCGGGCCCGGCTCACGGTGCCACCGCCAGCACCGACAGGTCGTGGCTGACCACGCGGTTCTGGCTGATCGCGACGCTGGTCGGCAGCCCGATCGCCCCGCGCGGGTTGTAGCCGCGGCCGGAGAACACGCCGTCGGCCGTCTGCCAGATCATGAAGCCCTGGCCGACACCGAACTGCGTGACCCCGGTGGCCAGGCGCGTCGGCGTGGTCGGGCAGCGGGCGTAGTCGTCGCCGGCGCCGTAGCACCACAGCTCGCCGTTCGACTTGAGGAACGCGGCGCCCGTGAAGCCGAACGCCATCGCGACCACGCCGGTGCCGAGCCCGGTGACCACGGCGGGCGTCTGCCACGAGCTCCCGGGCGCGGACCGGCCGGTGCGGTCGGCGGAGAACGTGGACCACGACAGCACGGACCCGTCCGACAGCAGCGCGCCGCCCATCTGGATGCCACCCGAGACGCTGACGACGTGCGGGCGGGAGGCTCCGACCGTCCGCAGCAGCCAGGGCTGCAGGGCGGTGACGGGGCGCGCGGAGAGCGACGCGCCGGTCGGCACCTGGTCGGCGGCCACGGCCGGGTTGCCGTTCACGGTGGTGTTCAGCGGCGTGCGACCGCCGAGGTAGTACACGTCGCCGTTCTCCAGGGTGATCCAGAACGTGTCGTAGCCGCCGACGACGCTCGTCGGGCAGGCGCCTGCGACCCGCGTCGGGTCCGGGAGGCCCTTGACCTTGCTCGCCCCGAGCTGGGCCAGGCCGTTGCCGCCGTAGCCGTACTGGTACGTGGCGTCGCCCCAGTGGCCGCCCCAGTGCCAGACCGTGCAGTCGTCCCGCAGCGCCGCGCCGGCGTACTCGGTGGACGCGATGGCCGTCACCCGGTCCAGCAGCGGAGCCGAGGTCGTCGACGCGCGGGCACCGATGCGCACCTGGCGGGGCGGCGCCGCCGGCGAGCCGAACGCGCCCACCGAGCAGCCGTAGTCGGTGAACGTGGTGGACAGGTCCGTGCCCGCGGCGCGCGAGCAGTCGCCCCAGCCCCACACCGTGCCGTCGGCGCCGAGCGCGTTGAGCGAGTAGATGCCGGTGGCGACCTGGACCACCCTCGGCAGGCCGGCCACCACGGTCGGCCCGATGTTCAGGTCGGCGCTCGAGGTCCCGTTGATGCCGTACATGCCGAGGCCCCACACGACGACCTGGCCGGCGGGGGTGACGCCAACCCCCGTGTCCACCATGCGCGAGCCGAGCGTCAGCCCCGTCCGCTGCTCGGGCGGCTCCCCGCCCAGCGCGGCCGGGAGCGGCCCGGTGCGGGCGGCGGTCGTGTCGACGTAGGCCGCCGTGGCGGTGCCGGCCAGGGTCGCCGCGAGAGCGGTCGCGACGACGGCGGCCACCGCGGCGAGGACCCGTCGGCGACGGGACGGGGGGCGGGACGTGGTGGTCATCGTGTCTCCTGCGGGGTCCGGCCGGTGCGGGGCTCCTGGGACGTGGTCGTGCGGGACGACCGGGTGGTCGCGGCGCGCCGGCTCGCGAGGGCCGTCCCGCCTGCGCCGAGCAGCGCGACCGCGGCGAGCGCGAGACCGGCAGGGCCGGCACCCGTCCGGGCCAGCACGCCGCTCGCGGCCGACGGGGACGCGGGGGCCTGCGCCGTGACGGCCAGCCGGACGGACCCGCTCGCTCCGCGGTACGCCTCCGACGCCTCGGCCGGGAGCTCCACACGCGCGGTGAACGTGGTGCGACCCGCCAGGTCGGGCAGGGCGACCTGGCGCCCGAGCAGCGACGAGACGTCCGACGACGCGAGCAGCACGGTGCCGTCCTCGTCCGTCACCGTGAGGGTCAGCGGGTGGTCACCCCGGAGCAGCGGACCGTCCACACCGCTCACCGCGAGCCAGACGGGCAGCGGGTCGTCCCCCGCCCCGGCGGCCGGCGTCACCGTCGTGGTCCACGTCGCGGCGTGACCCGGCAGCGGGGCGACGACGTCCACGGTCGCGGGCGAGACCACGACGAGCTCCTCGTCCGCGACCGACGCGCGGACCACGGTGCCGCGGCCGTCGACCGTGGCACCCGGCGACAGCGGGGCCGCGACCGCGGACGTGACGCCCGCGGGGACGAGCAGCAGGACGCCTGCCGCCACGGCGGCGGCCGGGACGCGCGCCACCGACCGGGTCACCCGCCTCACGAGCTCACCCCGCTGAAGCGCAGCCCGGCCGCGGTGGTCCGGCCGTCGTACAGGCGCCAGGTGCCCTCGGCGACGACGGCGCGGACCGCGACGGTGCGGGACCCGCCCGCGGGCACGTCGAGCACGAGCGCGGCGACCGCGACCTGCGCGGCGGTCGCGTCGGTGGCCAGCGTCACGGGACGGCCGGCGTCGGTGACGTCGAGCACCGTGAACCGCAGCGTCGAGAACAGGTCCGGGTACCGGTTCGCGCCGACGACGACGTCCGCGGGGTCCGGGTCGAACAGCGAGAGCCCGACCCGGCCGGCGGCGTCGGGGGCGTGCACCGTCGCCCGCCACTCCACGGGCGTGTGCGTCGTGTAGGCCGCCCCGCCGGTGGTGCGCACGACGAGCGGCTCCGGGTCGCCCTCGACGGGGCCGGCGGGCGACCCGTCGGGCGCGGTGCCGGAGACCTCGAGGGCGAACGTGCCGGAGACCTCCACGACCGCGGTCGTCGTGTCGTGGTAGCCCGCGTGCACGTCGCGGGCGGAGGTCGCGAGGACGGCGGCGCCGGCCGCGACGCAGACGAGCCCCAGGGCGCCGGCGAGCACCGCGGGGCGGGGCCGGCCGGTCCGGTTCCGGGGACGGGGAGGCTGCACGGTCGTCGTCCTCTCAGACGCTCTCGGAGACCAGGTCGACCTGGATGTCGGTGACGGCGCCCTGCCAGGCGTCGGTGAGCTCCTCGGGCACCGTCACGGTGATGTCGACGAGCCGGACCTCGCCGGGCTGCCACACGCCGCCCCAGCGGGCGGACCGCGACTCGGCGGTGCTCCCGGGGCCCGCGTCCACGAGGACCTCGCCCGTGGCGGCGTCGACGACGAGGAGGTGGAGCTGGTCGAACAGCTCCAGGCGGGAGCCGGTCCGCGGGTCGGTCCGGGCACCCCGGTCGTCCGGGTCGGTCACCGCCAGCCGCACCTCGGACGGCGCGTCGTGGGCGCCGTGCCGAGCCGCCACCCGCAGCTCCAGGACGCCGCCGGGGCCGAGCTCGCGGGCGGCGGGGTCCAGCCCGATGCGGTAGGCCTCCGGGCGGCCCTGCTCCCAGTCCGCGGACGAGGGCACCCACCCGGGTCGGGTCGAGCCGGCGACCACGAGGTCGTGCCCGGCGCCCGGCCAGAAGCGCACGTCCTGCTCGCCTCCGCCGGTGAGCGCCGCGGCGGTGGTCAGCGCGGCGACGCCGGCCAGGGCGCACCACGACAGCATGATCCGCCGGTGCATCGGCTCTCCTCCAGGGGTGTCGGGGGTGCCGCGGGCCCGCGGGCGGTGACCGCCCGCGGGCCCGCGTCGGTCACTCGGCGGTCGAGACCGCGTCCCAGTGCAGCTGGACGTACGCCACGCCGCCGTTGAGCACGTCGTTGGTCAGGCCGTCCGCGTCGCCGCTGTCGTTGTCGGCGTCGTAGTCCGCCAGGGAGACCTGGACCGTGATCGAGTCCTCCGCGCCGGCGGCGAGCTCGGCGTTCGCGAGGGCGTCGGTCAGGCTGATCTTCTCCGCCGAGGTGCTCGCGTCGAGCTCGTCGAACGTCACGTCGCTGACGAGCGTGGCGCCGGTGCCGTCCAGGATGGTGAAGCGCAGCGCGTCGAGGTACGCCGGGGTCGACGTGCGGCCCGGGACCTCCTTGAGCCACAGGTCGATGTCCGCGCCGAGCGAGGTGGAGGCGTTGCGGTACGGGAGGTCGACCTCGATGGTCGTGCCGGGCGTGATCGAGTCGGCGCCCGGGACGGCGATGTCGACGCCCTCGGGCAGGTTCGCCTCCTGCCAGGTGCCGGGGACCGGCATGCCGGCGCCGTCGGTCCCGACGACCTGGATGTTGAAGCGGCCGGAGCCGATGCCGCCGCCGTCGGTGCCGTCGCCGAGGTTCAGGTTCGCGAAGTCCGTGAACGTCGCGGCCGTCACGAGGGCGCCGACGCCGGCCACGGCGCCGATCGACAGGACGAGGCGGGTACGGGCAGAAGCCATCAGAGGTGCTCCTTCCAGAGCGTCAGCAGGAGTGGTGAGCGCGGCGCGCCGGGGGGCGGACCTCGCTGCGGCTGTCACACGATCAGGGACCTCCGACCTGCTCACCGGGCCCGCTGGGTACCTACCCGGGCGACCCCTAGCGCGCTGACCTGCGGCTACGCCGGATGATCGGCTCCCGTCGGCGTGGAGAACGCGTAGCCCCCGGCGCGGTCGCGCCCGCCCTAGGTGGCCGGCGAGGGGACCGGTGAGTACACGCGGCGGGCACACTGGTCCCATGCGCGAGCGGCAGCAGGCCACCCACCCGGCGTCCCTGGTGCGACGGCTCGGCACGGGGGACGCCGTCGTCATCGGGCTCGGGTCGATGGTCGGCGCGGGGGTGTTCGCCGCGTTCGCCCCGGCGGCCGCCGCCGCGGGCACCGGGCTGCTGGTGGGCCTCGGCGTCGCCGCCGTGGTCGCGTACGCCAACGCGACGTCCTCCGCGCAGCTCGCGGCGCAGTACCCGACGTCCGGCGGGACCTACGTCTACGGCCGCGAGCGCCTCGGACCGTGGTGGGGGTTCCTCGCCGGGTGGTCGTTCGTCATCGGGAAGACGGCCTCGTGCGCCGCGATGGCGCTGACGTTCGCCGCGTACGCCGTGCCGGTGGCGTGGCAGCGGCCCGCGGCCGTGCTGGCGGTGCTCGCGCTCACGGCGGTGAACCTGCGGGGCGTGACGCGCACGGCCCGGCTGACGCGCGTGGTGGTGGCCGTCGCGCTGACCGCGCTCGCGGTGGTGGTCGTGGGCGGGCTCGCCGGCGGGGACCCGTCGTGGGACCGGGCGTGGACGGGCGGCCCGGACGTCGGCGCCGGCGGCGTGCTCGGCTCGGCCGGCCTGCTGTTCTTCGCGTTCGCGGGGTACGCCCGCATCGCGACGATGGGCGAGGAGGTCCGGGACCCGGCCCGGACCGTCCCGCGGGCGATCCAGGGGGCGCTCGGGCTCGCGGTGCTCGTGTACGCCGCCGTCGCCGTCGCGCTGCTGACCGTGCTCGGGCCGGAGGCGACGGCGGCGTCGCGCGCACCGCTGGCGGCGCTCGCCGACGCGAGCGGGCTGCCCGGGGCCGGGGCCGTGGTCCGCGTGGGGGCGACCGCGGCCGCGCTGGGGGCCCTGCTCGCGCTCGTCGCCGGGGTCAGCCGGACCGCCCTCGCGATGGCGCGGGAGGGCGACCTGCCGCGGACGCTCGCCGCCGTGCACCCCGGGACGCGCGTCCCGCACCACGCCGAGGTGGTGCTCGGCCTCGTGGTCGCGGTGCTGGTGGCGACCGTCGACCTGCGCGGGGCCATCGGGTTCTCGTCGTTCGGGGTCCTGCTCTACTACCTGGTCGCGAACCTGGCCGCGCTCACGCAGGACCGCCCGCACCGGCGGTTCCCGCGGGCGGTCCAGGTGCTCGGGGCGGCGGGGTGCGTGGCGCTGGCCGTCACGCTGCCGCCCGCGTCGGTGCTCGGGGGGCTCGCGGTGGTCGCCGTCGGCGTGCTGGGGAGGGTCGTCACGCAGCGGCTCCGGCGGCGGCGCGGCGCCTGAGCGCGGGAGCCCGCCTCCGCCGTCGGCGGCCCGGCCCGGCGGGTCAGTCGAGCGGCGCCGGCTGCCGGGGCGCCATGCCCGCCGCGCGGTACGCCGCGTCGACGGTCCGCATCGCCTCGACCGCCCGGGCCGTGCCGGACACCGGGTCGGCGCCGCGCAGCACCGCGTCCGCGAACGTCCGCAGCATGCACACGTACGACGGCGCGGGGTCCGCGGCCTCCTCGACCGTGCCGCCGTCACGCTCCACCACGATCCGGCCGCCGTGCTGCGGGGCGTACGGCGCGTGCACGACGAGCGTGCCGGCGGTGCCCTCGATGCGCGCCCGGACGCTCGGCTCCTGCGCGACCATGCTCGCGCGCACCGTGCCCTCCACGCGGCCGGGGAGGTCGAGCAGCACCTCGATGGACGCGTCGACGCCGTCGACGTCGTCCGCCGTCGCGGACCGCACCTGCGGGGTCCCGAACAGCACGGTGAGCATCCGCAGCGGGTACACGCCCAGGTCCATGAGCGCGCCGCCGCCCATCGACTCCTGCCAGCGGATGTCGGAGCGGTCGGGGATGCTCACGCAGAAGTCGGCCTCCGCCCGGCGCACCTGGCCGATCGCACCGTCGTCGAGCAGCGCCCGCACCCGGGGCCACAGCGGGTGGTGCTGGGAGTGGAACGCCTCCATGACCACCAGGCCGGTGCCGTCCGCGAGCGCGGCGACGTCCTCCGCCTCGGCCGCGTCCGCCGTGAACGGCTTCTCGCACAGCACGTGCTTGCCCGCCTCGATCGCGCGGCGCACCCACACGCCGTGCAGCGCGGCGGGGGTGGGCACGTAGACCGCGTCGACGTCGGGGTCGGCGAGCAGCTCGTCGTACGAGCCGAGCACGCGCGGGATGCCCTCGCGCCGCGCGGTCGCCTCCGCCCGGTCGCGGTCGCGCGCGGCGATCGCCACCACCTCGACCTCCGGGACGGCGGCGGCCGGGGCCGCCACCGCGTCGTGCAGGATGCGGGCCGCACCGAGGACCCCGAGACGCACCGTCGACATGGCGGCACCCTAGCCCGGCGCCACCGCCGCCGTCGTAGCGTGGGCGGCATGCCCACGCGCCGCTTCAGCCAGGTCGACGTCTTCACCACCGAGCCGCTGCTCGGGAACCCGGTGGCCGTGGTGCACAACGCCGACGGGCTCACGGACGCGCAGATGGCGGCGTTCGCCCGCTGGACCAACCTGTCGGAGACCACGTTCCTGCTGGCGCCGACGCTTCCGGGTGCGGACTACCGGCTGCGGATCTTCACGCCGGGCGGCGAGCTGCCGTTCGCCGGGCACCCGACGCTGGGGTCGTGCCACGCCTGGCTCGCGGCGGGCGGCAGGCCGGCGGGGGCGGACGTCGTGCAGGAGTGCGGGGTGGGGCGGGTGCTGCTGCGCCGCGGGGAGGACGGCCTGCGGTTCGCGGCGCCGGAGCCGCTCGCGGACACGCCGGTGCCGCCCGACGTGCTGCGGCGCGCCGTCGCCGCGCTGGACCTGCCGGACGGCGCGGTCGTCGACCACCGGTTCGTGGACAACGGGCCCCGCTGGAACATCCTGCTGCTGGACTCCGCGGAGCGGGTGCTGGCGCTGCGGCCGGACGGGGCGGCCCTGGGCGGGGCGCACGTCGGCGTCGTGGGTCCGTACCCGCCGGGGGCGGAGGCGGCGTTCGAGGTGCGGGCGTTCGTCGGGGACCTCGGCATCGGCGAGGACCCGGTCACCGGCTCGCTCAACGCGGTCGTGGCGCAGTGGCTGACGGGCACGGGCCGGGCCCCCGCCTCGTACGTCGCCGCGCAGGGCACCGTGCTGGGACGCGCCGGCCGGGTGCACGTGGAGCGCGACGCGTCCGGGACGGTCTGGGTGGGCGGCGGCACCGTGACGTGCGTCGAGGGCACCGTGCACCTCTGAGGCCCCCGCGGCCCGGCGCGGGCCCGCGGACGTCCCACCCCTCGGACCCCTGTCGCACCGAGGTGAGGGCAGGCTAACCTTCCCCTGCCGTCGGACGGGCCGACGGCCGGAACGAAGGTTGCCCGATGGTCGCCAACTACCTGATCGGCCTGCGCGAGGGCCTCGAGGCCGCGCTCGTCGTGAGCATCCTCGTGGCGTACCTGGTGCGCACCGACCGACGGCACCTGCTGCCCGCCCTCTGGACCGGCGTGGGCGTCGCCGTCGCGGTGTCGCTCGGGTTCGGCGCCCTGCTCACGTTCGGGCCGCGCGGCCTGTCGTTCGAGGCGCAGGAGGCGATCGGCGGCACCCTCTCGATCGTCGCCGTCGGCCTCATCACCTGGATGATCTTCTGGATGGCGCGCACCGCCCGCCACCTCAAGGCCGACCTGCACCACCGGCTCGACGACGCGGTGGCCGCCGGGCGCGGGGCCGTGGTCGTCGTCGCCCTGCTCGCCGTGGGCCGCGAGGGGCTGGAGACGGCGCTGTTCCTCTGGGCCGGCGCCCAGGCGACCTCCGACGGCACGGCCGCACCGCTGCTCGGCGCCGGGCTCGGCATCCTCACCGCCGTCGCCCTCGCGTGGCTGACGTACCGCGGGGCCGTCCGCCTGGACCTGCGGCGGTTCTTCGCGTGGACCGGGCTGTTCCTGGTGCTGGTCGCCGCCGGCGTGCTCGCGTACGGCGTCCACGACCTGCAGGAGGCCGGGATCCTGCCCGGCCTGAACGACCTCGCGTTCGACGTCTCGGCGGCCGTCCCGCCGAGCAGCTGGTACGGGACGCTGCTCAAGGGCGTCCTCAACTTCACGCCCGCCACCACCTGGCTGCAGCTCGTCGCGTGGGTGGCGTACGTCGTCCCCGTGCTGACGGTCTTCGTCCGCACCACCTGGGGCCACCGGCCCGCGCCGCCCGCCGTGCCGCGCGCCGCCGAGCCCGCCGCCGCGTCCTGAGGCCGGGCGGCCCGCCGCCCCACGACGCACCCGTCGGCTCCCGGCCGGCCGCTCCGCGCGCCGCCACGAGCCCCTCCCACCGACCCGTCCTGCCACCCACGAGGAGTCCCATGTCCCGCACCACCGTCGGCGCGCTCGCGCTCGCCGCCCTCGTCCTGCCGCTCGCCGCCTGCGTCGACAACGACGCCCCGGAGGCCGGGGCGTCCGCGGGGGCGCTCACCGTGAGCAGCACCGCGGACGCCTGCGAGGTCTCCGCCGCCACGGCACCGAGCGGCACGCTGACGTTCCAGGTCACCAACGACGGCTCGGACGTGACCGAGTTCTACCTGCTGGGCGACGACGGCCTGCGCGTGGTGTCCGAGGTGGAGAACATCGGGCCCGGCATCACCCGCGACCTCGTGGTGCAGGTGCGCCCCGGCACGTACTACACCGCCTGCAAGCCGGGCATGGTCGGCGACGGCATCCGGTCCGAGTTCACGGTCACCGACTCCGGCGCGCAGGTCGGGCCGACGGGCGACGTGGCCGCCCAGCTCGCGGACGCCGAGGCCCAGTACGTGGCGTACGTGAAGGACCAGGTCGGCGCGCTCATCGCGGGGACGCAGGAGTTCGCCGCCGCGTACACCGCCGGTGACGACGACACGGCCCGCGCGCTGTACGCGGCGACGCGGGTGCACTGGGAGCGCGTCGAGCCGGTCGCGGAGTCGTTCGGCGACCTCGACCCGCTGACCGACGCCCGCGAGGCCGACCTCGAGGAGGGGCAGGTCTGGAGCGGCTGGCACTACCTCGAGAAGGACCTGTGGCCGCCGGCCCCCGCCGACAACGGGGGCGTGACCTACGTGCCGCTGACCCCCGAGGAGCGGGCGTCGGCCGCGGAGGACCTGGTGGGCTGGACGCAGGACCTCGTGGACCAGGTGAACGACCCGGACTTCACGTTCGAGGCGTTCCAGATCGCCAACGGCGCCAAGGAGCTGCTGGACGAGGTCGCGACCGGCAAGGTCACCGGCGAGGAGGAGATCTGGTCGCACACCGACCTGTGGGACTTCCAGGCGAACGTGGACGGCGCGCGCGTGGCGTACGAGGTGCTGGCGGACGTCGTCGAGGAGGAGGACCCGGACCTGGCGGCCGCGCTCACCGAGCAGCTCGCCGCCCTGGACGGCCTGCTGGCGCAGTACGGCTCCGTGGACACGGGCTTCGTGGGCTACGACACGCTGACGGACCAGCAGGTCAAGGAGCTCGCGACCGGCGTCGACGCGCTGTCGGAGCCGCTGTCCCGGCTGACCGCCGTCGTCACCGGCGCCTGACGCCCGCCGCGCAGGAAGGACGCCGCCCGTGCCCGACCCCACCGACCACCGGCCCGGCTCCCCCGTGCCCGGCGACGCGACCGACCCCGCGGCGGCGGAGCCGGCGCCCACGACGGGTGCCGGCACCCCGCCGCCCCGTCGGGGGCTGTCCCGGCGCGCCCTGCTGGGCGGCGGGCTGCTGGGCGGCGCGGCGCTCGGGGCCGTGGCGGGCGGCGTGGCCGGGTACGGCGCGGGCCGGGCGGCGGCGACCCCGGCGCCGGGTACCGGTGCGGCCGCGACGACCTACCCGTTCACCGGCGCGCACCAGGCGGGCATCGTCACGCCCGCCCAGGACCGCCTCTACCTGGCGGCGTTCGACGTCACGACCACGGACCGCGCCGAGCTGGTGGCCCTGCTCCAGCGCTGGACGACGATCGCGGCCCGCCTGACGCAGGGCCTGTCCGCCGGACCGTACGGACCGGCGTCCGGCCCGTACGACGCGCCGCCGGACGACACGGGCGAGGCCGCCGACCTGCCGGCCGCGGGGCTGACGATCACGTTCGGGTTCGGGCGGTCCCTGTTCGTGGGGGCGGACGCGGGCACCGACCGGTTCGGGCTGGCCGCGCACCTGCCGGACGCGCTGGTCGAGCTGCCGCACTTCCCGGGCGACCGGCTCGACCCGGCGCGCTCCGACGGCGACCTGGTGGTGCAGGCCTGCGCGGACGACCCGCAGGTGGCGGTGCACGCCATCCGCAACCTGTCCCGCGCGGCGTTCGGCGCCGCCACCATCCGCTGGACGCAGCTCGGCTACGGCCGCACGTCGTCCACCTCGTCGGCGCAGGCCACCCCCCGCAACCTGTTCGGGTTCAAGGACGGCACCGCCAACCTCAAGTCCGAGGAGGAGTCCGACGTCGAGGCGCACGTCTGGGTGCCCGCGAGCGCGACCACCCCCGCGACGGCGTGGATGACCGGCGGCAGCTACCTGGTGGCGCGTCGCATCCGGATGACCATCGAGACCTGGGACCGCACGTCGCTGCGCGAGCAGGAGGCCGTCGTGGGCCGCACCAAGGGCGAGGGCGCGCCGCTGTCCGGCGGCACCGAGTTCACCGAGCCGGACTTCGCGGTCACCGGCCGCGAGGGCCGGCCGCTCATCCCGGTGGACAGCCACGTGTTCCTGGCGCACCCGACGCAGAACGCGGGGGTGCGGATGCTGCGGCGCGGCTACAACTTCACGGACGGCAACGACTCGCTGGGCCGGCTGGACGCGGGGCTGTTCTTCCTGGCGTTCGTCACGGACCCGCGCACCCACTACATCCCGATGCAGAACCGGCTGTCGCGCGACGACGGGCTGATGGAGTACCTGCAGCACACCGCGTCGGGGCTGTACGCGGTGCCGCCCGGGCTGCCGGACGGGTCGCTCGTCACGGGGTCGGACGGCACCCCGGTCACGACGGCGTCGAGCCCGTTCGTCGGTCAGGACCTGTTCGCGGGCTGACCGGCGTCGGCGGCCGGCGGGCGGCAGCGCAGGACCTCGAGCGCGGCGACGGCGCCCGGCTCGACGCGCAGCGGCCCGGCCGACCACGGGACGAGCACCGTCGAGCCCGCCGACACCGGGGTGCGGGCGCCGTCGGCCGCGACCAGCGCGCCGCTGCCCGCGACCACCACGGCGACGGCGAACCCGGCGTCCCACGCACCCCCGCCGCGCAGCCGCTCGACGCGGAAGAACGGGGCGGCGTCCGGCAGCAGGTCACCCTCGTCGCCGGCCCGGGCCCCGCGCAGGGCGGCGACCTCGGCGGCCGTCCGGCCACGGCGGTCGACCGCCGCGAGCGCCACGTCGAACCCGAGGCCCAGGTGCCCGGCGGTCGCGCCGTCGATCGCGTACCCGTCCCACTCGACGAGGACCGACAGGTCGGTGGGCTCCTGCAGCTCGACGACGAACGCTCCCGCGCCGATCGCGTGCGGAACCCCCGCGGGCACCAGCACGGCGTCGCCCGGCTCCAGGTCCAGCACGTGCATCGCGTCGAGCATCCCGGCGGTGTCCTGGCGGTCCACCCACTCCCGCAGCTCGGCGGCACCCACGTCGCGCCGGAACCCGAGGTGCACCGGCGCGGCGGTGAGCGCCACCCACGCCTCCGTCTTGCCGTGCGCGAGGCCGAGGTGCCGTGCCGCGAACGCGACGTCGGGGTGGGCGTGCACCGGCAGCCGCTCGCCCGCGTCGAGCAGCTTGACCAGCAGCCCGACGTCGGCGCCGTACCGCGCGACGTGCTCGGGCCCGAGCCAGGCGGCCGGGTCCGCGGCGACGGCCTCGGCGAGCAGCCGGCCGTCGGGCAGCCGCGTGCGGCCGAGCTCGGGCTCGCCGAACAGCGTCGTGGTCGACCCCACCCAGTCCTCCGGCACGTGGTCGCCCGGCGCCGGGTCGCCGCCGGGCCCGCGGAACGCCGCGATGCGGGCGCCGCCGGCGTAGAAGCGGTCGGCCGGCTGGTGGGCGGGCAGGGGGACGGGGCGGGTCACGGCTGCTCCTCGGGGCGGGGACCGGGCCGGGGATCGGGGCGCGGGTCGGGGCGGGGAGCGGGGTGGGCGCCGGCGGCCGGCGCGGCACGGCCCGGCGCCGCGGCAGGCCCGGCACCCGGAGGCAGGACCTCGACGACGACGCCCGTCCGCCACGACTTCCCCGGGCCGAGCAGCGGCGCACCGGCGTGCGGGCCGTCGCGCTCCGGCCCGAACAGCGGCGCGTTCGCCGGCTCGACGCCGAGCACCCACGCGCCGCGGGCGGGCCACGCCCACGTGCACAGCCGCGGCAGGGTCGCGGCCGTCCAGTCGACGGCCACCTCGGCGGCACCGCCGGTGAGGACCGCCCGCGCGCGTCCGTCCGTGACCGCCAGGTCCCGGTGCTCCGCCACGACCGCGGCGGCGCCGGGCGACGGCTCCGGCATCGTCAGGGCCGCGCGCCCCGGCGGCAGCGGCTCGCGCAGGCGCGTCCGGCCGGCCTCCACGCGCAGCCGGCCGCCGGGCACCAGCAGCGGCGCGCCGAGGTTGACGTGGTAGAGCAGCGGCACGCCGACGGGGACGTCCCCGTCGTTGCGCACCACGTCGCGGACCTCGACGCGCGGCCGGCCGGTGGTGGCGACGATCTCGCGCTCGACGACGAGGCGCGTGCCGTACAGCGTCGAGAACCCCACGGCCCCGCGGACGTGCACGGCGACCCCGGACGGCGTCACCTCGCGCCACCACCGGACCTCCGTGGCGGGCGTGAGGTGGTGGCTCCCGTGCTGCCCGGCCGTCGCCGTGGGCGGTCCGATGTTCTCCGGCCCGCACGTCACCACGAGCCCGCCGAGGAACCGCTCCTCCCACCCGGCGCCCGGGCCGGGGTCGGCGCGGTGCGGCGACCGCCACGCGAGCGGCACGTCCCCCCACCACACGGGACCGAGGTCGAGGCCGCGGTCGGGCCGCACGTCGAACGACAGCCCGCCGGCCAGGCGAACCACCAGCAGCCGCTCCCCGCCCGCCTGCACCACGTCGAGCACCTGGGCGACGGCCTCGGGGAGCGCGACCAGGCCCTCGGCCAGCAGCTCCCCGGCCCCGCGGGCGGTCACGCGGTCGCCAGGGCGGCCAGGAACCCGCCCACGAAGGTGTCCCCCAGCCCGATCGTGGTCGGCCGCGGCACGTCCAGCACGTACGCGGGCTCGCAGGCGACGTCGGCCGCGAGCGCCTCGACCTCCCCCGCGAACCGCGTCCCCGCGGCACCGGGCGTGCGCGCGGCCGTCGCCGCGTAGTCGTCCGGCGTGAAGGAGTCGCCGTGCACGTAGCGCGTGCTCGCCATGTCGATGCCGCCGCGCAGCGCCGCCCGCAGCCCGGACGCCCCCGCACCGGCGGCGAGCGCCCAGTGCTGGGTGTGGACCACCAGCGTGCGGGCGGGGACGGCCGCGTGCAGCTCCCCGAGGGCCTTCGCGACGTCGGCGGCGTCCAGCAGGTCGACGGCGCGGCCGGTCCACTCCTGGAGCTCGTCCTCGTTCACCGCCCAGACGTCGACCCGCGGGGCGAGGACGTCCCGCACCGGCCCCCGCAGCGCGGGCAGGTGGTAGCCGGCGTCCTCGAAGTACACGAACCCGCCGGGCGGCACCCGGTCCAGGTCCGCCGCGAGGGTCGCGAGCCGCGCGTCCAGCGTCTCGCGCTCCTGGATGACGTTGAACCCGGAGACCAGCACCACGTCGGCGGTCGCGCACGCGTCGCCCAGCGCCGGGTGCAGCACCAGCTCGCGGTTCGGCGGGTCGTTGACGTAGATCAGGCGGTTCGGGCGCGACGCGACCACCTCGACGCCGGCGACCCGCACGGCGGACCCCGCCGGGTACTGCACGATGAGGTGCGGGTCCGTGGTGTCGCGGTCGGCCGAGCACAGGTAGGTGGTGCTCGCGGGCAGCAGCCGCCGCACGTCGTCGTCGATGCTCACCAGGTGCACCAGGGCCGGCAGGCCGCGCACCCGGTCCATGGCGATCGCCGCGCGCACGCACGTCCCGCCCAGCGTCACCCGCAGCGGGAACCGCCGGGCGAACGCCTCGACGATCTCGGACGACGCCACGAACCGCTCGCCGCCCACCCCGTCCCGGACGAAGCCGAGCAGCGAGCGCAGCAGGTCCCGCTCGCTGAGCACCGGGGTGCGGGCGTCCAGCTCGTCCGCGCGCAGCCCCCACTGCGCGGCCAGCCGCTCGAGGGTGCCCGGGTCCCAGTCGATCTCGTAGTCGACGGTCCCGCCGAGTCCCAGGACGTAGCGCGTGCTCATGGGCGGTGCCGGCCTCCTCGCCGTGGTCGTGCGGTGCTCGTCGTGCGGTGGTGCGGGGTGGTGCGGCCGCCGCCGGCCGGGGGGCAGGCCGGCGGCGGCCGGGTCGGTGCCCCGCCGGGCGGGGCGCGGTCTCAGTACAGGTCGGCCTTGCCCGCCGCGTCGAACAGCTCGATCTTCTGCGCGGCGACCACGTTCATCGCCTCGATCGCCGGCGGCTGGATCGTGTTCGGCTCGCGCAGCGTGAGGTCGGCCAGCACCTCCCGCATCCGGTCGTGGTACGCGACCTTGATGTCCGAGGAGATGTTGATCTTGTTCACGCCGAGCTTCACGGCCCGGCCGATCTCGTCGTCCGGGTTGCCCGAGCCGCCGTGCAGCACCAGCGGGATCGGCAGGCGCGCCTTGATCTCGGTCAGCAGGTCGAGCCGGAGCTCGGGCTTCAGGCCCTTCGGGTACAGGCCGTGCGCCGTGCCGATCGCGACGGCCAGGCTGTCGACGCCGGTGCGCTGCACGAAGTCGACGGCCTGCTCCGGGTCGGTGTGGATGATGTTCGACACCGCCACGCCCGCCTCGGCCTGCTCGTCGAGCTTGCCGATGGTGCCCAGCTCGCCCTCGACCGACAGCCCCACCGCGTGCGCGGCCTCGACGACACGGGCCGTGATCGCGACGTTCTCCTCGTACGGGAGCATCGAGCCGTCGATCATCACGGACGTGAAGCCGATCTGGATCGCCGTCAGCACCTGCTCGTAGCTGCCGCCGTGGTCCCAGTGGATCGCCACCGGCACCGACGCCTTGTGCGCGCGCTGGATCAGCGCCGGCATGACGTCGTGCCCGAGGTGGCTGACCTCGTCCGGGTGGATCGCGACCATCAGCGGGGCGCGACGCTCCTCGGAGATCGCGACGATCCCGTTGAACATGGCGTAGTCGCTGATGTTGAACGCCGGCACCGCGAAGCTGTGCTCGTTCGCGACGGCCAGCAGGTCCGCGCCGTTCATCAACATGGGGTGACTCCTTGTCGTGTCGTGGTCGTGCTGCGTGTGCTGCGTCGTGCTGCCGGGAGCCCCGGTCAGACCTTCACGGCGCCTGCCGTCATCCCACCGATGAAGTACCGCTGGAAGAACAGGAAGAGAATGAGGACGGGAATGCATCCCAGAATGCTCATCGCCATCATCTCGTTCCATTCGTACGAGTGCTGGCCCATGAGCAGCTGGATGCCGATCGGGACGGTGCGCATGTCCTCGGTGCGGGTGAGCGTGAGCGCGAACAGGAACTCGTTCCACGCGATCATGAACGTGTACACGCCCACCGAGACCAGGCCCGGCACGGAGATGGGGACGAGAATGCGCCACAGAGCGGTCAGGGGCCCCGCGCCGTCGACCTTGACGGCCTCGTCCAGCTCCCGCGGGAGGGTGTTGAAGTACCCGGTCATCATGATGATCGCGTAGGGCAGCGTGAACACCATGTACGTGAGGATCAGGCCGGGGTAGGTGTTGTAGAGCCCGAGCGCGACCATCAGGCCGAAGTAGGGGATCAGCAGCGTGATGGGCGGGACCGCCTGCACGCTGACGATGACGACGTTGATGACCTTCTTGCCGGGGAACTCGTAGCGGCTGAACGCGTACGCCGCGAGCACCGCCACCAGCAGCGTCAGCAGCGTGACGCTGCCGGCCACCAGGTACGAGTTGCCGAAGAACCGCAGCTTCACGGGGTCCGTGAGGATCGTCGTGTACGCGTCGAACGAGAAGCCCTCGGTGAGCAGCCGGGGCGGCGAGGCGAAGATCTCCGGGTTCGCCTTGAACGAGCTGGACAGCATCCACAGCACGGGCAGGCCGGCGAACAGCGCGCCGATCACCAGGGCCGTCAGGACGAGCGTCTTCTGCCCGGTCCGGCGGGGCGGGGTGCGCAGGGCGGGTGCCCCGGGCCGGGCCGTGGGGGTGGTGGTGAGGGTCGCCATGATCAGTCCCGTGCCTTCTGGTGCCGGACGTAGAAGAATGCGAGGACCATCGACGCGAGCAGCACCACGACCGCGGACGCGGACGCCACGGAGAACTCGTACCGGCTGAACGCCAGCTTGTACGTGAAGGTGCTGAGCATCTCGGTCGCGTTGATCGGCCCGCCGCCGGTCGTCATCCAGATCAGCGCGAACTGCTGCGTGGTCCAGATGAAGTCCAGCAGCGCCATCGAGATGATGATCGGGCGCAGCTGCGGGACGGTGACGTTGCGGAACTGCTGGAAGGGCGTCGCGCCGTCGACGCGGGCCGCCTCGTACAGGTCCCGCGGGATGCCCTGCAGGCCGGCGAGCAGCGAGATCATGAAGAACGGGTAGCCGGCCCAGACGTTGATGAACGTGACGGCCGCGAGGGCCGTGCTGGGGTTCGCGAGCCACTCCGTCTGGCCGTCGGTCAGCCCGACCGTGCCCAGCAGGTAGTTCACGACGCCGTTCGGGTTGAGCAGCAGCCGCCACAGCACCGCGATGATCGCGACCGTGAACAGCCACGGCAGCACGTAGATCACGCGGAAGAACGCCTTGACGCGGTGGCTGAGCAGCGGGGTGTTCAGCAGCATCGCGAAGCCGAGGCCGATCGCGAAGTGCGCCACCACGCTCACCGTCGTGAACACCAGGGTGTTGCGCGCCGCCGTCCAGAACACCGGGTCGGTGAGGACCTCGGTGTAGTTGGCGAAGCCCACGAACGCCGAGTTCCTGGTGGTGATGACGCCGTCGAGCAGCGAGTACCAGATCACCATGACGATCGGCGTCAGCATGAGGATCGCCAGCAGGACGCCGGTCGGGCTCAGGAACCCGTACGGGGTGAGGCGGCGCTTGAGCCGCTCCCACGCCGGCCGGGTGGCCGGCGGGGCCGGGGCGGGCGGGCCCCCGGTGCCGGGCGCGCCGTCGGTGCGGGCGGCGCCCGTGGCGCGGGACGCCCCGGCCGTGGCCGGTGTCCGCTGCGCGTGCGAGGTGAACACGGTCGGTCCTCCTTGACCGAGGACCGCGCCGGACGGGTCAGGGTCCCGCCCGGCGCGGTCGCTCTCGGGGTGGGTCAGAACTCGCTCTCCCACGACTTCTGGGCGGCGGTCAGGGCGTCGTCGACGCTCTGGTCCCCGTTCAGGGTCTTCTGGAGCTGCTCGCCGAGCTGGCGCATGAGCTCCTCGGCGACGGGCAGGCCGGTGAACTCGTTCGCCGGGTAGCCGTCCTGGTAGATCTCGAACGCGGTGGCGAACAGCTCGTTGTCCTCGACGAAGTCCGGCACGGACTCCGTGTTGCCGGGGAACGCGTTGGCGATGGACGACAGCTCGGCGTTCGTCTCCTCGCTCATGAGGAACTCGACGAGCTTCATCGCCTCGGCCTTGTGCTCCGAGTTCTCGGCGACGCCGATGCCCCAGGAGGCGTACGGGATGCCGCGCTCACCGGTGTACCCGTCCTCGGCCGGGATGGCGGAGATCGAGAAGCTGAGGTCGGGGTTCGACTCCTGGATCGTCGTGACGTGCGCCAGGGAGTCGATCATCATGCCGACGCGGCCGTTGGTGAACTCCTCGACCTTGTCCTGCTCCTTCATCGTGAAGGAGCCGGGGGCCACGACGCCCGCGTCCCAGAGGTCGGCGACGAACTGGATGCCGCTCTCGACGTCCGGGTTGTCCGTCAGCGCCGGCTGGCCGTCCTCCAGCATGGAGCCGCCGGACGCCCACACCCACGACATGACGTCGTTCTGCACGCCGTTGGGGGCCTCGAGCGAGAGCGGGAGGACCCAGCCGTAGGTGTTGTCGCCGAGCGCCGTGACCGCCTCCGCGGCGTCCGCGAACTCGCTGCGGGTGCTCGGCGGGGTGTCGACGCCGGCCTGGGACAGCAGGTCGTCGTTGCTGAACATCGGGTACACGAAGTTGACGACCGGGATCATGTACGTGCTGCCGTCCACCTGGACCTGGCTGACGAGCTGGCTGTCGTCGAACCCGTCCTCGGACATCAGCGCCGAGAGGTCCGCGATGGACCCCTGCTTCGCGAAGTCGTTGACCCAGGCGCCGTCGAGGCCGACGACGTCGGACATCGTGCCCGCGGCCGCGCCGGCGAGCACCTGCTCCTTGGTCGAGGCGTACGGGCCGCTCAGCAGCTCGACGGTGATGCCGGGGTTCTCCGACTCGAACTGGTCCATCAGCTCGCGGAACGCGCCGTCGGGGAGCTCGGGCTCCCACCACTGCGCGAACTCGATGGTGACGTCGCCCCCGGACGATCCCCCCTCTGCGGCGTCGCCGCCGCCGCTGCCGCACGCGGTGAGCAGCAGCGCCGCCGCGCCGACCACCGCCGTGCCGCCCAGGTACCGCATCCGAGCTCCGTTGCTCATGACTCTCCCTCCAGGGTTGCCGCTTCTTGCGGCTGAGTGCGCATCTCTGCGTGTTTGAGCACGGTAGTGCGGGGTTGTGCGGCCGTCAAGGGGTTCCGGCCCCGCATGGGGACGCACGCACGGCGGACCGCGGATGGGAGCGCGACCGCAGGCGGAGCGGGACCGATCCCCTCTCCGGCGGCCCGTCGGAGGCTCCGACGGGGTGCTGCACGGCCTGCGGTGCTGTGCGCGGCGAGCTGCGTTCTTCCTCCGGGCTGCGCGTTTTTGTGCTAGATATTTCGTATGTCGTCCTCCGACAGCACCCCCCGCCGCCTCCCCGCCGGGCGCAAGGCCGAGCTCGCCGCCTTCGTCGCCGACGCGGGCGAGGTCACGGTCGCGCAGCTCGCCGAGCGCTTCGAGGTGTCGGCGGACACGATCCGCCGGGACCTCGACCAGCTCGACGCCGACGGCGTGCTGGTCCGCACCCACGGCGGCGCGGTCGGGCTGTCCGCCGCCCCCCGCCCGAACACCGAGCTCGACGTGCGCATGCGCCTGCAGACCCAGGCCAAGGAGCAGATCGGCGCCCGCGCGGCCGAGCTCGTCCGCGACGGGCAGGCGGTGATCGTCAACGCCGGGACCACGACGCTCGCGCTCGTGCGCGCCCTGGCCGACCACCGCGACCTGACCGTGGCCACCAACAGCCTGCGCGGCGCCACCGAGCTCGACCCCAAGGTCTACCGCGACCTGTACGTGTTCGGGGGCAGCGTGCGCCTCATGGACCAGGCGACGCTCGGCCCCGTCCGGCTGCCCGCGTGGACGCACCAGCCGGAGGTCGACATCCGCTGCGACATCGCGCTGATCGGCGTCGGCGCGGTCTCCCCCGACGTCGGGTTCTCCACCAGCAACCTCGTGGAGGCCTCGATGATGGGCGAGATGATGGACCGCGCCGACAAGGTGGCGGTGCTCGCCGACTCCTCCAAGTTCAGCCGCCGGCTGTTCGCGCAGATCGCCGAGCTCGCCCGCGCCGACTACCTGGTCACGGACGCCCCGCCGCCCCCCGACCTCGCGCGGGCGCTCGCGGAGGCCGGCGTCGAGGTGCTCCTGCCGCGCTGAGCCCGCGCGCCGGGTGCAGGATCGGTGCCGTGCGAGGAACCCGCGACACCCCGGACCGCCCGTGACCGCCGCCGCGCGCACCAGCGCCGGCCTGCTGCTGCACCGCCGGGGGCCGGACGACGCGCTCCAGGTGCTCGTCGGGCACATGGGCGGGCCGTTCTGGGCGCGACGGCCCCGGTCCTGGACCGTGCCGAAGGGCGAGCCGCTGCCCGGCGAGGACCCGCTCGCGACCGCCCTGCGCGAGTTCGCGGAGGAGGTCGGCGTCCCCGCACCCCCGGGGGTGGACGTCGACCTCGGGGAGGTCCGCCAGCGCGCGGGCAAGGTCGTGCACCTGTGGGCGCGCGCCACGGGCCTGGACCTCGCCGCCTCCCGCGGGCCGGTCAGTCAGGTCACGGTGGAGTGGCCGCCCCGCAGCGGGCGGGAGGTCACGTTCCCGGAGCTGGACGAGCTGCGCTGGTACGGCCTCGACGAGGCGCGCGGGCTGCTGGTGGAGGCGCAGACCGCGTTCCTCGACCGCCTCGTCGACGTGGTCGCCGGGGGCTGACCGCCGGGCCGCCCCGCCCGTCCGGGGCGTGTCGGTGGTCGGTCGTACGGTGCTCGGCATGAGCAGCCGGCCGATCGACCACGACCGCCTGACCGAGGTCAGCGCGCGCTACTTCGCCGCGCGGCCGCCCCGCACCGCGGCGGAGCGGGTCGAGCACCAGCGGCTCGAGGTCGAGATGATCGAGGCGATGGGCCTGACCCGCGACGAGTTCGACCGGATGACGGCCGTCTACCGGGCGCGGCGCCGCGCGAGCTGACCGGTCACCAGGTCGGCGGTCGCCGATCCGGCCAGCGGAGCCGCTCCTCGAGCTGCGCCGCGAGCGCCAGCAGCACGTGCTCGCTCCCGGGGCGCCCCGCGAGCTGCACCCCCATCGGCAGCCCCGCCGGCGCGGCGTCGTCGGCGTCCGTCCACCGCACCGGCACCGTGATCGCGGGCAGCCCCGCGACGTTGAGCATCGAGGTGTACGGCGTGTACGCGCACTGCTGCGCGAAGCTCCGCTCCGGGTCCTCCGCGTCGTACCACCCGAGCGGCCGCGGGGTCATCGCCATCGCCGGCAGCAGCACCGCGTCGTAGCGCCCGACGCGCGTCACCATCGTGCGCTCGAACCGCGCGAGGTCCGCCAGCGCCTCCGCGAGCGCCCGCGCCGGCAGCGCGCGGCCCTGCTCCACCAGCCAGCGGCTGAGGGGCTCCAGCAGCGCGAGCCGCTCCGGGTCGTCGAGCGGCACCGCGGACGCGCCGGCCATCCACAGCGCGCGGAACGCGGGCGCGTAGCGCGGGTCGGGGTCCCAGCGCCCGGTGTCCTGGACGTCGTGCCCGAGCGCGCCCAGCGCGGCGACCGCGTCGTCCAGCGCGGCCACCGCCTCGGGCCCCGGCGCCACGTCGTACGCGTCCTGCCAGGCGCTGAACGTGCTGACGCCCACCCGGAACGCCGACCGCCCGTCCGGCGTCGCGCCGTGCAGCGCCGCCGCGAGGTACGACCCGGCCGGCCCGGCGGCGGTCCGCAGCGTGCGCGGGTGCGGCACCGCCCCGTCGGCGTCCCGCGGCAGCAGGCCCTCCAGCAGCAGCGCCGCGTCCGCCGTGGTCCGGGCGATCGGCCCGTGCACCACCAGACCGCCGAGCGACTCCACCCCGCCGCCGGCCGGCAGCAGGCCACGCGTCGGCTTCAGCCCCACCAGCCCGCACGCCGCCGCGGGGATCCGGATGGACCCGCCGCCGTCCGAGCCCGGCGCCACGGGCAGCAGGCCCGCCGCGACCGCCACCGCCGCGCCGCCGCTGGACCCGCCGGCGCTGCGCCCCGGGTCCCACGGGTTCCGGGCGGGCGGCCCGGTCAGCGGCTCGGTGGTCGCCGGGAACCCGAGCTCCGGCGCCGCGGTCTTCCCGAGCGACACCGCGCCGGCGGCGTCCAGCACCTGCGCGACGTCGCCGCTCACCTCGGGGACGTACCGGTGCGCACCGGCCCACGCCCGGGACCCGAACCCCGTCGGCACCCCCGCGCGGTCCCCCAGGTCCTTGTCCGCCAGCGGCAGCCCCCACAGCACCGCACCCGCCACCGGGCCGGCCGCCGCGAGCGCCGACGCCCGTGCCCGCGCGGCCTCCGGCGTGGTCGTCGCGAACGCGCCCAGGTCGCTCGCCGCCGCCCGCGCCAGGAAGTGGTCGGCGACCGCCACCGGGTCGAGGTCGCCGGCGCGCAGGCCGTCACGCAGGTCGAGGGCGGTCCGGTCGTGCAGCGCGGTCACCCGGCCAGCGTAGGCGGGGGCCGCGCCGTGGGCGGGCCCGGGGTGCCGTCCACGCGGATCGGCGGCCTCCTGGGTGTCTGACCTCGGACGTCACCGCCGCACCGATATCGTTCTCCCGTCCATGACGTCGTCGATGACGGGAGTGCCGTGTACCTGGACCTGGCCGAGCCGCAGCTGTGGGAGCACGTGTCCGCGCTGGTGGACCCGGAGGACTTCGACGCGTTCTGGGCGGGCACGCTCACCGAGAGCCGCGGGCGCGGCGCCGCGACGACGGTGGAGCCGGTGGCGACGCCGCTGACGACGGTCGAGCTGCACGACGTCACGTTCCCGGGCTTCGCGGGCGACCCCGTGCGCGCGTGGTACCGCCGCCCCGCCGGGGTGGACGGCCCGCTCCCGGTGGTCGTGCAGTACGTCGGCTACGGCGGCGGCCGCGGCGAGGTCACGGAGAACCTGCTGTGGGCCTCCGCGGGCTTCGCGCACCTGTACGTCGACAGCCGCGGCCAGGGCGCCGGCTGGAGCCGCGGCGCGACGCCGGACCCCTGGGGCACCGGCCCGCAGGTGCCGGGCGTGATGACGCGCGGCATCGAGGACCCGGCCACGTACTACTACCGCCGGCTGTTGACCGACGCGGTGCTCGCCGTGGACGCCGCCCGCGCCCTGCCGGGCGTCGACCCCGACCGGGTCGCGGTGGTGGGCGGCAGCCAGGGCGGCGCGATGGCGCTCGCGGCGGGCGCGCTGGCGGACGGCGTGGGCGCCGTCGTCGCGAACGTGCCGTTCCTGTGCGACATCGCGCGGGCGATCGGCATCACCGACGCCAAGCCGTTCTCGGAGGTCGTCGAGTACCTCGCGATCCACCGGGACGCCGCCGAGCAGGTGCTGCGCACGCTGTCCTACGTGGACGGCGTCGCGATGGCCCGCCGCGGCACCGCCCCCGCGCGGTTCTCGGTGGGCCTCATGGACCCCGTGGTGCCGCCGTCGACGGTCGTGGCGGCCCACCGCGAGTGGCAGGGCCCGAAGGAGCTGCGGGTCTGGCGCTACAACGGGCACGAGTCCGGCGGCCCGCAGGAGGACCTGGAGGCCGTCGAGTTCGTGCGGACCACGCTGGGCTGAGACACGAGGCGCGGCGCCCCGACCGGGACGCCGCGCCTCGTCGTCGTGCGGCAGCCGCTACCGCGGGTGGTCGAGCAGCACCTCGCGGACCCGCACCACCGACGTCGTCGGCCGGCCGCCGCTCGTCGCGTGCACCCCGAGCCACACGCCGAGGAACCCGCCGGTGGTCACCGAGTCGAGCCAGCGGGCGTCGGCGTGCCCGACGAGCACCGGCTCGGCGTCCCCGATCCCGGCGTGCAGGGCGTACTGCGTGCCGCGGGCGCGCAGCAGCAGCGTGACCGGGGCGCCCTCCGGCCCGGTGAGGGTCACCGAGCCCAGCTCGGTCTCGTCGTCGTCCGCACGGCGCACGAGCACGGCCCGCCGGGTGCCGTCCGGCTGCGCGGCGCCGACCGACAGCCGGACGTGGTGCCGCTCGGACTGCCGTGCCGCGAGGCCGGCCTCCTCGCCCTCGGCCAGGTCGGCCTCGAGCGTCACGCGCAGGTCGAGGTCGGTGCGCTGCTGGCGCAGGCCCAGGAACGCCGGCACCTCCACGTCGCCCAGACCCGCGGGGCGCACGGGCAGCAGCCACGCGTCACCGTCGGCGGTGGCGACCTCGGACGGCAGCGCGCGCACCGCGGTCCACCGGAGGTCACCGGCCGGGACGGGCCCGGGAGCGGCGGCCTGGACGACCCCGGGGGGCCAGGCGCCGGCGCCCGCCACCTCGACGTGGTCCGGCACGCGACCCAGGCCCGGCGCGAACACCGGCCAGCCGTCCTCCCACGTCACGGGCACGAGGAACGTCTCCCGCCCGAGCGGGTAGTGGTAGCCGCCGTAGGTCCGCATCGCGAGCGCGACCGCCCACCACGTGCCGTCGGCCGCCTCCAGCAGGTCCGCGTGCCCGACGCCCACGACGCCCGACCCGCGGCCCAGGTGCCGGTGCGTGAGGACCGGGTTGCCCCGGTTCCCGGTGTACGGGCCGGTGACGCGGTCGGCGCGCGCGACGCTGACGGCGTGGTGGAACTCGGTGCCGCCCTCCGCCGCGAGCAGGTAGTAGCCGTCGCCCACCCGGTACAGGTGCGGCCCCTCCGCCCAGACCGCGCCGCGGACGGCGCCGGACCACACGACGTGCTCCGGGCCGGTCAGGCGCAGCGTCTCCGTGTCGAGCTCGCGCACCCAGACCTCGGTCTGGTCGTGCCACTCGGGCTGCCGAGCCGGCCGGGTGCCGTGCACCCAGACGCGGCCGTCGTCGTCGAACAGGATCGACGGGTCGATGCCGTCCTCGTCCAGCCACACCGGGTCGGACCACGGGCCGGCCGGGTCGGTGGCGGTCACGAGGAAGTTGCCGCGGCCCGGCTCGCGGGTGGCCGCCGCCTGGTCCACGAGCGTGCAGATGACCCAGAACCGGCCGTCGTGGTGCCGGATCGTCGGGGCGTACAGGCCGGACGAGGACGCCAGGCCGGTGTAGTCGAGCTGCCCGGGGCGGTCGACGACGTGCCCGATCTGCTCCCAGCTCGCGAGGTCGCGGCTGTGGAACACCGGCAGCCCGGGCAGGTACTCGAACGTCGAGGTGACGAGGTAGTAGTCGTCCCCGACCCGGCAGACCGACGGGTCGGGGTAGCAGCCGGGCAGCAGCGGGTTGGGGACCGTCGTCACGGCGCGGTGACCTTGACCTCGACCACGCGCTGGTCGGCGCCGGTGATCTCGTGCACCCCGCCGGTGACGACGACCGTGCGCCGCGGCGTGGCGGTGCCCGGCAGCGCGCGCTCCTCGCGGCCGCGGCTGTTGCTGATCGCCCCGCCCGTCGTGTCGCCCAGCGCGTCCGGCGCGGACGCCTGGGAGTGGGACGCGACCCACACCTCGACGTCGCCGGGCTCGACCACCCGCACCATCCGGCGGTCCGTGAACGCCAGGCGCGTGGTCGGGACGCGGAACGTGATCCGGCGCGACTCGCCGGGCTCCAGGTCCACCCGCCCGTAGCCGAGCAGCTGCGCGACGGGCCGGACCAGCGAGGCGTGCACGTCGCGCCCGTAGAGCTGGACGGTCTCCGTGCCCGCGACGTCCCCGGTGTTGGTCACCGTGACCGCGGCCTCGAACGACGCGGCCGAGTCCACCGTGGCGTCGACGGCCAGGTCCGAGTAGGCGAAGGTCGTGTACGCCAGGCCGAACCCGAACGGCCGCACCGGCGTCGGGTCGGTCGACGTGACGTCGGACGGCCCGCCGAGCACCGGGTGCAGGTAGCGGTACGGCTGGGCGCCGGCCGCGCGCGGCAGCGACACGGGCAGCCGGCCGGACGGGTTCACGGCGCCGGTGAGCACGTCGGCGATCGCGTCGCCGCCGCCCTCGCCGGGGAAGAACGCCTGCACGACCGCCGCGGGACGCGGGCCGATGCCGTCGAGGGCCCAGCCGATCGCGTACGGCCGGCCGGTGAGCAGCACCATGACGACGGGCGTGCCGGTGGCGACCAGGTCGGCCACGAGGGCGCGCTGCACGCCGGGCAGCTCGAGCGACTCGACGTCGTTGCCCTCGCCGACCGTGCCGCGCCCGAACAGGCCCGCCTGGTCGCCGACGACGACCACGGCCACGTCCGCGTCCGCCACCGCGGCGACCGCCTCCGCGAAGCCGGACCGGTCGTCGCCCTCGACGGTGCAGCCCTCGGCGGTGACGACCGAGGTGCCCTCCGGGAGCGCGGCCAGCAGCGCCTCCTGGACGCTGCGGATCTCGAAGCCGACCGGCAGGCCCGGGTGGTGCGCGAGCACGTGGTTGGCGAACGAGTAGCAGCCCATGAGCGCCTCGGGCCGGGCCGCGTTCGGGCCCACGACGGCGACGCGCGCCGGCCGGGCCAGCGGCAGCACGCCGTCGTTGGCGAGCAGCACCACGGACTCCTCGGCGAGGCGTCGCGCCAGCTCGCGCTGCCGCGGGGAGTCCAGGTCGATCTCGGCCGGCGGCTCGTCCTCGAACGCCTCGGGGTCGAGCAGCCCGAGCTCCTCCTTCTGGGCGAGCGCGCGCAGCACGGCGCGGTCCACGAGCGCCTCGTCCACCTCGCCGGAGCGGATCCGGTCCGCGAGCTCGAGGAACGCGTCCCCGGTGGGCAGCTCGATGTCGAGGCCGGCCTCGAGCGCCAGCGCGGCCGCCTCGCCGCGGTCGGCGGCGATCCGGTGCATGACCTCGAGGAACGCCACGGCGAAGTAGTCGGCGACGACGACGCCGTCGAAGCCCCACTCCTCGCGCAGCACCTGCGTCAGGTACTCGGTGCTCGCCGCGAGCGGGACGCCGTCGATGTCGACGTACGCGTTCATCACCGAGCGCGCGCCGCCGTCGCGGACCGCCATCTCGAACGGCGGCAGGTAGACGTCCGCGATCTCGCGGGGGCCGGCCTCGACCGGCGCGTGGTTGCGCCCCGCCGTGGAGGCGGAGTAGCCCACGAAGTGCTTGAGCGTCGCGTGCACGCCGGCCTCCTGGAGGCCGCGGACGTACGCGGTGCCGACGGTGCCGACCAGGTACGGGTCCTCGCCGATGCACTCGTCGACGCGGCCCCAGCGCGGGTCGCCGACGACGTCGAGCACGGGGGCGAGGCCCTGGTGGATACCGAGCTCGCGCATCGAGTCGCCGATCGCGCGGGCGGCCTCCTGCACCAGGTCCGGGTCGAACGACGCGCCCCAGGCGAGCGGCGTCGGGTAGGTGGCGGCCTTCCACGCCGCGAGGCCCGTGAGGCACTCCTCGTGGACCAGCGCGGGGATGCCGAGCCGGGTCTCGCGCTTGAGGCGACGCTGCTCGGCCCACAGCCAGGCCGCGCGCTCCGCCGGCTCCACCGGGCGGGTGCCGTACACGCGGGTGTAGTGCCCCAGGCCGTGGCGGGTGATCTCGGGGAGCTGGCCGGAGTCCTTCTGGCCGGCGGCCATCTCGGACTGCATCGGCGCGACGGTGCCGTTCTGGTCGAGCCAGTAGCCCACCAGCTGGGCGAGCTTCTCCTCCAGCGTCATCCGGGCGTGCAGGTCGCGCACGCGGTCCGAGACGACGGGCCAGGCGGGCAGGGCGGGGAGCGACGGGGCCACGCGTCCTGCGGGGCGGTCGGCGATGTGGTCGGACACGCGGAGGTGCTCCTAGAGAGAAGGACGTGCGAGGGGGGCGGGCCCGGTGCCCCGGCAGCCGCGCGGCCGCCGGGGCACCGGTGGCCTCAGCCCTTGACGGCGCCGGTGAGCCCGCCGACGATCCGCCGCTCGAACAGCGAGAAGAAGATCAGCGCGGGGATCATGGACAGCGACGTGAACGCCAGCACCCGGGCGGTGTCGACGGAGTACTGCGAGGCGAACGACTGCACACCCAGCGGCAGGGTGTACATGGACTCGTCGTTCAGGATGAACAGCGGCAGCATGTAGCTGTTCCAGCTCGCGATGAACGCGAGGATGCCGACGGTGACGACGCCCGGCACGGACAGCGGCACCACCATCCGGAAGAAGAACCCGAGCCGGCTCGCGCCGTCGATGGCGGCGGCCTCCTCCAGCTCCTTCGGGATGGCCCGCAGGAACGGCACCAGGATGATGATCGTCGTCGGCAGCGCGAAGGCGATCTGCGGCAGGATGATGCCGGCCAGGCTGTTCATGAGGCCGAGGCTCTTGATCATGATGTACAGCGGCGTGATGGCCACCGTCATCGGGAACATGAGGCCCGCGGCGAACAGGGAGTACATCGCGCCGCGCCCGAGGAAGTCGTACCGGGCGAGCACGAAGCTGGCCATCACCCCGAGCACGACCACGCCGATGGTGGTCGCGATCGCCGTGATCGCGGAGTTGCCGGCCTGCTGCCAGAACAGCGAGCTGCCCAGCACGTCGACGTAGTTGCCGAACTCCCACGTCGAGGGGAAGCCCGACGGGTCCTGCGTGATCTGCGAGTTCGTCCGCAGGCCGCCCAGGATGATGTACAGCACCGGGGCGATGCACACCCCGACCAGGGCCCACGCGACGACGTAGACCATCGGGTTGACGCGGTCCAGCGACTTCCCGCGGCGCCGCGGGGCGGGGCCGGGAGCGGCGACGGGCGACGCCTGCACGGCGGTGGCGGCCATCACTTCTTCCTCTCCGTGAGCGCGCCCTCGGTGTCACGCCGGAGCACGAAGCGCTGGTAGGTCAGCGCGATGACCAGCGAGATGAGGAACAGCACGACCGCGACCGCGTTGCCGAAGCCGTAGTTCCCGGCGTTCCGGCCGTTGAGCACCATGTACGTGGCCATCGTCGACGTCCCCGCCGTGGCGGACACGTACTGGCCCCAGATGATGTAGACGAGGTCGAACAGCTGCAGCGAGCCGATGATCGACAGGAACGCCCAGATCCGGATGGTCGGGCCGAGCAGCGGGAGCGTGATGCTGCGCTGCGCCTGCCAGTAGGACGCGCCGTCGATGGCGGCGGCCTCGTGGAGCTCCTCGGGGATCGACTGCAGGCCGGCGAGGAACAGGATCACCGCGAAGCCGATGTACTTCCAGGTGATGATGATCATCAGCGACCAGATGGCGATCTTCGGGTCGGACAGCCAGTCGACGGCCCAGCCCGAGAGGCCGATCTTGCCGAGCAGGTCGTTCACGGCGCCGCTGGTCTGGAGCATGAGGCTCCAGCCGGTGCCGACGATGACCTCGGAGATCACGTACGGGACGAAGATCAGCACGCGGATCAGCGACCGCCCGCGGATCTTGCGGTTGAGCAGCAGCGCCAGGATGACGGCTGCGGGACCCTGCATGACGAGCGACATGACGACGATGAAGCCGTTGTGCCGCAGGGCGTCGATGAAGGTCGGGTCCTGGAAGATCGTGAGGTAGTTCTGCAGCCCGACGAAGTCGGTCGGAGGGCCGTAGCCCTTCCACTTGAAGAACCCGTAGTAGGCGGCCATGACGACCGGGAAGATCACGAACGCCAGGAAGATCAGGATGGCGGGGCCGGTCAGGAGGGTGACCTCGAGCCGCTGACGCCAGCTCCCCCTCTTCCGGCGCCGCGGCCGGGGGGCCGGGGACGGCGCCGTGACGGCACCGTCCCCGACACCCGAGCGACCCTCGGGCGACGTCGTGACCAGCGGGCCCACGCCCTGCGAGTCGCTCATGATCCAGCTACTCCTTGGCCGCCGCGGCGTTGACCGTCTCGACGATCGCGTCGGGGCTGCCGTTGCCCGCCAGCATGTCGACGACGCTGGTGTTCAGCGCGTTGCCGACGTTCTGGCCGAACAGGGTGTCGAGCCACACCGACACGTAGGCCGCGTCGTTGTAGGCCGCGAGGACGTCCTGCAGGGCCGGGTCGGTGACGACGCCCTGCGCCTCCTTGCTCGCCGGCAGGGTGACGAACGCCTTGGCGTAGTTCTCCTGGTACTCCTTCTGAGCGGCGAAGTTCAGGAAGTCCGCGCACTCGGCCGGGGCGTCCACGTAGCAGCTGAAGCCGTCGACGCCACCCATCATGGCGCTCGGGTCGCCCTTGCCGCCGTCGACCGCCGGGAAGGGGAACCAGCCGAGGTCGGCCAGCGGCTTCTGGTCCGGGGTCAGCGAGGCGATGACGCCCGGGTCCCAGGCGCCCATGAGCTCCATGGCGGCCTGGTGGTTGGCGACGAGACCGGCCGACGAGCCGGCGCCCTGCTGCGCGGAGGTGGTGAGGAAGCCGTTGTTGAACGGCTCGGTGCCCGCGAAGTCCTGCAGGTCCTGACCGGCCTTGGTCCAGCACTCGTCGTCGAAGCTCATGTCCGCGGCGGCCTGGGCCATCGTGTCCGCGGAGCACTCGCGCAGCGCGAAGAAGTAGTACCAGTGAGCGGCGGGCCACGCGTCCTTGGCGCCCAGCGCGATCGGCTGGATGCCGGCGGCCTTGAGCTTGTCGACGGCGTCGTTCAGCTCGTCCATCGTGGTCGGCGTCTCGGTGATGCCGGCCTGCTCGAACAGGTCCTTGCTGTAGTACAGGCCGCCGGGGAGGACGGCCGTCGGGACGCCGTAGGTCTTGCCGTCGATCGAGAACGCCGACAGCGACGCCTCGCCGAGCGCCGACTTGGTCTCGTCGGTGAGCTTGTCGGTGAGGTCCATGGCCTGGCCCGCCTCGACCACGTCGGCGAGCTTGCCGCCGCCGCGCGCCATGAAGATGTCCGGCGCGTCGCCGGAGTTCAGGGCGGTCTGGAGCTTGCCGTCCATGTCCTCGTTCTGGATGGACTGGATCGTGATCGTGACGTTCGGGTTGGCCTCCTCGAACGCGGCGACCGTGTCCTCCCAGTACGCCTTGCCGTCACCGGTCGTGGAGTTGTGCCAGAAGGTCAGCTCGACCTTCCCGTCACCGCCCCCGTCGTTGGACCCGGAGTCGTCACCACCGCCACAGGCGGCCAGGCCCATGGCTCCCACGACCACCGCGGCCGCGACCGCGAGTGTCTTGCGTGCCTTCATGAGATCTGTCCTCTTCGTTGAGTTGACCGGAGGTCCTCCCCGGTGGGTCGGACCCGATGTGCCGCCAGGCGTCAGCCCACCGGCTGCTTCCCTTCGGCCTCGCCGACGCCGACTGGTGCGCCAGTGCTCACGTCGGGCCTCCCTCGTCATCGCTGACCGGACTGCACGAGGGACTCTCGCAGGCGGCAAACCACCGTGTCAACCGTTGTCGATAACGTTTTAGCAACCGTAGGATGTCGGCCATGGCACGCCGGGTGACGATCACGGACGTCGCCCACGAGGCCGGTGTCTCCGTGGCGACCGTCTCCAAGGTGATCAACGGGAGGGACGGGATCGCGCTGGCGACGGCGACCCACGTCCAGGAGGTCGTGGACCGCCTCGGGTACGAGTCGAGCCTCGTCGCGCGCGGCATGCGGTCGCACCGCACGTTCGCCGTCGGGGTGCTCGTCGCGGAGTTCGAGCCGTTCTCCACCGAGATCCTCAAGGGCGTCGGCGCGGCGCTCGCCCACACCGACTACGCGCTGCTCGCCTACACCGGCGGGGGCGCCGGACGGGCCGGCTGGGAGCGCCGCTACCTCTCGCGGCTGAGCGGCACGCTGATCGACGGCGCCATCCTCGTGACGCCCACCGTGGTCGACCCGGACGCGCCGGTCCCGGTGGTCGCCGTCGACCCGCACGCCGGCCCGGGCGCGATGCCGACGGTCGACTCCGACAACCTCGAGGGCGCGATGCTCGCCGTGCGCCACCTGCTCGGGCTGGGGCACCGGCGGATCGGGTTCCTCGGCGGCCGCCGCGACCTGGAGTCGTCCGCGCTGCGCGAGGCCGGCTACGTCCAGGCGCTCATGGACGCCGGCGTGACGCCCGACGCCGACCTCATGCACGTCGCGGAGTACCGGCGCGGCGCCGCGTACGAGGCGACGGCCGCGATGCTCGCCCTGCCCGACCCGCCCACGGCCGTGTTCGCCGCCAACGACGTCTCCGCGATGGGCATCCTCGACGCCGCCGCCCGGCTCGGCGTCCGGGTGCCGGACCAGCTGTCGGTCGTGGGGTTCGACGACATCCCGGAGTCGGCCTCGACCACGCCGCCGCTGACGACGGTCCGGCAGGAGATCCAGCAGCTCGGCTCCACGGCCGTGCAGCTGCTGCTCGCCGCGCTGCCCGGCGGTGCCGGGGCGCAGGACGAGCCGGGCGGGACGCAGCCCGGTGCGCGCGGGCGCGCCGTGCACGAGCGGCTGCCCACCTCGCTGGTGGTGCGCGGCACGACGGCGCCGCGGCGCTGACCCGCCGACCTGCGCCCCCGGCGCGGGGAGCGCAAGATGGCTGTGTGATACAGCAACATGTTCGCCGCACCGTCCTGACCTCCACCGCGCTGGCCGCCGGGCTCGTGACCCTGCTCGCCGGCTGCGGGTCCTCCGGCGACACCGCCGCGCCCACCGCGCCGCCGCCCGCCACCACCACGACGCCCGGCACGCCGGCCCCCGGCGACGACGCCACGACGCCCGGCGCGGGCGCGACCGGTGGTGCGGACGCCGGCGGCGGGACGGCCGGCGAGGGCCCCGGCGGCTCGTCCGGCGACGAGGGCGCGGGCGACGGGCTGGAGCTCGCGCGCTGCGCGACCGGCGACCTCGAGCTGTCCGTCGCCGACCAGGACGCCGCCGCCGGCAGCCGGCACGTCGACCTCGTCCTCACCAACACCGGGGACGACGCCTGCTGGCTCCAGGGCTGGCCGGGCGTGTCGTTCGTCGGCGGCGGGGACGGCGAGCAGGTCGGCGCGTCCGCGACGCTCGACCGGTCGAGCGTCCACGACACGGTGACGCTGGACCCCGGCGGCACCGCGCACGCTCCCCTGACCGTCTCCGTCGCGCAGAACTACCCCGCCGAGTCGTGCTCGCCGGTGCAGCCCGACGGGTTCCGCGTCTACCCGCCCGGGTCCACCGAGTCGCTCTACGTCCCCGACGCCGGCCTCGAGGCCTGCGCGAGCACCGACGTGACGCTGCTGACCGTCCAGGCGCTGCAGCCCGGCAGCTGACGACGACGCCCGGCCAGGACGCGGTGCGCGTCGCCGGCCGGGCGCGGGGCGGGTGCGGGTGAGACCGGGGCGGGCGCGGGTGGCTCAGCCGGGGTCAGGCCCGCGCCGCCGGGGTCGCGCCCCGCACGCCCCGCACGGCCGCGGCGACGGGCACGACCACCCCGATCGCCACCACGGCGACGGCCAGCCCCGCGAGCACGCCGACGTCCAGCACGGGCAGCGGGCTGCCGAGCAGGCCCTGGCCGACGCCCACCAGGGCGGGCAGCACGCACGCCACGCCGACCGCGAGCGCCGTGAGCGTGGTCAGGCCGGACTCCACGGTCACCATGCCGAGCAGCTGCCGGCGGGTGGCCCCCGTGCGGCGCAGCAGCGCCAGCTCGGGCGCCCGGGACCGCACGAGCAGCACCAGCGTGTTCGCCGCCGCGACCGCCACGAACGCCAGCAGCGCGAGCAGCAGCCAGGTGGACAGGCCCTGCTCCCCCGCGGCGGCGTTCCGCACCTGGGCCGCGTAGCCGGCGGCGTCCGTGACCGCGAGGCCCGCGGCCCCCAGCTCGGCGCGCACCGCCGGTGCCGCGCCGGGAGCGGTGAGACGCACGAGCACCGCCCCGCCGGCCGTCTCGGTTCCGGTCGCCGCGGCGTCCGCCGCGACCCGCTCGCCCACCAGGTAGTCGCCGAGGCCGAGTCCCCGGTCGTACAGCGCGACCACCGTGAGCTGCCGTTCCTGCCCGCCGATCCGGACCAGCACCTGCCCGCCCACCCCGGGGCCGCCGACGGCCGCCTCGCGGCTCAGCGCGATCGTGCCGTCGTCCGCCAGGCCGGCCAGGTCGCCCGCCCGGACGTCCGGGTCGAGCAGGCCGGCCTGCGCCGGGACGGTGCGCAGGGTGGTCGGCTCCCAGCCCAGCGCGTCCAGGAACGGCAGGTCCTCGTCGGGCTCGTCGACCATGACCTGCGCGGGCACGAGCGTCGTCGCCGCGGCGTCGGCCACGCCCGGGAGGGCGGCGACGCGGGCGGCGGCGTCGGCCACGTCCGGCCGGTCGGGCACCACGAGGTCCGCGGTGACGCCCTCGCGCACCTGCCGCTCCGCCGCCTCGACGACGCCCGCGTTGACGCCGGACTGCACGGTGCCGAGCGCCAGCAGCAGCGCGAGCGGCACGATCGCCCCGGTGAGGCGCCGCGAGAAGCCCCGGGCGTTCGCCAGCGCCAGCGTGGTCACGGCGCCGCGCCGCCCCAGCGCGAGGCCGCGGCGGGCCGCCCAGCCCACCAGCAGCGGGCCCGCCAGCGCGGCGGACGTGATGAGCAGGAACGCGGACGTCGTCGCCGCCGCGCTGCCCATCAGCCCGGGCAGCACGAACGGCACGCCGGCGGCGGCCAGCCCCACCGCCGCGAGCACGAGGGCCGTCAGACGGCGCCCCCGCGACAGCCCCGACCGCTCCACCGCCGAGCGCTGCAGCGCGGTCGCCGGGCTGAGGCGCGCGCTCTCCCGGGCGGCGACCCGGGCCGCGAGCAGCGCCGTCGGCACCAGCAGGGCGAGCGTCGCGAGCACGGGCCACGGCGACAGGGTCATGGCGAAGCCCTCGGGCACCACGCCCCCGGCCCGCAGCACCCCGGTCAGCCGCGGCGCGAGGAGCAGGCCCGGCACCGTGCCGAGCGGCGCCGCGACCGCGAACACCAGCAGCACCTCGGCGGTGATCGACGACCGGACCTGGGCGGTCGTGGCGCCGATGGCGCGCAGCAGCGCGAACTCGCGGGACCGCGGCCGCAGCGCGCCCGCGAACGTCGACGCGACCACCAGCAGGGCGATCAGCACGGCGGTGCCCGCGAAGGAGGACGCCACCGCCAGCAGCATCGCGGCCGACGGGTCGGCCTGCGCGCCGGGTGACGCCGACAGCCGGAGGCCCGCCTCGACCCACGCCCCGGTCGCGGTCAGCAGGGCCGCGGCCAGGACGACGACGAGCGCGCTGCCGGCGAGGCCCGCACGGTGGACCCGCACGGCGGACAGGGCGGAGGACCACATGCCGCTCACCGCCCGAGCCCGAGCATGCGGTCGGTGACCTGCTCGACCGTGGGCTCGTCCAGGTGGCCGACCACGAGGCCGTCGGCCAGGAACAGCACCCGGTCCGCCGTGGCGGCCACGCGGGCGTCGTGCGTCACCAGGACGAGGGTCTGGTGCAGCGTGGCCGCCGTCGTGCGCAGCACGTCGAGCACCTGGGCGCCCGTGTGCGAGTCGAGCGCCCCGGTGGGCTCGTCCGCGAAGACCACCGCCGGCCGCGTGATGAGCGCCCGGGCGATCGCGACGCGCTGCGCCTGACCGCCGGACAGCTCGCCCGGCAGGCGGTCCTCCATCCCCTCCAGCCCGACGGCCGCCATGAGGTAGCGGCGCAGGTGCGGGTCCGGCGCGCGCCCGCCGAGCTGCAGCGGCAGCGCGACGTTCTCGGCGACCGTGAGGTGCCCGACCAGGTTGTACGACTGGAACACGAACCCGATGCGCTCCCGGCGCAGCCGCGTGACGGCGTCCGGGGACAGGGCGGTCAGGTCGTCGCCGCCGACCAGCACCTGCCCGCTGGTCGGGCGGTCCAGACCGGCTGCGCAGTTCAGCAGCGTGGACTTGCCGGACCCGGACGGCCCCATGATCGCGGTGGCCGACCCGGGCGGCAGCGCCAGGGAGACGCCCGCGAGCGCCTCGACGGTGCCGCGGCCGCTGGGGTAGGACCGGCGCACCTGCACCAGCCGGACGGCCGGTTCGGTGCCCGCGACGGGCTGCTCGGTGGTGGGTGCGGGGAGCGTCACGGTGTCCTCCGGGGGTCGACGCGAGGGGTCCTTCTTCTCGCTCGCCACGCTAGGAACCGGCCACCGTCGCCCTCCAGACGCGCAGGACGCAACTGCGCCGCCTGCATCCTCCGATGCAGGCCGTGCCCCCCGGGGCGGACCCCCTTACGGGCCCGGCACCGCCACGACGCGGTTCTGGTACGCCCACACCACGGCCTGCAGCCGCGAGCGCACGCCCAGCTTCGGCATCATCCGCGCCAGGTGCGACTTCACCGTCGACACCTCGACGACCAGCGTCGCGGCGATCTCCTCGTTCGACATGCCCTGCGCCAGCAGCTGGAGGATCTCCCGCTCCCGCGCCGTCAGCACGTCGGCCCCGCGCTCCACGGTCACCGGCTGCAGCCGCCGGCGCCCGGCGAACTCCCGCAGCACGCGGTGCGTCAGCGCCTGGTCGAGCGTCCCGAGCCCCGCCGCGACCTGCCGCACCGCGTGCACGATCGTCTCCGGCTCCGCGTCCTTCAGCAGGAACCCCGACGCGCCGGCCTCCAGCGCCCCGAAGACGTACTCGTCGAGATCGAACGTCGTCAGCACGAGCACCGGCACCGGGTGCTCGGCGTCCGGGCCGCACAGCTCCCGCGCGACGGAGATCCCGTCCCGCCCCGGCATCCGCACGTCCAGGCACACGACGTCCGGGGCGGTGCTGCGGGCCAGCGCCAGGGCCTCGACGCCGTCAGCGGCCGCGCCCACGACCTCGAGGTCCGGCTCGGCGTCGATCAGGGCGGTGAGGCCGGCTCGGACGAGGGGCTGGTCGTCGGCGACGAGGACGCGGGTCATGGGGCGGCTCCGGTGGCGGGCGGGACGGTGCGGGGGGTGGGCGCGGCGGTGCCGCTCCCGGGGTCGGGTGCGGGGTCGGGTGCGGGGTCGGGTGCCCGGCCGGGGGGCGGCGCTCCCGTGGGCGAAGCACCGACGGGCTCCGTGCCGGGCCGCTCGCGGGGCTCCCGGGGCAGCGTCAGCCGCACCTCCCACCCTCCGTCCGGCGTCGGACCGCGCCGCAGGGTCGCCCCGACCAGGTCGGCCCGCTCCCGCATCCCCCGCAGCCCGTGCCCGCGGTCGGCCCGCTCGGCCGGCGCCGGCACGAGCGCGGGGGGGTCGTTGCGGACCGCGACCACCACGGCGGCGGCCCCGCGGTCGTCGACCGTCACCCGGCAGGCCGCCCCGGGCGCGTGGGAGCGGGCGTTCGCCAGCGCCTCCTGGACCATCCGGTACGCGGTGAGCTGCCCGAGCGGACCGACGCCCTCGCCCAGCTCCCCGTCGGCGCCCTCGGGGCGGAGCACCTCGACCGTCGTCGGCGCCCCGGCCACCGCGCCCGCAGCCGCGACCAGCCCCGGGACGGCCGCCAGGGACGCCGCCTCGGTCTCCGCGGGGTCGTCCGCGCGCAGCAGCCCGACCAGCCGCCGCAGGTCCTGCAGCACCACGCGGCTCTGGTCCCGGACCGCCCGCACCCCCTCGTGGGCCGCGGCGGGGTCGGTGTCGATCTGCCGGTCGATCGCCGAGGCCATGAGCGCGATGCCGGACAGGTGGTGCGCCGCGATGTCGTGCAGCTCGCGGGCCATCGCCGTCCGCTCGGTGGCGACCGCCGTGCGCACCAGGGCGTCGCGCTCGCGGGCCAGCGCGCGGAGCTCACCGGCCTGCGCCTCGCGGACGGCCCGCCGGGACGCCACGACCAGCGCGGTCCCGAGCGGCAGCGCCACCAGGAGCACGGCCTGTCCGAGGGCCGCCGCCAGCAGCAGGGGGACGCTGCCCGTGACGCCGGTGCCCCGGAGCGCCCCGTCGGCGGTGAGCAGCGCGAGCACGACGGGCAGCACCCCGCGCAGCCGCGCGAACGGCACCGCGACAGCCGCCCGGTACACCGCGACCAGCACCGCCAGGCCCGTCAGCCCGCCGGCCCCGGCACCCGCCGCGAGCGCCGCCACCACCGCCGCTGCCGACACCGCGAGCAGGACCGCGCGCGGCCGGGACCGCACCCACGCCAGCGCGACCGCCTGCCCGGCGAGCGCGAGGAGCACCAGCCACCAGCCGACCGATCCCGCCGGCACGTCCGCCGGCACTGCCGCGTCCGCGGCGGGGTCGGTGTCGAGCCGCGCCAGCAGCGGCAGCGCCAGCAGCCCCGCGACCGCGACCGCCCCGGTGACCGCCGCGGCCACGACGTCGCCGCGCGACGGCCGCCGCCCGGCGGCGTGCGGCGGCGTCCGCCCGACGGCGCCCGGCGCGGGCGAGGTCACCATCCCGGCATCGTGCCACGCGGCGAGGCCGCCTCCCCGGGGGCGCAGCGACCCACCTCAGCCGGGTGCCGCCACGGGCACAGCGACCTCCAGCACGACGCCGGGAGCGCCCGTGCCCCACGCCGGCAGGTAGAGCTCCCGGTTGTCCCCGCACGGCGCCGGGTCCCCGGCCGCCCCGGTCGACAGGTGGTCGTGCACCGCGACGAGCAGCTGCTGGTCGTCCGCCTGCCGCTGGTCGAGGCCCACCACGGCCTCGCGGTGGGCGGGGTCGACCTCGAGCGCCGTGCCGGCGGGCGGCCGCAGGGGCGCCGGCACGGGCACGCAGACCACCAGGTCCGCGGGGAACGTCTCCGTGGCCCGGGAGCGGATCCGCACGTGGACCGGGCCCGCGAGGGGGACGCCGGCCTCGGTCAGGTGCGCGAACAGCCTCCCGGTGGCGGCGGGCAGCACCTCCGCCATCTCGGGGAGCGTGGCGGACGCAGCCAGGGTGAGCAGCAGGCGCTCCGGTACGTCGCGGTACGACACCGGCGCCGGCAGCTCCCGGGGCGCCCCCGCCAGCACGGAGCGCGTGTACTCCGCGGCGCCCGCCTCCCGCGCCCCGGCCCGCCGTCGCTCGCTCCACAGCGCGTCGAACGCGGCCACCGGATCGGCCGCCCCCAGCACGGCCGCCACGTCGGCGAGCGGCACCCCGAGCCCGCGCAGCAACGCGATCCGGCGCACCGCCTCCACCTGGTCCTCGGCGAACACCCGCGCACCGTTGCCCGGGTCCCGGTCCGCGCGCAGCAGCCCGCGGTCCGCGTACAGCCGCACCGCCTTCTCCGACACCGCCGCGGCGCGGGCCAGGTCACCGGTCGTCCTCGTCGTCATGGCCGCGACGCTAGGGGCTGCCCCAGGGGCAGGGGCAAACGCCCGGCGACAGGGGCCGTCGGACCCCTCCCGCCACGGACGGCACCGGCCTACCGTCGGGGCATGAGCCGTTCCCACACCCGCTGGTCGGACCTCCCCACGTCCCGCCGGGTCGGCGCCGTCGTCGCCGGCCTCGCCCAGGTCACCCTCACCGCCGCGGCGTACCGCGACCTCGCGCGCCGCCCGGCGTCCGAGGTGAACGGGACGAAGCTCGCGTGGGGGCTGGCGATCCTCGTCAACTGGGTCGGGCCCCTGGCGTACTTCGCGAAGGGACGCCGCACGGCGGGCTGACGCCGGGGCGCCCGCCCGAGCCTGCGAGGATCCACCGGTGACCCCGCGACGCACCCCGCCCGGCCCGCTCGACATCGACGCGGCGGAGGTGCTCTGGACCGCCTACGTCGCCGCCCACCCGGAGGCCGTCGCCGCCGGTGACGAGCACGTCGTCGACCGGTTCGGCGACTCGGTGGAGCTGAGCGACGAGCTGCTCGGCCTCGTCCGCTCCGGCGCCAAGCGCGCCACCGCGGAGCTGGTCACCGAGTTCGCGCACCGCGGCGAGCCGCTGCCCCGCATCGGCGCGCACTGGGTCGCGTGCGACGGGCGCGGCGCCCCCGCGCTCGTGCTGCGCACCGTCGAGCTGCGGGTCGCGACGTTCCGCGAGGTCGACGCGGACTTCGCGTTCGACGAGGGCGAGGACGACCGCAGCCTGCGGAGCTGGCGCGAGCAGCACCGGGTCTACTGGGAGCGCACCTGCGCGGCCCGCGGCGCCCGGTGGAGCGAGTCGGACGAGATCGTGCTGGAGCGGTTCCGGGTGGTGTGGCCGCCGGAGCACGCGGACTGAGGCTCTGCTGAGGTCTTCCTGACGGTCCGGGCGTGGCGGTTCCCCCGGGTGCCGGACCGGGTGATCCTGGCTCGCGGCCCCTCCTCCGAGGGGCACGGGGACCGCGTCCCCGGCCGCGCACCAGCCAGAGGCAGGCCCGTGAAGCGACGCAGCACGCCGCCGGAGATCACCTCCGCCGACGACCACCCCGCGCCGCGGACCCGCCGCGGCCCGAGCCGCCGCACGCTGCTTCGGACCGCCGGCATCGGCGCCGTGGGCGTCGGCCTCGGGGCGGCGGCCGGGCCGGCGTGGCGGGCCGTGACGTCCTCCGCCGAGCCGGCGCGGGTCCCGTTCCCGTCGGCCGACGAGCTGCGCGTCGACGGCGTGACGGTGGTCGACCCGCTCGACGGCAGCGCCACCGAGGGCCGGTCGGTACTGCTGCGCGGCGGGCGGGTCGTGACCGTCGGGGCCGTCGGCGAGGTGACGTCGAGCCCCGGGGCCACCGTGCTCGACGGCGACGGGCGCTGGGCCGTCCCGGGCTACACGAACATGCACTCCCACGCGCTCCAGGCCGAGCACCCGGAGCTGCTGCTCGCCACGATGCTCGCCGAGGGCACCACCGGGTTCCGGCAGATGCTCGGGACGGACGACATGCTGCGGTACCGCGCGGAGGACCGGCTGCCGCTGACCCCGCACGCGCCGGCCCTGCTGTCGATGCCGGGGCGTCTGGTGCTGCCGTTCACCGCCGGCTCACCCCAGGAGGCCCGCGACGAGGTCGCGCGGCAGTGGGACCGCGGCGCGGACTTCATCAAGATGGTCATGGTGGAGCGCGAGACGTTCTTCGCGGCGGTCGACGCCGCGCACGAGCGGGGCATGCGGATCGCCGGGCACCTGCCCCCGTCGGTGGGCGTCGCCGAGGCCGCGGAGGCCGGGTTCGACTGCATCGAGCACCTCGGCACCGGCAACGCGGTCTTCATCGCCTGCGCGACCGACGAGGACGACCTGTGGGCGCAGCACGACAAGACGATGCCGATCCCCGGCTGGGTGACCGGCCTGCCGTTCGTCGACAAGGTCTTCTCGGCGATGACGGACAAGCAGCTCATCAACCCGGCCGCGTTCGGGGACCCGGCCGGCGTCGCGCTGCTGCAGCGGGCGCTCGACGGGTTCGACGAGAACAAGGCGCGGGCGCTCGCCCGGACCCTCGTCGCGCACGGCACCTGGCAGTCACCCACGCTCGTGCGGCTGCGCACCCAGTACCTCGCCGACTCCCCCGAGTACGCCTCCGACCCGTGGCTGCGCCGGATGTCGGCGGGTGCCCGGGCGGACTACGAGGACGTGCTGGCGACGTTCCGGGCGCTCCCCGTCGAGATGCGCGCCACCTACCGCGAGGCGTACGCGCGGTCGGCGGACGTCGTGCGGATCATGCACGCCGAGGGCGTGCCGGTCGTGGCGGCGACGGACGGCCAGGGGCGCGTGCCGGGGCAGTGGCTCCAGCTCGAGCTCCAGGAGCTCGCGGCCGCCGGCCTGTCGCCGCTCGAGGTCCTGCGCTCGGCGACGGTGGCCCCCGCCCGGTACCTGGGCCGGTCCGACCGGTCGGGCCGCCTCGTACCCGGGGCGGATGCCGACCTGCTGCTCCTGGACGCCGACCCGCTGGCCGACGCCGCGCACCTGGGCAGCATCTCCGTGCTCGTGCGGGGCGGGCACCCGTTCACGGCGGACGAGCTCGCCGCGACGGTCGACCGGCTGGACGCCGAGGGCCCGAGCGCGGCGGCGACCGCGGCGCTGGCCGGGGCGCGACGCAGCCCGGACCTGTGCTGCCGGCTGTGACCGGTGGGCCGGCGGCCGGCGCTCCGGCTCGGGTCGGGGTTCGCGCAGCTAGGCCGCACGGCGCCGAGCCCGCGCCTCGCGGTGCATGGCGACGGGCGTCGTGTCGAGGACCTGGTTGACCATCGTCGCGAGGAACACCGCGGGGGACAGCTCCGGTGGGGTCCGGGCGTGGTCGACTCGGACCCGAGGGAGCATCCCGAGGGGCAGATCGAGCTCGACATCGCTGAGGTCGATCGGCGCCTCCTCGTCCCCCGGCTCCACATCCGGGCCTGCGGGGACGATCCCGTCCTCGTCGGCGACACCAGCGTCAGCGGGAGGGGGGACGTCTGCGCCGTACTCCATCAAGATCACGCAGGTGCCGTGGTACGCGTCGTCCTCTCGACCGAGCTTGCCGAGCAGGTCAAAGAGCCACTCGGCGACGTCCTTCTCCTTCTCGAACACGTCGTTGCGCAGGCCGAAGGCGAAACCGAGGGCAGCGAGGGGGTGCCGGAGTCGGAGGTTCTTGGCGTCGCCGTAGGACTCCTCCACCCGGTTCGGGGCGTTCTTCCCATACGACGAGTCCATGCGCTTCGTCGAGATCATGAGCTCAGGTCCGGTCGACCAGTCGGCCATGATGACGTCGACCTGCTTGCTGTAGTTCTTGCCCAGGATGTTCGCGCTCGCGGCTGTGACGCCACGGACGTTGCCGTTCTTCGTCAGGCGCTCACGGAGCGCGTGAGCCTGCGCTCGCGGCAGGGCGTCGAGCAGAGCCACGATCGGACCGGGCAGGATCCTGGGGTGTGTCGCCCTGGGCCACACGCTGTCGGGCGAGAAGCCGGCGCGACGCAGCTCGTACGCCAGCCAGACGTCGAGAGCGAGAGCGGGTACGCCGGTCGTCGTCGCGGCCTGCAGGTACAGCGGGACCCCGAGCAACCGCTCCAGAGTCCCGTAGTCCGGCGCGTACCGGAGTGCGCCGGACTCCTCACGGACCCACGGGTTGGTGTACTCCCCCGTGCCGTCGAGGCCTTCCGCCACGATCCGGTCGAACATCGGCCACGCCAGCGCCTTCGCCGACGCGGGCCTGACCTTTGCCTCATCGGACACCCTGCGACCTCACCTTCCGCCTCCGTGCCAGCTCGTCGCGCGCTCGGCGCACACCGTCCAGCTCAGTCCTCGTGAGCCGCTCGGACTGGAGGAGCAGCGTCTCGTCCACGATCTGCACCGCATCGAGAAGCCTGCCCGCCTCGAGGAGCTCCGCCACGCGCCCCCGGACAGCCCGCAGCTCGTCCGCCGCCGCACCGACAAGCGTCGCCGACGGCATCGCCCAGTCGTCCGCCTCGCGCGGTTCGATCTTGAGGATCCCACCGCCGTAAGCGCGACCGACCATCTCCGCGCTCAGCAGCGTCAGGGAGTTCAGGCTTGCGAGCGGCAGCAGCTCGGCCGCCAGGTCACGGTGCCGGCCGTCGAGGTAGACGCCATGCACCGAGTTGAGGTGATGCGCGCGGGCAGTGTTCGTCGTCAACCTCGGCGTATCCGCGTTCATGCAGGTCAGGAGCAAGTCCGCCGGTCGCACCAGCGGCACCCGGTACCAGGGCTTGCGGACCCGGCACTTGTACGCCTTGTCGACTCCCGTCCTGTGGCCGGCGTCGACGTACGCCTGCGCCTGGGGCGACAGCGTGTCCCCCGGGTAGAACAGGTAGGTGGCCTTGCCCTCGTCACCGAGCCTCGCGAGCATGCCCGGTGACAGCACGAGCCCGCGCAGGTGCGCGCTCCCCGGAGGGGAGAGCTGCAGCAGCTCCTCGCGAGGCAGATCCAGCTCCCTCACCTGGGCAGGCGTCAGGGTGAAGTAGTGGTTGCTCCCCGTCACCATGCCCAGCGTCGTCTCGCCCCACTCCTGCAGCCTCGTGAACAGCCCGAGCTCGGTCAGACGCGAGAGCGGCTTGGTGGCAGTGGGCGACACCAGCGATCCGGTCCACTTCCCGGCCGGGTCGTCCGGGGACCAGCGCTGCCCGTCGGCGAGCCGGATCAGGTCCCGGGTGTTCCGAGCCTGGTGGATCACCGCGTGGTCGGTGGGCCCCCGACGGAAACCGTCGGCAAGCAGCAGGACGACGTCGGTGTCCGCGTCGGGGAAGACCTGCTCGTCGAACAGCACGAGCTCGACGTGCGAGAAGTGCGCGAAGAGGAACCGCCGGACCGGGGCAGCATAGTTCACGCTGAGCAGCTCGGCGGGGAGCACGAGCCCGAGTCGTCCTCCGTCGCGAAGGAACTGCGCCCCGTGCACCGTGAACGCAGCCCAGGACGACGCGAGGCCCGTGAGCGAGACCCCAGCGCGAAGCGCCGCTGCACGCGACTTCGCCCGCGCCTCACCGGTCCAGCCGTGGTACCGCACGTACGGCGGGTTCCCGATCACTGCTGCATACGCGGGGGCAGGCTCGGCGTCGAAGAAGTCCTGCACGCGGATGCACGCCCGGCCTCCGGCCCGGTGCACGCGATCCCGGCCGACAGTCGCGGAGTGCTCGTGAATCTCCACACCGTGAACCTCGGGCACCGCGTCGGGCTCGGACGACAGCCGTCGGAGGCGCTCGACGGCCGCCACGAGGAAAGCAGCGTCCCCTGCGGACGGCTCCAGCACGCGATCGTGTGCAGAACGGATCGCCCACTGAGCGATGAACGCCGTGATGTCGTCGGGCGTGAAGAACGCGCCCCGAGCCTTGCGCAGGTCGGGCGTGTCGTCTGCCGACAAGTCGACCGCGGAGGATGTCACGGACGCCATCTTCGCCCATGCCACCCACACGCGGTCGTGCCGACATGCTGGCCCGTGGCCGTGGACCCGATCGCGTGGCTGCGCTCGGCTGGCCGAGCGGCGCGCGGTGAGTCGCACCCGCGGTCAGCGCCCGCCCGTGGTCAGCGCCGGCAGCTCGACCGTGAACGCCGTGCCGGCCTCCGGCGAGCTGGTCACCGAGACCCGGCCGCCGTGGGCCTCGACCAGCGACTGAGCGATCGCGGTTCCCAGCCCGGAGCCGGCCGACCCCGCGGTCCGGGGGCGGCCGGGGTCGCCGCGCCAGAACCGCTCGAACACGTGCGGGAGCTGGTCGGCCGGGATGCCGGGCCCCGTGTCGGCGACGACGACCTGGTGCCGGGACCCGCCCGGGAGCACCCGGACGGTCACCACGGCGTCCGGCGGGGTGTGCTGGACGGCGTTCCCGACGAGGTTCCGCAGCACCTGCGCCAGGCGCGCGCCGTCGCCGAGCACCACCGCGGGCCGGTCGGCGTCCAGGCGGACCTCCCGCAGCGGCGCGACGACCCGGGTGTCGGCCACCACGTCACCGGCCAGCGCCGCGAGGTCCACCGGCTCGCTGTCCAGGGGCCGGCCGGAGTCCGTCCGCGCGAGCAGCGCGAGGTCCTCCACCAGCAGCCGCATGCGCACCAGCTGGCCCTCGACCCGCTCCATCGCGGCGGCCTGCCGGTCGGGGTCGGTCAGCCCTCCCCGCAGGTACAGGTCGACCCAGCCGGTGGCGGCCGTGAGCGGGGACCGCAGCTCGTGCGACGCGTCCGCGACGAACGCCCGCGTGCGCTGCTCGGCGTCCTGCTGGGCGTCGAACGCGGAGTTGACCATGCGCGCGACGTCCGCGACCGCCGGGTCGCCGCGGTCGTCGACCGGCAGCCGCACGCTGCGGTCCCCGTCGGCGATGCGCGCGGCCCGCTGCGCCATGGCGGTCAGGGGCCGCAGCCCGCGGTCGACGATCGCCACGGCGACCGCGATGAGCAGCGCGATCGTCACGGCCGCCCCGACCGCGAGCGCCCCCACGATCGTCGCGAGCGTGGCGCGGCGCTGCCCGCCGTCGGAGACCAGCACCACCCGGTCGACCTCGACGGGACTGCCGTCCACCGCGTAGGTGAGGAGGCCCGCGGTGTCGACCGCGGCCGCGATGTCCCCGGAGGCGACCTCGACGGGCTCGGAGGACTCGACGGCGGCGACCGTCGCCGGGTCGGCACCCAGCGGCGGCACCGAGGTGAGGACGTCCCCGGAGGCGTCGACGAGCACGACGCCGAGCTGGTGGCCGACGGCGTCGCCCAGCCGGTCGCGGGTCAGGTCCGCCCCGCCGGCGGCGCGCAGGCTGCCGAGCACGCGCGCGGCGGCGTCCTCGAGCGAGCGCCGGTCGCGCTGGTCGAGCTGGTGGGAGGCCAGCGAGAACCCGATGACCGCCGACAGGACGATCGCGAGCGACGTGACGAGGGACAGCGTCAGCGTCAGCCGCGCCCGGATCGAGCGGACCCTCATGCGGCCGAGGGGTCGCGCACCGCGTAGCCGAAGCCGCGGACGGTCCGGATGAGGGGGGCGTGCCCGTCGTCGACCTTGCGCCGCAGGTTCGACACGAAGCGCTCCACGACGTTGCCGTCGCCCCCGAAGTCGTACTGCCAGACGGCGGCCATGATCTGGCCCTTCGACAGCACCCGGCCGCGCTGCTCCAGCAGCAGCTCGAGCAGCCGGAACTCGGTCGGCGAGAGGTCGACCGTCTCGCCGGCGCGGCGCACGAGGTGGTGGGCGCGGTCGAGCTCCAGGTCGGCGCACCGCAGCACGTCGTCGTCGGGCTGCACCACGGACCCCCGGCGCAGCAGCGCGTCCAGCCGGGCGACCACCTCGACCGCGCTGAACGGCTTCGTCACGTAGTCGTCGGCGCCCAGCCGCAGGCCCCGCACGCGGTCGTCGACGGTGTCCCGGGCGGACAGGAACAGCACGGGCAGCCCGGCGTCGCGCCGCCGGACGAGCTGGACGAGCTCGAACCCGTCGGTGCCGGGCATGGACACGTCCAGCACCAGCACGTCCGGCCGCTGCGCGCGCAGGGCCGCGAGCGCCTCCGTGGCGCCCGCCGCGACGTCGACCACGAACCCGGCGAAGTCCAGGGTCGACGCGAGCATCTCCCGGATCTCGGGGTCGTCGTCCACGACCAGCACGCGGGGGGCCATGGCGTCAGCCTCGCACGCCCGTCAGGCCGCGGGCGTGAGGACGGGCGGCCGCGGAGCGGGCACGGCGGGGACCACGGGCACCGGGACGAGGCGCTGCCGGCGGATGCCCGCGGCAGCGAGCGCGAGGCCGGCCGCACCCCACGCCACCAGCACGGCCAGGTCGGTGCCGAGGGCGACGCCGGACCCGCCGGCACCGCCGGTGGCGAGCGCGGCGGCCGCGTCGGCGAACGCGCCCAGGGGCAGCAGCCCGTGCAGCGCGGCGAGCGGGGCCGGGGCGGTCTCCAGGGGTACCAGGCCGCCCACCGCGGCGATCTCCAGCACGGTGAGGACGGCGAGCGCCGGCACGCCCGCCCGCGGGAGCGCGGTCACCGCGCCCGAGGCGAGCAGCGTGAACGCGAGGCCGCCCAGCAGCGCCAGGCCGGCGAAGGGCAGCGGCTCCGCGACGGACGCGCCGCCGACCGCGAGGGTCGCGGTGCACGCCAGCGTCGCGACCGCCGCCACCAGCGCCCGGGGCGCGAGCACGCGGCGGACCAGGCGCCGGGTCCGCACCGGGGCGTCGAGCTCCCGTCGGCCCGGGCGCCGTCCGACCAGCGCCACCGTGACGGCCCCCAGCCAGAGCACCACCGCGGTGACCGTCGCGGCGAGCCACCCGTCCGCCTCGGACCCGGCGATCTCGCTCACCGCCACGGGCTCGGTCACGACGTCGGCGAGCCGCTCGGCGTCGTCCCCTCCGACGGCGGGCACCTGGGCGGCCCCGGACGCGAGACCGTCGGCGAGCGACCGGGAGGACGTCGCCGCGGTGGCCGCCCCGGCGGCGACCTCGTCCGCGCCGGAGGCCAGGTCCGCGGCGCCGGACCCGAGCTGCGCCGCGCCCCCGGCCGCCTCGGACGCACCCGTGGCGAGGTCCGCCGCCCCGGACGCCAGGCCGGCCGCCCCGGACGCCACCTGGCCGGCCGCGTCGTCGACGCCCGCCGCACCCGCGGACAGCCCCGCGGTGCCCGCCGCGAGGTCCGCGCCCCCGGAGGCGACCGTGGCCGCGGCCCGGGCCGTCGCGTCGAGCTGGGCGCAGAACGGCTCCGACCCGGGCACGGGCGGGCACGCCTCCGACAGCGCCGCGAGCGACGACGCCAGGCTCTGGCTGCCCGTCGCGAGCGACCCGGCGGCGGAGTCGACCGAGGCCGCGGCCGCCGCGAGGTCCCCGGTGCCGGCGGCCAGGGACGCGGCTCCCCCGGACAGGTCCTGCGCGCCGCCGGCGAGCGACGCCGCCCCCGCGCTCACCGAGGCGGTACCGGTGCCGAGCGTGCCGGCACCCTCCGCGAGGGACGACGCGCCCTGCGCGACCGAGTCGGCCCCGCTGCTCAGCGCGTCGAGGCCGTCCGTCAGGTCGGACGCGCCCGCCGTCGCCTCGGTCAGCGCGCCGGACAGGTCGTCCATCCCCGCGTAGACCTGCGTGAGGTACGCCTCGGTGACCTGGTCGCCCAGGCTCTGCGCCGCACCGTCGGCGACGGCACGGCTCGCGACCGCGCCGACCGTGGAGGACGCGGGGTCGGTCTCGAGCACGAGCTGCGCCGTCCGGGGGTCGTCGCCGCCGGACGACAGCACGTCGGCCGAGAAGCTCTCCTGGATGGTGAGCACGGCGTCGTAGGTGCCGTCGGCGAGGCCCTGCTCCGCGTCCTCGGCGGAGGTCAGGCGCCAGTCGAGGGAGGTCGTGCCGTCCTCCGGGTGGATGAGCGCGGACGACAGCGCCCGGCCCGCCGCCATGGGGGTGTCGCCGCGGACGATCTCGTCCTCGTTCACGATCGCGGCGGGGATCCGGTCCACGGCGTCCGCGCGGTCGGCGAAGCTCCAGATCAGGACGGCGGTCGCCAGGACGGGCAGCAGCACGGCGGCGAGCGCGGCGAGCGCCACCGCCCGCGTGCGGGTGGTGCGGGTCATCGGACGGTCTCCAGCTCCTGGGTGACGGGGGCGGCGGCGAGGTCGAGGCGGACGACGGTGGCGCCGTGGCGCAGCAGCGTCGCGGCGAGCCCGGCGGGCGCGTCGGTGAGCACCAGCAGGCGGGCGCCGCCCGCGAGCGCCACGGTGGCGGCCAGCCGCAGCCGGGCGGCGGGGTCCAGGGCGTCGGTCGGTGCGCCGAGGTCGCCGAGCACGGCACGCACCCGGTCGACCCGGGCACGGCGGACGCGGCGGGACCCGGGGCTCAGGGCGAGGGTCCTGCGCGCGTACTCCTCGGCGGTCGTGCCGCCGGGGACGTCCGCGGCCGTGGGGGCGGCGACCAGGCACCGCGCCTCCTCGGCCTGCTCGGGGAGGATGCGGCCCGCCACGGCCAGCTCGCCGGAGACGGTCCGGGCCCGCGCCGTCAGGGCCAGGGACACCGCGCGGGCGGCCGCCAGGTCCCCCACACGGAGCGCGACGACGTCGCCGGCGTCCGCCCACACGTCCAGCGGGGCGTCCCCCTCCCGCACCACCAGCCCGCGGGCCACCAGCAGCGGCGGTCCGGCGCGGCCCGATCGGCTGCCGGCGGCCACGTGCCGCTCCACCGCCTGGCCCTCCACGTCGACGACGGGCAGGACGCGGGCCAGCCGGCGCGGCAGCCACCACGCCCGGTCGCCCAGCAGCACGAGCACCGCCGGCACGAGCGTCATCCGGACCAGGAACGCGTCGACCAGCACGCCCACGGCGAGGCCGAGGGCGATCGGCTTCAGCGTGGCCGCGCCCGAGGGCACGAACGCGGAGAACACCGCGACCATGATGACCGCCGCCGCCGCGACGACCGGCGCCGAGTGCCGGAACCCGTCCAGCACCGCCTCGCGGGCCGGCTGCCCGTGCGCGTACTGCTCCCGCATCCGGCTGACCAGGAACATCTCGTAGTCCATCGCGAGCCCGAACAGCACGCCCATGACGATGATCGGCAGGAAGCTGACGACCGGCCCCGGGCTCTGCCCGAACAGCAGCACCGGGAACCAGCCCCACTGGAACACCGCGACGATCGCCCCGAACGACGCGCCCACGGACAGCACGTACCCGACGGTGGCCTTGAGCGGCACCGCGACCGACCGGAACACCAGCAGCAGGAGCACGAACGACAGGCCCACCACCGTCAGCCCGAACGGCAGCAGCGCGTCGGCGAGCTGCTCGGAGATGTCGATGTTGACCGCGGTGGTCCCGGTGACCCGCAGGTCGGAGACGCCGGTCGCCTCCTCGATCGCCGGCGCCCGCTCCCGCAGCTCGTGCACCAGGTCCACCGTGGCGGGGTCGGACTGCGCGCCCTCCGGGACGATGCGCAGCAGCGCGGTGTCGCCGCCCGGGTTCGGGGTCGCGGTGTCCACGGCGACGACGCCCGGGACGGCCGCGACGGCGTCCGCCAGCTCGTCGACCGTCGCGACCGGGACGGTGCTCGCGAGGACGTCCGCCGTGATCAGCAGGGGCGCGTTCCACCCCGGCCCGAAGGTCTCGCTCACCGCGTCGAAGTGGTCGCGCTCCGGCGTGCCGACCTCCTGCGTGCTCGGGTCCGGCAGGGCCAGGGAGATGCGGAACGCGGGCAGCGCGAGCACGGCCAGCACCGCCACGACCACGCCGATCGTGAGCGCCGGCACCCGGGTGACGAGGCGGACCCAGCGCTGCGACAGCGAGGGCCGGCCGGCCGCGGCACCGCGGCGGCTCGCGCCACGCCGCGGGCGGGGACGCAGGCGGTCGCCGGCCAGGAGGGCCAGCGCCGGCACCAGCGTCAGCGCCACGAGCACCGCGGTCGCCACCGCGAACGCCCCGGCCATGCCCATGCCCGTCAGCAGCGGGATCCCCACCACCGCGAGCCCGGCCAGCGAGATGACGACCGTCAGCCCCGCGAACACCACGGCGCTGCCCGACGTCCCCAGCGCCCGCGCCATCGACTCCCGCGGCGGCACGCCCTCGGCGAGCTGGTGCCGGTGCCGCGACAGGATGAACAGCGCGTAGTCGATCCCGACGGCGAGCCCCAGCATCGACGCGAAGCTCGGGGACGTCGTCGACACGGCCGCGACCTGCGAGACCAGCCCCAGCACCCCCGTCGTCAGCAGCACGCCCACGCCGGCGGTGAGGATCGGCATGCCCGCGGCCAGCAGCGAGCCGAACGTCAGCACCAGCACCACCAGCGCGACCCCCACGCCGATGACCTCCGCGGTGTGGTCGAGCTCCGCCACGCCGTTGCCGAACGCCGAGCCCCCCACCGTCGAGGTCACGCCGTCCTCGTCGACCGTCGCGGCGTCCTGCGCCGCCTCGAGCACCGCGTCGTCCGGCTCCGCGTCCTCGAACTGGATCGTCGCGAGGGCCGCATCGCCCTCCTCGTCGACCCGCAGGTCCTCCGCGGCGGTCACGCTCGCGACGCCCGGCACCGCCCCGATCGCGTCGAGGCTCGCCGCCACGACGTCCGCCGCCGGCGCCGCCGCCACGTCGTGCCCGTCCGCGACGCGGTACAGCACCTGCCCGCTGGCGCCGGACGCCGCGTCCCCGAACCGCTGCTCCAGCACGTCCTGCCCCTGCTGGGACTCCGTGCCGGGGATCGTGTAGTCGTCCTGGTACGCCGACCCCACCGCGCGCGACCCGGCGACCACGCCGAGCGCGACGACGACCCAGAGCACGAGGACCAGCAGGCGGTGCCGGCCGATCAGGTGGCCGAGGCGGTACAGGGCGAGCGACATGGGGATCCCGTCGGGGTGGGGGGAGCACGACGGGGACGAGTCAACGGGGGCGACCTGCCGGGGGGCGGCGGGCGGACCTGACGGTCGGCTGACGGTGCCGGGGCGGGGCCGCTGCCGGGCCCGGGGGCGACGCGGGCGGGGTGCGCGCGACGGCGCCCCGACGCGGTCAGGCCGCGGAGCGGACCGCCGCGACGGCGGTGTCGTACAGCGCGGCGAGGTCGCCGGTGCCGCCGCTGCGCGTCCACTGCTCCCCCGCGACGTCCAGGCAGGCGATGGCGCTGGCGACGATCGCGGTCGCCGCGACGGCCGCGCCGGCGGCGTCGTGGCCGGCGTGCTCGAGCCGCGCCCGGACGTCCGGCACGAGGAGCTCCTGCCAGTGCAGGTGCTTCTCGATGCTGCGGGACCGCAGCGACGGCGTCTCGTACATCATCGTCGCGACCCGCAGCATCGTCTCGCGGTCCCCCGTCAGCGCGTCGACCGCCGCGAGCGCCTCGCGCAACGCCTCCCAGGGCCCGGTCGTGACCGGCACGGCCTCCAGCGCCTCGCGCACGCGCTCCCCGTCGCGGGCGAGGTCGCCAAGCACGACGTCCTCCTTGGTCCCGAAGTACCGGAAGAACGACCGGCGGGAGATCCCGGCGGTCGCGGCGATCTGGTCGATCGTCGTCTGCTCGAACCCCTGGTCGAGGAACAGCCGCATCGCGACGGCGGTGATCTCGGCGTACGCGGCCTGGCGCGACCGTTCCCAGAGTGACGCGCTGTCCGGCATGACCCAACGGTACAGGAGGGACTGGTTGACACTCAGTGCCAACCAGGCATAACGTGCAGAGCGCCGCACCCCCGCGGCCCGCAACCCCTGGAGCAGCCGTGCCCCTCGCCTCCTCCGCCGACCGGACCGTCCTCGTCACCGGGGCCTCGTCCGGCATCGGCGCCGCCTTCGCCCGGGCCCTCGCTGCCCGCGGTGCCGACGTCGTCCTCGTGGCCCGCCGCCTGGACCGGCTCCGGTCGCTCGCCGCCGAGATCGAGGCCGCCCACCCCGTCACCGCGACGCCGCTCGCCGCCGACCTCGCCTCCCCGACCGCCGGCGCGGACCTGCGCGCCCAGGTCACGTCACGCGGCCTGCGCGTGACCGGCCTGGTCAACAACGCCGGCTTCGGCACGTTCGGCCCGTTCGTCGACGAGGACCCGGAGCGCCTGCTCGAGGAGATCGCCGTCGACGTCACCGCGCCCGTGCAGCTCACCGCCGCGTTCCTGCCCGGCATGGTCGCCGCCGGGAACGGCTTCGTCATCAACGTCGCCAGCATCGCCGGGTACAACCCCACGCCGCGGATGGCCGTGTACGGCGCCACCAAGGCGTTCGTCCTCAGCTTCAGCGAGGCGCTCTGGGCCGAGACCCGTGGCACCGGGGTGACCGTCTTCGCGCTCTCCCCGGGCGCCACCAGCACCGAGTTCAACGCCGTCGTCGGCACCGACGACGCGACCGCGGGCGCCCGGATGCGCACCCCCGACGACGTCGTCGCGACCGCGCTCGCGCACCTCGGGCGTCGCGACCCCGGGCCGAGCGTCATCGACGGCCGAGGGAACCGGGCCGCGTCGGTGGCCGTCCGGTTCATGACGCGGCGCGCCGTCGCGCGGACGACGCACTGGATCACGGACCCCGCGCGGCGACGGCGCGGCGCGGAGGCTCCCGCCGGTCGGTGAGCGGCGGTCCGGCGGACGCGGCCCCGACGGCGGCGGCAGGTCAGCTGATCGACGCCGTCGACACCGAGCCGGCGCCGCTGCGCCTCGTCCTCGGGTCCGACGCCTGGGCCGGTGGCACGGCGGCCCTGGAGGCGCGGCTGGAGCAGGTCCGCGGGCAGGAGGCGAGCGCGCGGCGGGGGGACGGCTGAGCGGGCGGGGCGACGGGGCCCGGCGACGACGAGCCCCGCGCGCCCCCCCGGCCGATCACACGGCTGCCGCGAGCAGCACCGTCGCGATCGAACCCACCACCAGCACGGCGAGGAGCGGGAGCACCCACCGCACGTAGCGCCCGTACGGCACCTTCGCGAGTGACAGGCCGCCCATCACGATCGCCGAGGTCGGCGTCACGAGCGCCACCGTCCCGACGGCGCACTGGAACGCCGTCACGACGAGGTCGCGCCCGACACCGGCGAAGTCGGCCAGGGGCGCCAGGACGGGCATCGCCAGGGTCGCGAGTCCCGACGAGCTGGGCACGAGGAACGACATCGGCACGTTCACCAGGTAGACCAGGACGCCGAACGCCCCGCCCCCCGCGCCGGACACCACGCCCTCGAGCGCGTGCAGCACGGTGTCCGTCATGAGCGCGTTGTGCATCACGACGGTGATGCCGCGCGCCAGGACGATGACGAGCGCGGCGCCGAGGAACTCCGACGCCCCCGCGAGCACCGACCCGACGAGCGCCTCGCCCCGCATCCGGCCGACGAGACCGATCATGACGGCCATCACGAGGAACAGCGCCGTGAGCTCGGGGAAGTACCAGTCCAGCTGCCAGCCGTACGATGCGGCGGCCGGGCCGTGGAGGACCTGCGCCCAGGGCACGAGGGCGAACACCATGAACACGAACGTCGCTGCGAACAGGGTGATGACCGCCTTCTGGCGGCCGGTCATCACCAGCGACCCGGCGTCCACGCCCGCCGCGAGCTCGGCGTCGTCCGTGGTGAACCCGACCGCCGACCGGGAGGGGTCGCGGCGGACCCGCACGGAGTACCGCACCACGTACGCGATCGCCAGGCCGCTGAACACCACCAGCAGCAGCGCGCGCAGGCCGATGCCCTGCCCGATCGGGATGCCGGCGGCGTCGGACGCCGCGCCGGTCATGAAGGGGTTCACCGTCGAGGCCATGTTGCCGACGACCGAGCCGACCAGGACGACACCGACGGCGGTCATGCGGTCGAAGCCGAGGCTGAGCAGCAGCGGGATGAGGATGGCGTAGAAGCCGAGCGTCTCCTCGCCGAGCCCGAACGTCGACCCGCCGAGGGTGATGAGCACCATGAGGGCGACGATCACCGCCGCGCCTCGGGTGCGGAACCGGGCGGCCACGCGACCGATCCCGGCGTCGATCGCTCCGGTGCGGGTCGTGGTCACGATGAAGGCGCCGATCGCCAGCACGAACAGGAACACGCCGGCGGCTCCGGTGAGGCTGCCCGACTCATACGGACCCACGAACCCCGAGCCGGGGTCCTCGACGCCGTACAGGCCGTTCACCGGGGCCTGGAACAGGTCCATCACCCGCTCGCCGAACGAGGCGTCGAGGTCGACATGGTGGTACGAGCCGGGGACGGGGGACCCGTCGACGACGTCGTACTGGCCGGCGGGCACCAGGAACCCCAGCGCCCACACCACGGCGGTGAGCGCGAGCAGGATCGCGTAGGTGTTCGGCAGGGCGAAGCGGCGTCGGCGACGCACGGGGGGCGTCGGGGCCGCGGCGCTGGTGGTGGTCGGGGACGGGGAGGGCTGCGTCATCGCAGTGCCTTTCGTGGGGAGAGGGAGGTGCGGTCGAGGGCGGTGCGCGCCAGGGCGAGCGCACCGGCGACGGGCGGTGCGTCGAGCAGGTCGACGGGCAGGGGCAGGTGCCGGGCGCGGAGGCCGGCGCGCAGGGCGTCGCGGAGCGCCGGCTGGGACACCACCACGCCGCCTGCGGCGACGACCCGGGTGGCGCGCGCTCCACGCGAGACGACCCGGTGCACCAGGTCGGCGAGCGCCTCGCCGGCCTCGACCACGAGCTGCTCCGCGACGGCCGAGCCGGCGGCCGCGGCGTCGAAGACGAGGGCTGCGTGCGTGCTCCACGTCGCGGGGTCCTGCGCCACGAGCCGTCCGGGCAGGTCGAGGGGGTGCTCGACCGCGAGCGCCCGGCAGAGCTGCTCCGGCAGGGGGTCGCGACGGCCGTCCTCGACGGCGCGCAGGGACGCACGCACCGCCTCCCGCACGATCCCGGCGGCGCCGCCCTCGTCCCCGACGACCCAGCCCCAGCCACCGGCGTGGACCCGGCGCCCGTCGGGGGTGCGGCCGACCGCGACCGAGCCGGTCCCGGCGATCAGACCCACCGCCTCCGGGGACCCGGCCGCGGGGGCGACCAGCTCGGCGTCGTTCACCACGACGCACAGGACGCCGGGCAGCCGCTCCTCGAGCCGCGAGCGCAGCTCCTCGCTCTCCTCCTCGAGGTCGCAGCCGTGGGCTCCGACGGCGACCGCTGCCAGGCCCGTCGCCGTCCGAGGCTCGGCGAGCGCGGACAGCCGCTGGGCGATCAGCTCGGCCTTCACCTCGAAGGACGTGCCGCGCCAGCCGGTGGTGGGGGCGGTCGCGTCCGCGACCTCGTGCCCGTCGGCCGTCTCCACCCGCACGCGGGTCTTGGTCCCGCCGACGTCGACGCCGGCCACGAGGTGGCTCACCGGTCGGCCCCGCCGACCACGTCGGTGGTCACCTTGGTGTCGACCCGGGTCAGCACCCCGGCGTCCACGTCCGTTCCGAGCACCGACCCGAGCTCCAGGGCGAGCAGCTGCAGCACGGCCACCTCGGTGACCACCGCGGCGAGCGGCGGCAGGGTGGGCAACCGCACCGCGCCGACACCCGCCGGCACCGCCACGTCCTCGTCGGTGACCAGGAGCACCGGGACGTCGTGCTCGGCCAGCTGAGCACCCAGCGCCGCCTCCCGACCGCCGCCGACCAGTACGTGCGCCACGCGGCCGACCGCGTCGGTCATGCCGTGCAGGTAGGTGCGCGTCGTGGCGCCGAGGGAGGGCACCTTCGGGCCCTCACGGAGCAGCAGGGCGCCCTGCTCGGCAGCACCGGCGCTCGCGGCCCGACCGACCACGTCGACGCAGCCGAGCCCGGCCGCCCGGGAGGCGAACCCGGCGAGCGCGCGTGCCGTCGCCGCGTCGTCCAGCACGGCGTGCAACGCGTCGGGCAGCCGCTGCCACGTCTCGGAGACGGCGCCGTCCACGCGGTGCTCGACCAGCATGCCGAGCGCCACCGCTGTCGCGGCGACCGCGACCGACGACATCCCGGAGTCCACCAGGCCCCCGAGGAACAGGACGTCGTCGGTGGCGCTCGCCAGGGGGGACGCCGGCTGGTTGACCACCGCGAGGCTGCGCGGCCCGCGGGTGGCCGCGTCCAGCGTCTCGGGGCTGCGCCCCGACTGGGAGACGGCGACCGTGAGGTCGGCCGGCACCGGCGAGCCCGGCGGCAGGTCGTCACCGGTCGACCGGAACGCGGGGACGCCGCCGCGGCGCAGCTCGCGCACCGGCGCCGCGAGGACGGCGTGCGAGGCGCCGATCCCCGCGAGGAGGACTCCCGCCGGGCGGGGCGTGGACGCGCGCTCCGCGAGCCAGTCAGTGGTCCGGCCGACCGTGGCCCGGACCGCGTCGGGTTGCGCCCTGACGCCGTCGCGGAAGGGGATGAGGACCTCGTGCGGCGTCATCGCTGATCGCACCTCTCGGGTTCGTTAGGCAAGTGCCCTTACGAGCGGCGACGCTAGGATCGAGAGCGAGAGACAGCCTGTCATGGTCAAGGTGCGATGCCATGGTCAAGCAACAGGCGTGCAGTCCACCGATCCCGGGGCGGCGGACGCTTGACCGCACCGACCGACCTTGACCAAGGAGCAGGGCATGCGACGGGACTGGGCGGACGTGGTGCTTGCGGGCGAGGCCGACCCGGCGGTGCTCAGCCGGGCGGTGCGGCGCGGCACCCTGATCCGGCTCGCCCGCGGGGTGTACTCGGGTCGGACCGCCCAGGATCCGCAGGACGTCGTCCGCGCGTGCTGGGTGCGCGTCGTCGGCGGTCTGCTGCCCGGTGCCACCGTCGTCGGCCCGGCCGCGGGGACGCTGGCGCAGCGGGTGGCCTCCGGTCTGCCCGTCGAGCCGCTCCCCGCAGAGATCGCCGAGCTCGACCTGCGCCACGACCGTCGCACCACGGTGCAGCTCCCCGGCCTGCTCGTCCGGTCCGCGCCCGGCCCGCGTCCCGGTCGGACGTTCGCCCTACCCGGCGGGATCTCCGTCGAGCGGGTCGCCGGGGACGCGGCCGCGACGCCGGGCCGCCCGGCCGACGCCCGCCGCGCCGTTCCCGTGCGGTCGGCCGTGGCGCTGCCCCACCTCTCCGCGACCGCCCAGGTGATCGGCATGCAGCTCGTCGACGGCGGCCCGGCCACCCGGCCCGAGCTCAGCGCACGTCTGCGGCTGTCGAAGCCCACGGTCTCGCTCGCCGTCGCCGAGCTCGAGCGCGCGGGGCTGGTCGTGCCTCGAGCACCACGATCGGGTGCGGCAGGACGGTCCCCGGCGGTCTACGCCGTGTCCCCCGCGGCCGGCTGGACCCTGGGCATCGACCTGGGCAACGGCCAGGTCCGGCTCGCTGCCCGCGGCGTCAGCGGCGAGAGGCTCGGTGAACGGCACGCCACGCTCCGGCAAGCGGGGTCCGTGGAACGGCTGCTCGAGGTCGCGGCGGAGGCGCTCGCCGGGCTGCGGTCCGGCCTGGCGGCTGCCGGCCCGCTGCGCGTGGTCGCGGTGGCGCTGCCCAAGCCGGTGCGGGCCGACCACCGGCTCACCGGACGCGAGGGTCCGTCGCTGGGCGGCCTGGCCGCGGAGGAGGTGCTGGCCCGCCTCGGGCTGCCCGCCGGCGTCCCGGTGCTCGCGGAGAACAACGTCAACTGCGCCGTGCTGGCCGAGACCGCGCAGGGCGTCGCCGCCGGACGGAAGGACGCGGTCTTCCTGCAGGTGGGCGAGCGGATCGGCGCCGGCGTCGTGGTCGGCGGCACCCTCGTGCACGGCGCGCGCGGCGGCGCCGGAGAGGTCGCCGACCTGCCCTTCCCCTGGGCACCTGACCGGGCACCCCAAGAGCTCGGAGCGGAGCGCCACCTCGGCGCCGCCGCGCTCGTCGCGCGCGTTCGCGGCCGCCCGGCGTCGGGCGACCTGCGGGCACAGATCGATGCCCTGCTCGCCCGGGCCGAGACCGGCGATCCCGCAGCGGTCGCCGCGCTGCGCGAGCACGCGCGCGAGGTGGCGCGGGTGGTCACGGCCCTCGTCGCCGTGCTCGACCCGGAGGTGGTGGTGCTCGGCGGGCCCGTCGGCGAGCACCCGCTGGTCGTGCGCTGGGTCCGCAGCGAGCTCGCGGGGTTGTCCGGCCACACCGAGGTGCTGCCGAGCGCGCTGGGGGGCGCCGCCACGGTGGAGGGTGCCGCCGCGCTGGCCCGGCGGCACCTGGTCGCGGAGCTGTTCCCGGCCGTCCGCTGACCGTCGGGTGACGCCGGGCGGGGGGTCCGCGTGCCCCCGAGGCGAAGCCCCGCGACCGGCTCGTCCACGCGGATGAATCTCCGCCCGCCGGGTCAAGTGCCGTCAGGCGGTGCCGATGGCGCGGTGCATGGGGAGGCGACGCGGCCGGGGGCACCTCGCGCTGAGTGCGGGTGCGGGCGCGATCGCGCTTCACGCCGTGCTGCCCGACGGCCCGCCCCGTGACGTGGTGTTCGTCGTCGTGGCGGTCGGTGCCGCGGTCGCCGTGCTCCGGGCCCAGCGGCAGATGACCGGGGCGCCGCGGCGGGCCTGGGCGCTGCTGCTGCTGGGTGTCGGCGCGTGGGTGCTGGGCGATGCGGTGTGGACGGTCCTGGAGCTGGGGACCGACGTCCCGCCGTACCCGTCGGTCGCGGACCTCGCCTACCTCACCAGCTACCCCCTCCTGGCGGCGGGGCTGATCCGGGCCTTCCCTGCCCCACCGGGTCGTCGTCCCGTCTGGTGGCTGGACGCGTTCCTCATGGTCGGCGGCCTCCTGCTCGCGCTGTGGCTGCTGGTGCTGGTCCCCGCGGTGCGCGTGTGGCAGGCGGACCCCGCAGCAGGTCTGGTCGGCGCGGTCTACCCGATCGGTGACGCCCTGCTGATCGTCACGCTCGCGCGCAGCAGCAGCGCCGTCGGTCGACGCCGCAGCGCCTACCGGCTCACGCTCGTGGCCGTCGCGGTGATCCTGGTGGCCGACGTGCTCTTCCAGGTCGGGCAGACGCAGCCGGTCATCGCCGGCCGGCTGCACCTCGTGGACTCGCTGTGGCTGATCGGGTACGTCACGCTCGCCGGCGCCGCTCGACGGCAGGCCACGGGCGGCGGTGACGCGCCCGGACCCAGCAGTGAGCTCAGCGGGATGCACTTCGTGCTCATGGCCCTGTCCGCGAGCGTCGTGCCGATCACCTTGATCGCGGCCGACGTCACCGGCAGGTCGATCCCGGTCGTCGAGGTCAGCACGATCGGCGTCCTCATGGTCGCGGCGATGATGACGCGCTTCTGGGGCGTCCTGGCCGACCTCCGGGAGAAGAACGTCCGCCTCGCGCGCGACGCGGTCACCGACCCGCTCACCGGACTGGCCAACGTCGCCGGCCTGCGGAACCACATCGAGTCGCGCCGGGCCCACGACCCGGCCCGCGGGCGGCCGGCGCTCCTGCTGATCGGTCTGGACGGGTACCGGGACGTCGTCGAGACGCTCGGGCACGAGCCGGCGGACGACATGCTGCGGGCCGTCGCACGCGAGCTGGAGGAGGTGGCTCCCCCGCACGCCCTCGCCGTCCGGGTCAGCCGGGACCTGTTCGCGCTCTCGACCAGCGTGGCGGACGAGACCGCGGCGGACGCCCAGGCCGAGCAGGTCCTCGCCCGGCTCGGGGGGACCGTCGCCGTGAACGGCATGGACCTGACCACCGGTGCCGCTGTCGGGATCGCCGTCGCCCCCGGGGTCCCCGTGACCCTGCCGGAGCTCGCCCGGCGTGCCGACGTCGCCCTGTGGTCCGCCCGGCGACGCAGCGGACGCGTCGCACGGGACGAGCCGGCCCCGGCGGGGCGCACCGGCGCGGGTGCGACCGGCACCGAGCTGCTGCGCGACCTGGTGGCAGCCGTGCAGCGCGGCGAGCTCGTCGTGGAGTTCCAGCCGGTGACGGCGCTCGCCACGGGCGAGACCCTGGGGGCCGAGGCGCTCGTGCGCTGGCAGCACCCCGTCCACGGGCTGCTCGGGCCCGCCGCCTTCGTACCCGCCGCGGAGAGGACCGGGCTCATCCGGCCGGTCACGCTCGCCGTGATGGACGCCGCTCTGCGGTGGTGCGCGACCTGGCGCGCGACCGTTCCCGGGTTCGTCGTCGCGGTGAACGTCTCCGCGCACGACGTGGACGACCCGCGGCTCGTGACCGACGTCCGCGCCGCGCTCGACCGGCACGGGCTGCCGGCCTCCGCCCTCGCGCTCGAGGTGACCGAGACCATGGCGATGCGCGACGTCCCCCGGGGCGAGCAGACGCTGCGCGCACTGGCGGCGCTGGGCGTCCAGCTCGCGGTGGACGACTACGGCGTGGGGTACGGGTCCCTGGACTACCTGCGCCGCCTGCCGTTCACCGTCCTGAAGGTGGATCGCGCGTTCGTGGCCCCCGCCGTGTCGGACCCCGTGTGCGCGGCGATCCTGCGGTCGACGGTGGACCTCGGGCACGCCCTCGGCATGCACGTCGTGGCCGAGGGCGTGGAGGACGTCGCCACCCTCGACCTGCTGACGGAGCTCGGCTGCGACTCCGCCCAGGGCTGGGCGCTCGGACGTCCCGCGCCACCCGAGCAGTTCACCCTCGACCTCCTCGGCGGATCGAGGGGCCCGCGAGCGGCCTCGCCGCCCCAGCACCCGGGCGCACTGCCCGGAGCCCGAGTGGCCCGCGACGCGTCGACCGGCGTCCCGGTCAGCGGTCCCTGAGGGGCGGGCGCGTCGGCGCCGTTCACGCGGGAGGTGGTGCCACACCTGCAGCTCAGCGCTGGTCCCGGTCGGGAGGCCGACACCGGCGGACGCCCACATCACCTCGAGCAGCCAGTGGGGTCCCGTGTCCGCGACATCGGCCGTGTCGCGCGCGAGGGTCCGTCGTGCGGGCCGGCGAGGGGGGAGGGCCGGCCCGCACGACGGGGCTCCGGGTCAGACCGTGAACCGCCCCACGACGTCGCGCAGGTCGCTCGACATGCGGGCCAGCTCCTGGACCGCGCTCTCGGCCTGGTCCACCGCCCCGGAGGTGACGTCCGCGGCACCGGCCACCTCCGCGATGTTCTGGGCGATCTCGCCGGAGCCGCTCGCGGCCTGGGCGACGTTGCGGTTCATCTCGTTGGTGGTCGCGGTCTGCTCCTCCACCGCGGCGGCGATCGTCTCCTGGAAGCCGTTGATGGTGAAGATGACGTCGGAGACCTCGCCGATCGCCCGGACCGCGGACTCGGTGTCGCCCTGGATCGCCTCGACCCGCCGGGCGATGTCCTCCGTGGCCTTCGCGGTCTCCTGCGCCAGCTCCTTGACCTCGCCCGCCACGACCGCGAAGCCCTTGCCCGCCTCCCCGGCACGCGCGGCCTCGATCGTCGCGTTCAGCGCCAGCAGGTTCGTCTGCTCCGCGATGGCCGTGATCACCTTCACCACGTTCCCGATCTCCCGGCTGGAGTCACCGAGGCGCGTCACGGTGGTGTTGGCCTCGTGGGCCGAGTCCACGGCCTGCGTGGCGACCTTGGCCGCCTGCGAGGCGCTCTGCGCGATCTCCCGGATGGAGGCGCCCATCTGCTCGGACCCCGCCGCCACCGTCTGGATGTTGCGGCTGATCTGGTCCGCGGCGACCGAGACGGTGCCCGCCTGGTGGGACGTCTGCTGCGCGGAGGCCGTGATCTGGCCGGTCGTCGCGCTGAACTCCTCGACGGCCCCCGCGAGCGACACCGCCGAGGAGTCGACCGCCGACAGCACCGCACGCAGGTTGTCCACCGCGCTGTCGAGGGCCGCGCCCATGCGCCCCACCTCGTCGCGGGAGGTCAGGTCCGCCCGCACGGTGAGGTCCGCCCGCTGCAGGGCGGCGCACACGTCGCCCACCCGGCGCAGTGCCCGCACGATCGAGCGCGCGACCACCACCGCGACGCCGAGCGCGAGGACGAGACCCACGACGAGCGCCACCACCACGAGCGTGCGGTTGGTCTCGAAGGCCGACGTCGCAGCCGCGGCCGCAGCTGCGCCCACCGAGTTCTGCTCCTCGACGACCGTGGCCAGGTCAGCCATCATCGCGTCGATGATCGGCTGAGCCTCCGTGGCGCGGACGTCCATCCACGCCACGTAGTCGTTCTGCCGCCCGAGCGGCAGCAGACGCTCGTCCCGGACCGTGGCGTAGGCGTCCAGGTTGCTCAGGAAGGCCTGCAGAGCCGTGCGCTGGGACGCGACGAGCGGGAGCTCGCCGAGGCGCGCGGCGGCATCACGGACCGCCTGCTCGTCCCCGGCGACCGCCTCCTCGTACGTGTTCATGAGGTCGTCGGTCTGCGCGATCGCCTGGCTGGCGACGTCGGTGCGCATCTGGATGGTGGCCGAACGCATGTCCGAGACGTGCTGGAGCCCGGTGAACCCGTGCTCGTACAGCTCGTCGGCGGCCGTGTTGGCTCGGCTCAGGCCCACCAGCCCGAGCGCACCGACGAGCAGGGCCACCACGGCGGCGATGGCCACCGCACTGAGCACCTTGACGTTGATGCCGAGGTCGCCCGGGGTCCACCGCTTGCCGCGCACACCATGTTCCACGATGTCCTCCGCCATCCTCTTCACCCCTCGGGTCGCTCAGATCGTGTCGACGGACGTGTGCCCGACGACTGCACTGGGCCGCTCATCGACATCGCGCCCGGCGGCTTGAGATCCAGGACGAGGAATCACCCACGCCCATGTGCCGAAATGCGGGTGAACCGGTGACCTGATGCGACACGGAATTTGCTCCAGCGTCTGGACAATTCGGCGGACGGCGGTCGCGGACGGCCCACAACTCTTCCGCGGACGGGCGCCTCGGCGCTGTTTCCGCACACGAAGGGCCCGGGCGGTGCACGCTGTGTGCATGGGCGAGGAGAACCCCGAGGCCGCGCGGCTCAGTGCTGAGGACGCGCAGCGGTTCGCCATGTTGGCCGACCTCGTGGTCGCGACGGTCGCGCAGGTCAAGACGGTGGGCCAGACGGTCGTGATGGAGCGCGATCTCGCCGATCCGGCGCGTCTCGCCGGCGGACGCGGGTACTGGGACTCGTTGAGTGCGCACTTCAGCGAGCTCGCCCGGCTCCAGCGACTGCTCGCCGACACGACCGCTGAGATGGCCGCGATCCTCGGCCGCTACGGCGACTGATCCTCGGCCCTAGGACGGCGCCCGCGCCTACGATCGGCTTTTTCGTCGGTCTCAGCAGCATCGGCGGCCGAATAGGTGAGGTCGCGCCGGGCCGCACTTTCACCCGCCACCGCGCGGGAGAATTCCTCAGCTGTCCGGCGGGGTGACCGAGGAGAGGGATACTCGTCGACCCGATCGACCGCTGGAGCCATCGTGACCGTCATCGCCCAGAAGCCGGCAGCCGCCGCTGTCACGCCGGCTCGCCCCTCCTCGCCCCGGCTCCCCGGGCTCCGCTGGATGCACACGGGTGTGGCGGTCGTGGCCCTGTGCGTGGTCGCCGGCACCTCGAGCGCCTCCGCCGTCGGGTGGGCTGCTGTCGCGGTGGGCGCGGTCGCCGTCGTCGTCCTGGCGGTGCTCCAGCAGCGCCGCGTCGCCGAGTCCCTCGAGCGCGTGCGCACCCTCGCCGCCGCGGCGTGCACCGGCGACCTCACCCGGGTCGCCGAGCTGCGGGCCGAGGGCGACCCCCTGGGTCTGGCCCCGCTCCTCGGTGCCGCGTTCGACCGTCTCGGCGGGTCGCTCGGCACCATCGCTCCCGAGGCCAAGCTCCTGACGATCGCCGGCGAGGAGCTCGGCATCATCGGCGAGACGATCAGCGACGGCGCGCGGGGCACGAGCGAGCAGGCCAGCACCATCGAGGCGTCCGCGCAGGGCGTGTCCCAGAGCATCGAGCTGGTCGCCGCCGCCAGCGAGCAGCTGCGCGCCTCGATCACGGAGATCGCCGGAACCACGTCGGCCGCCTCGCAGGTCGCGCGACGGGCGGTGGAGTCCGTCACGACCGCCGCGTCGACCATCACCACGCTCGGCGACTCGACCGCCCGGATCAGCGACATCATCCAGACCATCACCTCGATCGCCGGGCAGACCAACCTCCTCGCGCTCAACGCGACCATCGAGGCGGCCCGGGCCGGCGACGCCGGCAAGGGGTTCGCGGTGGTGGCCTCCGAGGTGAAGAGCCTGGCGCAGGAGACGGCGCGCGCCACCGAGGAGATCACCGAGATGCTCAGCCGGATCCAGGAGAACTCCGCCCAGGCGGTCACCGCCATCCAGGAGGTCAGCGGGATCATCGAGCAGATCTCCGAGTCCCAGCTGACGATCTCCTCCGCCGTCGAGGAGCAGAGCCAGACCACGCAGCAGGTCAGCCAGACCACGCAAGGGGTCTCGGTCGAGGTCAGCCAGATCGCGTCCGCGATCACGAAGGTCGTCGACCTGGCCCGCTCCAACGCCGAGGCGGCCGAGCACAGCCGGGTCGCCGTCGGCGAGATCGCGCGCATGGGAACCGCGATGACGCGGGAGACGGCGGACCTGCGGCTCCCCACCACGGGCGGCGAGGGCTACTTCGACATCTCCTGGGACCGGACGCTCAACCGGCTCTCCGACGTCTGCGTCGGGCTGTGGAGCGACGCCACCTGCGACGACTACGTCAGCACCCTCTCGGCCGCGTACCGGGAGAACCGGCCCGGCTGGACGTTCCTCGTCGACTTCAGCGCCCACCCCGCGCAGGCGGAGCGGGTCCAGCGCACCCACGAGGCGATGATGGCCGAGGCCGTGCGCAACGGGCTGACCTGGTGCGCCTTCATCGCCTCGAACCCCCTCGTGGCCATCCAGATGCAGCGGCTGTCGACGAAGACCGGGTTCCCGGTCACGTACGTCGCGACACGCGAGCAGGCGCTGGCCGTCCTCGCGGAGCACAGCAGGCACTGAGCCCGCCCGCCGACCGGTCTCACCACTCACCCCGATTCATCCGGAGTCATGGGTTGAACTTCAGTTTCGTGATGTCGACTCGGGGAGTCTTCACGTCGCTGGTCCTTGCACAAAGCCCCCGTCCAGCAGTTCGACCCGAGTGGACGACGGCGCTCGAGTTACGGTGCGCTCGGACGATAGCCCCGTGCGTGCCACTCGCCCGTTGACCTGTCGCGGCTCGTACCACCCCGACCGCGCGACCCGCTCGTCAAACCCTCCGGGCGGACGCAGACCGTCGGTCCCGGACAGGTTCGCTCGGGCCGACAGTGACAATCAAAGCCGACCTTCGGCCATCATGCGTCCCCGCCTCGTCAGCCGAAGCCACAAACCGTCTCCCATCGGCGCCCAACCGAAGCGTTCCAGTTCGCTCGTCGCTCGATCAGTCCATTCGGAGCGCGGGGGACTCCAGTCCTCGAAGCCGCTCGCTCCGAGTCTGCCCGGCACCATGAGGTCATCGGTGAAGAGCCGACTCAATACGCTTCGCGTCAGCCTTCTCGTGCTGGCGTCGATCAACCCGTGCGTCGAGTACCAGACGACCTCCTGCAGCGAGACCCAGTCAATGAGGCCCTGCTCCAGGAGATCAGCAACGGCTCGGTTCTCCTCTACCACGGGGCACCCGGCCAAGATGACCACAGCCCGCTATCGACTCGGATCACGTCAGTCACAGCGAGCGGCCCGACGACCACGGGTCAGCCCGGCGAAGGACAGGACTCAGGAGATCCCGCAGCTCCGAGCCTGGCCGCCCCGAGTCGGGAATCATAGGGACCCCGCTCACCGCGATGACACCTCGGACATCGTCGGGACCACGTTCGAAAGCGGACGCCGGCCAGTGCAGCACCGAACGGCACGCATGTGGACTCGACTCCCTGTGTGTCACGAGCCAGCGAATCGATTCGGCCATGGCGAGGTGCGGGAGCACGTTCCCCCCGTTCTCCTCAAGGTGCTCGTCGAGCAATGGAGTGAGGTGCCCGTCGTCATGACCCTCGTAGGCCACAAGCCTTCGGCGAGTTGCCCAGTCGACTCACACTCCAGAGACATTCCCGGAATGTCGGGAACTCGTGATGTCGATCGCCGGCACGGCGGAGCATGGGGACCGCCGAGGTACCTCCGTGACGGTGCGTGCAGGAGCACGACTGCTCACCGCGTCACAACGTAACCGGCGCTCCGGAGCAGGTCGGCGAGCCAAGCCAGCGCGAACGAAGTCGACCTCGCTGGGTCCTCGACGATCTGCTCGAGGTTCTCCACGCATGCGCTCAGCTGCCCGATCGTGAACGTCGAGGGCTCGGTGTAGGCGTCGTGGATCTGCTCCGGGGCGATGGCCCAGAAGAGATCTCTCTCCAAGAGGACCACGTCGCCCTCGACGCTCTCCAGATGGTCGAGCAGGATCTCGCTGGCGCGGCGCAGCAGATCCACGGATACCCGAACGCGCTCTGACATCAGTCACCTCCGAGGGCGTAGGCGGCGGTCTCGGAGCCGCCGCTGGCTCCGTGAGCACCAGCGGGCTGGGCATCCGAGTCCGGTGTTGAGGCCACGACAGCACCTGTGAACGGCGAGACCGAGGAGAGCCGAGCAACCGCTGCCTCCCGGAGGCCCTGCCGCCCACCACTCATTGGCGGCAGCCGCGTGCCGTACCGGACTCCAGAAGGGGAGCGAGAGAGGCGATTGCTCGCCGCGAGGATCACGATCCCTACGACGCGGCCCTCGGCGCCGAGGTCGAGGTTGATCATCCCCTTGTACGGCGAGCGGCTCGACGGCCACCGTCTCAGCGACTGCGCAAGTCCCTGGCTCGCGGGCGAGGTAGCGCAGTAGGGCGGAGGTACTGACGAACACAGATGGACGACGTTCAAGCCCGCTACCGCTCACGGGCGAGCCACGCAATCTCGCCTATGCTGGGATCACGGCCAAGCTGCCTCCAGTCGCGGAGCGCGCGCTCAATTCCCGACCGCACCGGCCACGGCGAAAAGGCGCCGGAGCCGTCTCCCAACTCACCGATGCGCACAGCTGAATGCGATAGCCCCTGGAGAACCGCTCGGGCAATCTCCCGAACAAGATCGTCGTCCGCCGGATTCAACCTGCGGCGAATATCCCATGGGATCACCCAGAGCCCGACGCAGTCTTCGTCGAGTTCTCGACTTATACTCTCCCCCACCGCAACGGCGATCGCCGCTTCATCCGGACTCATGGGTTGAACTTCAGTTTCGTGATGTCGACTCCCGAAATGTTTGCGTCGATCGTCGCCTCCATGTTCGGGCTACGCGACATGGTGGTCCGAAGTTGCACATAGCCCCGGCCATGTCGGCCCGGGTTGCGGCTTCTGCAGCAGTACAGCAGCCTCGCCTCGAGGTAGATCTCCCCCACGACGCGAGTCTGCGCCTTGACGTGAACCCCGCACGCACGACGTCGCGGTGTCCGGTGACGACAACCGGGCGGGGGCGTCGTAGACGTGGACCGCGGTGCTGTAGGCGTAGGTGGGTGTCGTCCCCGACGCCGGCACCGCACCCAGCAGGCTGTCCAAGACGGCCGGGACCACGGTCAGCAAAGCGGCGGCCAGACCGGGAGCCGAGCCGTGCCTGGCTGGGTCATCACCGCCGCACCATCACGGCTCGGCCAACGCTAGGAGATCCGGGCTGAGGAACCGACTCGCGTCGAGGACCTCGATCCCCACCAACCGACCCTCGGCATCAAAGTCGAGGTTGATCATGCCGTCGGTCTCGCGAGGATCAACAGGAACGGTCCGGGCGACGCCCCCTGCACGAACTTCGGCGGCCAGATAGATGTAGGCGGCGTCGACTCCGGCGTCATAGGTGACCCTCATGGTGTAGCCGCCTTCAGGTTGTCGATGTAGTTCGGACTGGCACCCCGGATCACTGTCGTGACCTCACCGTTCACGGAGCCAAGGAAGATCCGGGAGGCTGGATCGTAGAAGCCAGTCTTCCAGGCGCCTTTGTGGAAGTACGGGAAGGGCTGATGCGCCAACGTCGCCTCAGCGGCATCGCTAGAGATGCCTCGCTGCGTCATCCGCAACGCGGCGTGCTCAGACACCCCAAGCGATGTCGAGCCCGCTCGCAGGGACATAGTCGCTTCGCCCGCTGAGTTCACCGTGAACCTCGCCGCACCAGTCTCTGCGATTGTCCTTGACCCTACCCCCGCCGCCCGCGTCGCAGCCCCGGCGCCCCGGGCCCCTGCGGACAGCGCGGCCCGGCCCCCCGACGCCAGACCACCGACCCCCCAGGTGACGAGCGCCGGCCCGACGACCTCCCCCACGTCGTACGCCGGGCTGTACATGTCCTCCCCGTACGGGACGGGGATCAGTCGCAGGCGCGGTAGGGTCACCACCGGCCGCGGGAGCATCCGCTGACCCCATGAGAGAAGCGCCGACCACGTCTGGTACTGCATGGTCAGGAGCCCGTTGGCCGCGCCCGCCAAGAACGCCACCCGACCCTCAGGGCGCGTCACGTTCGACACCACGCGCTGCGCAACCGTCGCCGCCCCCGAGCCGGACCCCCCGCCCCCGGTCGCCTTCCGCGCCGCGGCAGCCGCCCGCGGCGAACCCCACTTCCCGTCGATCATCGGGATCAGCCCCGTGGGGTCCCACTTCGCGACCGGGTTGTTGTCCGCGTAGGAGTACGCCGCCCACTGCTGCGGCGAGGCCAGGTCCATCACCGGGTCCACCGAGACGAACCGCCCGATCGACGCGTCGTAGTACCGCGCGCCGACCTGCGTCAGCCCCGTGCTGTCCAGCACCTTGTCGAGGAAGCCGCGGTCCCCGGGCCACGTGCCGGCCGCCGCACCGCGCGCGTTGCCGTACGGGTCGGTGCGGCGCTGCGTGATGACCTTGGTGGTGTTGGCGATCGCCATCGTCGCCGTCTGGTGCGGGTCCGCGACCATCGAGCTGACCGTCGAACCCGACTTCCCGGTCCGCATCGCCACGACCTGGCCGTTGAAGCTGTAGTACCGGGTGCTGGTGACCGCGTTGGTCGACGTGGTCAGCCGCAGCTCCTGACCACCGGGCAGGTACACGGTGGTGACGCCACCCTGCCGGCGGATCAGACGCTCGCCGTCGGCCGTGTAGAGCGCCGACATCACCGTCGTCGACCCCTGCTTGACCGAGGTGAGCCGGCCTTCGGCGTCCCAGGCGAGGGTCTGCGACGTGGCACCGGCGACGGCGCGCGTGGTCGTGCTGCCGACGGCGTCGTAGGCGTAGGTGCTGGTCGCCGCACCCTGCGCACCGGACCGCGTGACCTTCGTGACCCCGTGCGGCCGGGCCGTCCCGGCCGCCGGGTACGTGTACGCCCACGTCGTGCTGCCTGCCGCGGCGTGCACGGTCTCGCTGGACCGGTTGCCGGCCGCGTCCAGCGCGTAGTCCTTCCAGTACGGCGCGGGGCCGCCGAGTGCGGCGGCGCTACGGGCGGCGCCGCAGTCCGCCGAGGCGGGGGTCCAGGCGGACGTGAGCTGGCGCAGGCCGTCGTACGCGAAGCACTGCGCGTCCACGGGCTTGCCCGTCGGCCGATCCACGATCGACGTCGGGTTGCCGGTGGCGTCGTACGTGTACGTGAGGTCCATGTCGATGCCGGCGACGCCCTCGCGCTCGACCCACGTCTTCTCCAGCCGACGCGTGCCCTCCTGGTACTGGTGGTTGACGAAGAACGCGTACGTGTTGCCGAGGTCCTGCCGCAGGGTCTCACCGGTGACGTCGTAGACCGTGTCCGCGACGTAGACGCCCCACCCGAGGCCACCCGCCATCCACTCGGCGCGCGAGAGCGCGTCGTAGCGGGTCGTGACGGTCTCCGCCCCGAGCCCTCCCGCGGCGGGCAGCTTCACGGTCTTGACCTGGCCGTCAGCCGTGTAGGTGGAGGACGTCGTGTACGTGCCGGCGAGAGCACCCTCCGCACTCGGCAGCGTCACCGACGTGCCGAGGGGCCGACCCCCGTCGTCGTAGCCCGTCACCGCCGAGACGTACGCGGCGCTCCCGGAGTAGCGCGTCGACGACGTCAGCAGCCCCTTCTGGAGGGTGTCGTACGTCCAGCGGGCCCGCACCGTGCCCGTCGCCGAGCCCTCGCGGAGCTCGGTCTGCCGGCCGAGCTGGTCCCGGACTGTGAAGAGCGTGGTCCCGCGGGCGTCCGTGGTCGACCGGACGAGGCCGGCGTCGTCGTACGTGCTCGTCGTCGTGCCCTTGTCCGGGTCCGTCGCCGACACCTGCCTGCCCCGCAGGTCGTAGGAGTACGTCCACGTGTTGCCGACGGCGTCCTTCGCGGAGGTCCGGTTGCCGGCCTTGTCGTAGCCGTAGGTCGCCGCCCGGTACGTGCCGGACGGACCGGCCCCGAGGTACTGCCGGAGCTCGGTGACCCGGCCGCGCGCGTCGCTGATCGTCGTCTGGGGGGTGCCCCCCTCGGGCGGGTCGACGCTGACCCTGTCACCGCCGTACGTCGTGGTGGTGCGCCAGCGCTCCTGCTCCCCGACGTCGGTGATCTCGACGGTCGTCCTGCCGACGCCGTCGTACACGTACCGCGTGCGCGACGGGACGGCCGTCGCGGAGACGGCGAGGGTCGAGCTCGGCGACCCGCTCGCGAACCAGGCGCCGTGGGTCTTCGCGACGAGACCCCGGCTGTCGTAGAACGACTCCGTGACGATGCGGCCCGGCGTGTCCCGTGCGGCCGACGGCACCTGCTTCTGCCGCGGCCGGAGCATGCCGTCGTAGAGCTCGACGCTGGTGAGGTACGTCTCGGCCGCCGTCAGCGTCTTCGTCGAGACGGCGTTCGGCGCGCTCTGCGAGATCGCGTACTCGTAGCTGACGTGCGGGGTGGCCGAACCCTGCGCGCGACCCGGCTTCCAGACGGCCGTGGTGCGGCCGAGCGCGTCGAGGGTCGCCGAGGTGACCTTGCCGTTGGGGTCCGTCACCGTGGTCGTCGCGCCCCAGGCCGGGTCGATCTGCGTCGTCGTGACACCCGCGGTCACCGGGCCCGAACCGTCCGGGTCGGGCGCCGTGACCGACGTCCCGGTCACCACGCCACCCGTCCCCGTGTAGGCGGTGGACGTGGCGCGCCCCATCGCGTCCGTGACGACCGTCGGGCGACCGAGCGCGTCGTAGGTCGTCGTGGAGGTCGTGGCGTACGTGGGCGTCGTGCCGGAGTAGGAGGCGACGACCTGGGTGGCTGACGGCAGCCCTCGCGTCGGGGTCGCCCCGAAAGCGGCGCCGTCGTACGAGGTCCGCTGGTCGGCGATCACGTCACGCGGTCGGACCGGCGTGGTCGCGCAGGGCACCGCGACGGTCTCGGACCGCCGCACCGTCCCGACCACGTGCGCCCCGGTGTTGCGCACGTACTCGACGCGGGTGCACCGGTCGTCGGCGGCGCTCGCGACGTCGCCCTGGTCGTCGACCTGCGTGACCATCCCGTAGGTCCCGTCGTACGAGGTGACGGTCCGGGTGGTGCGCCGGCCGCCCGGCAGCGCCGGTGCCGTGGTGCGGGACTCCACCGTCCCCGCCCGCACGAACGCGGCACGCCGACCGTCCGCCGCGACCGCGGTCGACCCCGAGACCCACGGCGTCGTGACCGTCGCGGAGACCTCCGTCCCGTCCAGGCCGTCGTAGACGACCTCCTCGCGGACGAAGCCGTTGAGGCGCTCGACGTCCGCGACGCCGTCGACGGTGACGGACCGCGTGCCGCCTCCGGCGAGCCTGTCCCCGTCCATGCCGCGGAAGTAGCGCGTGCGCTCGTGCGACCGCTGCTCGGAGGGGGACCCGGCGATCAGGTCGACGGTGGCGTAGCCGCGGAACTCGCTCCACGTGCGGCTGGCCGGCGGGGTGAACGGGCTGTCGTCGTAGTGCCAGGCGGGCTCACCCACGTACCGGTACGACGTCTCGACCGCCATGCTGACGGGGTCGTTCGGGTTCTGGAGGACGCTCTCCACGACGTACTTGTGGAAGTACTCCTGGATCTCCGGTCCGGTGCCCTCGGGGTGCCAGGTCACCGGGAAGCACCGGCGGGTGTTGCTGTCCGGCGAGGCCGGCACGTCGCCCGGCGCGCAGTCCTGGGGCGCGTAGTTCACGGAGACGGTCTCGCCGAACTCGGACCTGATCGCCGTCACGCGGTAGCGGTTCATCGGCGGCCCCGCGTCGCCCGTGGCGTCGACGCGGTTCGCCATCTGCATCCCGCGGAAGGTCACCTCCGGCAGGGTGATCGTGGACCCCACCAGCCCCCGGTGCGTGATCCCGTCCAGCCACAGCGCGGACTTGGTGCGGTCGCCTGTGTCCGGGAAGGTGTGGCGCAGCCCCCAGGAGTCGACGTCCTGGTAGGAGGCCCCGACCCGGACCTGCGTCGTCACCGTGACGAGCCGCTTGCGGGTGAAGAAGGTCGGCGACGTCTGTTCCGGGCAGCTCGACGTCGACGTGCAGATCAGGTCCGCCGGCACGTCGGGCCACGAGGACGCGGTCGCCGCCGTCAGCGCGCTCGGGTCGCAGGAGACTCCGTCGGTCGGCAAGCACCGTTCGCCGACGGTGAAGAGCACCCTCGCCGGAGCGGGCGACGACGACTCCGATCCCGCTCGCTGGCCGTACTCGATGCGGCTGAGGTACCCGCCGCGGACGTACGACGACACGGCCTGGTTGTTGTTCCTGCCGTAGGAGTTCGTCTCCTTCTCGTACACGTAGGTGGAGGTGTTCCCCGACGGGTCGACGACGTGGTCCAGGTTCCACCGCCACGCCTGCTGACACACCGACGCCGCGTAGCTCCCCGCGTAGCAGGGGTCACCCGGGTGGTTGCCGAACACCGGGACCGACCAGGCCGAGCTCAGCTGGGTCGCGTCCGACGCCGCGCGCTTGCCGCGCCCGAAGTAGTACTGCGTGCCGTCGGTCGTCGTCAGGCGCCAGTACTCACCGTCGTCGTCGTCGTTCCAGCCGCCGGTCAGGTGCTCGATGCGGGAGCCCTCATCGGTCTCGGCCCGCCACGCGCCCGTCGAGGCGTCCCTGACGAGCTCGGTGGCCGACCCGCCGAACACGAGCGTGGCGTTGTCGCTGAACCAGCAGAGGTCACCTGTCCGATGTGCCGCGTTCGTGGCCGAACCGCCCCTGTCCTCGGAGCACGGCTGGTACTTGCGCTCCACGTAGCCGGCGTCCAGGTCCCACCCGTCCCCGATCCAGGACGTCTGGTTGTTCGTCGACGCCACCCGACCGTCGAGCGAGCCCGACGAGTACGAGAGGGCCAGGTCAGGCTGCGGTCCCCCGGACGTCGGAGGCACGCGCATCGGGTACGACCAGCTGAAGGCACCGGTCTGACCGGAGACCTGCCAGGTGGCGGACGGGGACAGCGGCGTGGCCGACCAGTTCCCCGTCGAACCCGAGGACCCTGCTGTCACCGCCATGAGCCGAGCGCCCGTCGCGGCGACGGAGGCCGTGAGGGTGCCCTGCTCGACGTCGTTCGTCGCCTCCACCGGGACCCGGGTGCGACACCCGTCCGCCTCCGGGTCGTCCGCCGTGCAGTCCGGGAGCTCGACGAGCTGGACCCGCTCCGCCCAGTCCCCGCCGAAGGCGTCCGCGAACGCCGCGTAGTCGACGGTCAGCTCGACGGGCGCGCCGTCGGCCTCCGGCTCTGCGGTCAGGTCGAGGACCACGCCCTCGACGCCGAGGTCCCGGGCCGCTTCCCGGTCGAGGACCTCGACGGAGACCTCCGGCGGAGCCGGGGCCCCGCCGTCCGTCGCAGGAGCAGGCTCCGACGCGGGGTCGTCCACCCCGCCGACCACAGGGCTCTGCTCGGTCCCGCTCCCGACGGCACCCTCGTCGGTGTCGCTGCCGGTCACGGTGCCGCCCCCAGCGTCCCCACCCGCTGCGACGGGCTCCTCGGGCCTGGCGTCGGCCTCCACGCCCGGCTCCGGTGGAGCGCCCTCGGCCCACGCCAGGTCCACGACGGCACCATCGGCCGCCGGCGAGTCCCCGGCCAGCGTCGTCGTCGCGTCCTCGGGCCAGGCCCCGGCACCGAGGTCGGACAGCGGCATCTCGGGCAGCGGTTCGACCTCGACCCGGCCGTCCACGGTCGGCAAGGGCTCGGTCACGTCGAGCTCCTGCGCGACCTCCTCGCCGTGCGCCCGGCGCTCACCGTCCGAGGGCAACCTGTCGGATGCACGCGCCACATCCGGCGCCAGCACCACGAGCGAGGCCACCAGGGCCGCGGTCACTGTCCCGGCGACTCCACGCCGCACCCTGCCCCAGCTGCTCATCGTGCGCTCCCCTGCTGCGTCGGTGGTGAGTTCAGCCGGCCGGCTGGTTGCAGGCGCGGTTCACGGTCGTGTCGTCGACGGCGCCGGTCCAGGACCGCACCTCGCTCACTGCCCCGGTCCACGCCGCGACGCCCGCGGACCTGGTCCCGCCGAGCCGGAACGTCCCGGTCGCGGACCAGGCCGAGGCGTGCGGGACCGTGACGGGGCCGATGGGCTCGAGGTCGCCCGGCTCGTCGCCGACCGTGCAGACGAACAGGCGCAGGGCGTCCGCCCCGGCGTCGTGGACCCCGGTGACGAGCGTCCACTGCCCGGCCTCGACCGGGATGGTCGAGACCGCGGCGTCGAGCGCCGGCGTCGCCGCGTCCGTCCGCGGCATGGCGAACGACCAGCAGCTCCCGGGCCCGGAGGCGCAGGGCCGATAGCCCAGGTCGAACCCGGCCGTCGTCGTGCCGTCCTGGCTCAGCACCGAGGCGGCTCCCGAGGCCGTGTCAGCCCGCACCAGGGCGGAGACGGCGAAGCTCGCCGACGTCTGCACGGGGATGCGGACGCTCGTTCCGACCGTGCCCGTCCCTCCGAGCAGCAGGGCGCGGTCCGCCGGGTCGGAGCCGGCCTCCGCGTAGGAGCCGTCGACCCGAGTGGGCGCCGGGCTCAGGGTCAGCGGGAACGCGTCGCCCGTGGGGCTCAGGCTCGCGGCGCTCGTGCCCGTCGTCTCGTCGAGCGTCCAGATCGTGCTCGCCGGGAACGCCACAGTGAAGGTGTAGCTCTGCCGCGGGCTGGTCCAGCCCGCGCGGTCGACCGACTGGACGTAGAGGGTCTGCGAACCCGCGGCGGTCGGCGTGAAGGAGACCGTGGGGCTCGCCACCTTGGTCGAGCGGTCCAGGGCTGTCGAGTTGAAGGAGTACTTGTAGGACACGACGTCGGACGAGCCGCCGTTCGCGAAGGTGAAGGTGCCGGCGACACCCACTCCCCCGGCGGGGACGCCCGTCGCGTAGATCGACGACGTGACCTTCGGGGCAGCCGGCGCGACCGTGTCGATCTCCACCTCGCACGCGACGTGGGTACCACCCCGGACGCCGGGGTCCACGCCGTTGACCTGGACGCGGTACTTCTTCCCGTGCTGCATCCCGCCCAACCGGACGGACTGACCGGCCCCGGATGCCTGAGCCGCCGGGCGCGAGTGCCAGAGGATGGGCGTGCTCGTGCCGGCCGCGTAGACGTCGACGTTCGCCCGGACCGGGTCGCCGTCAGGGTCGGACAGGACGGCGTACAGGACCGGGTTCACCACCCGCAGCACCGGCCGCGACGATCCCGTCACGCAGGACGCCGCGGGGTCCGAGAAGCGCACGCCGGTGGGCGTCTTCGGCGCACGGTTGAAGCTGATCGACAGTCCCGCGTCGTTCCGGAACCGCTTCCAGTAGGCCATGCTCCCCTCGTCGACAGCGAGGCCCATCGTGAGCTGTGAGGAGTTCGCGTTGGCGACCGCCCTGCCCGCCTCGAGCGCGGAGAACTCCAGCCAGCGGACCGGTTGCCCGGCGCACGACGACTTGTGCGCCACCGTCAACGTGCTCTGCGGGATCCACGTCGGGCCGCCCGGCCACGGCGTCGACGAGCTCCAGTTGTCGACGCGGTACGCCGTCACCGGCCGGGCCGTGCAGTCGTACGAGTGCGTACCGACCACCGCGAAGGTCGCCCCGGTGACGTCGGCGACGTCCATCGCGCCGATCGACGACAGGCCGCCGAACTTCCACAGGATCCTGCTGCGGAACGTCGTGCTGCACGTCGTCGAGGTCGCCCGGCTGCACAGCCCGACGCCCTCGTCGGGGTTGAACCGGTAGGACTGGCCGTACACGTCGCGCACGGCGGTCCACTCGTTCAGAGAGCCGCTGATCGCCGGGTCGATGTACAGCGGCCAGACCGTCGCGTCGTCCGCGATCATGTCCGCGTCCGGCGTGATCGTCACGCCCTGAGGGTCCAGCTCCACCGGGAGCTGGCTCACCTCGCTCGCGAGCGAGGGCGCCCGCTCGAGGTCGACCTCGTCCCCGCTCGCACCTGTCTCCGGCATCGTGACCGCGTCGGTTCCGGGTCCCGCGAGCGACCTCCGGATCGCGGTGGGCGCCGGCAGTCGCGAGTCCCACATCGCGGGGGTGGGGCTCGAGAAGATGCGCTCGCCGCTCTCGTCCACCGCGACGAAGCCGCCGGCGTCCTCCTCCAGCGCCAGGCTCGCCGAGGTCTCGACGGGGAAGCTCAGCTGGGCCAGGCGGGGGTCGGCGGCAGCTGCGGCGTCCTCGACGCGCAGCACCTCGGAGAAGCCCGTTCCGTCGTCGTTGACGGTCACCACGAGGTCCACGCCGGGCAGCACCTCGCCGTAGGTGATCTGGTCGCCGTCCACGGCGGGCCGGGGCAGGTCGAACGGCACGTCGAAGTCGAGCGTGTGGCCGTCACGCTCGATCCGCGCCAACGGGGCGCCCGGCGTCCCGTCGCTGAACTCCATCGGGCGGACCGGGCTCGCCACCGTCAGCACCCCGTCACCCTCCACGACGCGGGTGTCGATCTCCGTCCACTCCCCGGCCACCTGCGTGCGGACCGCCGTCGCGGAGATGTCCAGCCGCCAGGTGCCGTCCGCCTGCGCGTAGAGCGTGTTCCACTCCGTCCGGGCGTCGAGCACCTCGACCTCCGTGTCGCACGACTCCGCGACGACGCGCGCCTCGTCGGTGTCCGCGGCCGCTTCGACGCACGGCACCTCGGTGGTCGGGCCCGTGCCCCCGGTGGCTACCGCGACCCCTGACGAGACGGACAGGGCGGTGATCACGGCGACGCTGGCAACCGCGATGCGCGACGACGACACAGCTCGAGACACGCTCGGACTCCCCTTGTGAACCCGTCGCTGCGCACGGCGGGACCCCAGCGACGAACGCGGACGCGCTCGTCCAGGCGGCCCTCCGACCTTCCCGGGACACCCGTGTCCCGGCGGCGAGGACGGAAGGAGAGCGGCGCGCTCGCACCATAACGACCGGGCGGGCGGCACCGGACAGGACGTGTCACGCTCCGTGCGAACCCGACCTGCGGCCGTTCCTCCGGTCGGTGCGCGAGAGCGCGTGCACCGCCGGTGCGGGCCGGCGGGCCGCTACGGCACGGGCTGCTGTCGCCGCTTCCTCACGCCTGCATGTCGACGAACCGCGAGTAGTGCCCCTGGAACGCCACCGTGATCGTGTCCGTCGGCCCGTTGCGGTGCTTCGCCACGATGAGGTCCGCCTCGCCGGCGCGGGGCGACTCGCGCTCGTACGCGTCCTCGCGGTGCAGCAGGATCACCATGTCGGCGTCCTGCTCGATGGAGCCGGACTCACGCAGGTCGCTCATCTGCGGCTTCTTGTCGGTGCGCTGCTCGGGGCCACGGTTGAGCTGGGACAGCGCGATGACGGGGACCTCGAGCTCCTTGGCGAGCAGCTTGAGCGCGCGGGAGAACTCGGAGACCTCCTGCTGGCGGGACTCGACGCGCTTGCCGGAGGACATGAGCTGCAGGTAGTCGATGAGCACGAGCTTGAGGTCGTGCTTCTGCTTGAGGCGCCGGCACTTGGCGCGGATCTCCATGAGCGACATGTTCGGCGAGTCGTCGATGAACAGCGGCGCCTCGGTGAGCTTGCCCTGGATGGCGGCGAGCTTCTGCCAGTCGTCGTCGCCCATCTGGCCGGTGCGCATCTTCTGCAGCGGTACGCGGGCCTCGGCGGACAGCAGGCGCATCGTGATCTCGGAGCGGCTCATCTCCAGGGAGAACACGACGGACGCCTGGTGGTTCTTGATGGACGCCGCGCGGGCGAAGTCGAGCGCGAGGGTCGACTTGCCGATGGCGGGTCGGGCGGCGATGACGATCATCTGCCCGGGGTGCAGGCCGTTGGTGAGGCGGTCGAGGTCGGCGAAGCCGGTGGGGACGCCGACCATGCCCTCGCCGCGGTGCCCGGCGGACTCGATCTCGTCGAGGGTGCCGGCGACGACCTCGCCGAGGCGGTGGTAGTCCTCGGTGGTGCGGCGCTCGGTGACGGCGTAGACCTCGGCCTGCGCGTTGTTGACGATGTCGTCGACGTCGCCGCCGTCGGTGGCGTACCCGAGCTGCACGATGCGGGTGCCGGCCTCGACGAGGCGGCGCAGGACGGCGCGCTCCCGGACGATGCGGGCGTAGTACCCGGCGTTCGCCGCGGTGGGCACCATCGAGATGAGGGTGTGCAGGTACGGCACGCCGCCGATGCGCCCGATCTCGCCGCGCTTGGTGAGCTCGTCGGCGACGGTGACGGCGTCGGCGGGCTCGCCGCGGCCGTACAGGTCGATGATCGCGTCGTAGATCGCCTCGTGGGCCGGGCGGTAGAAGTCGTTGCCGCGGATCTGCTCGACGACGTCGGCGATGGCGTCCTTCGAGATCATCATGCCGCCGAGCACGGACTGCTCGGCGTCGAGGTCCTGCGGGGGTGTCCGGTCGAACGCCGCGCGGCCGCCCGCGGGCGCCCCGTACTCCAGGTCCTCGATGGTCACGCGCCCCGCCCCGCCTTCATGTCGTCGCCCACGCCCCGCCGAACTCCCGTTCTACCGCCTGCCACCGACACCCCCGGCAGGACGGCGGACACCCGGACGGTTCGCGCGCCGACGCGAGGCTAGGCGCGACCGGAGGGGAGCGGCAAGCGAGTCGTCCACAGGGGGTGTGGGCGAGGGTGTGGAAGGCTGTGGACACGCACCGGGTGACTGTCCACAGGTCGTGGACACAGGTGTGGATGAGGCCGGACAGGCCCGCGACCAGGACGTTCTCACCGGCGCAAACGCCGTGAACCGATGTGGACAGGACGAAGTTGGGCCGGATTTCACGCCTCGGACACATGCTGTCCACCGTCGACCGTCAGATCCTCGCGCTCGCCGTGCCGGCGCTGGGGGCGCTCGTCGCCGAGCCGCTGTTCGTGCTCGTCGACTCGGCGATCGTCGGACGGCTGGGGACGACCGAGCTCGCGGGCCTCTCGCTGGCGTCGACGCTGCTGGTCACCGTCGTGGGGCTGTGCGTGTTCCTGGCGTACGCGACGACGGCGGTCGTCGCCCGGCGGCTCGGCGCCGGCGACCGCGCGGGGGCGCTGCAGGTCGGCGTCGACGGGCTGTGGCTCGGCGGCGGCCTGGGCGTGGTGCTCGCGGCGGCGGTGCTCGTCCTCGCGCCGTGGGCGGTCGGCGCGCTCGGTGCCACGGGGGACGTCGCCGACCAGGCCGTGGCGTACCTGCGCGCCTCCGCGCCCGGCCTCCCCGGGATGCTGCTCGTCCTCGCCGCGACCGGCGCCCTGCGCGGGCTGCAGGACACCCGCACGCCGCTCGTGGTGGCCGGCACCGGGGCAGCCGTCAACGCCGTGCTGAACGCCGTGCTCGTCTACGGGGCCGGGCTGGGCATCGCGGGGTCGGGGCTCGGCACGGCGATCACCCAGCTCGCGATGGGCGCCGCCCTCGTGCTCGTCGTCGTCCGCGGCGCCCGGGCCGCCGGGGCGTCCCTGCGGCCCGCGGCGGGCGGCATCCTCGCCGGCGCCCGCACCGGCACGCCGCTGCTGCTGCGCACGCTGTCGCTGCGCGCGGCGATCCTGCTGACCGTCTGGGTGGCGACCGGCCTCGGCCCCGTGGCGCTGGCCGGGCACCAGGTGGTCAACGCCGTGTGGGGGTTCGTGGCGTTCGCGCTCGACGCGCTGGCCATCGCCGCCCAGGCGCTCGTCGGGCACGCGCTCGGGGCCGCGGACGTGCCGCTCGTGCGGTCCCTGCTGCGCCGCACGCTGCAGTGGGGCGTCGGCGCCGGGGTGGTGCTCGGCGCCGTCACCGGGGGGCTGGGGTGGTGGCTGTCCGCGGCGTTCACGTCGGACCCCGAGGTGCGGCACGCGGTGACGGTCGCGCTGGTCGTCGCCGCGGTGCTCATGCCGATGGCCGGCTGGGTGTTCGTGCTGGACGGTGTGCTGATCGGGGCGGGCGACGGCCGGTTCCTCGCGGGGGCCGGGCTGGTGACGCTCGCGGTCTACGTCCCGGTCGCGCTGGCCGTCCGGGCGTGGGCGCCGGAGGGCTGGGCGGGGCTCGCGTGGCTGTGGGCGGCGTTCGCCGGGGTGTTCATGCTGGCGCGGGCGGTGACCACCGGGCTGCGCGCCCGCGGCGAGCGGTGGATGGTCACCGGGGCGTGACGTCGGGCCCGTCGGGCTCGTCGGGCCTGTGCGCCTCGGGTCCGGCCGGCGCGGCGGGTCCGCCGGACGCGGCCGCCCCCGGCGCCGCCGAGCGGATGCTCAGGACCATGAAGACGATCCCGACGGGCAGGAACGCGAACGCCGACGCCCGCATGGAGTCGTTCGCCAGGCCGGCGAGCCCGAGGACCAGGAACACGATCCCGATCGGCAGGAACGCGGCGTTCGGGTTGCCCGAGTCCTCGTCGTCGCCCGCCGGCGCGGGCGGGGGTGGCTGCTCGCTCATCCCGCGACGCTACCGAGCGCGCCGGGCCCCGACCTCCCCCGCGGGACGGATCCCGTCCGCCCCCGGACGCACGCACGCCCCGCCCCGGCGGACCGGGACGGGGCGTGCGGGTGGTGCTGGGTCAGGCCGCGACGACCTTGACGGTCAGCTTCGCGGAGACCTCGGCGTGCAGGCGGACCTGCACCTCGTACTCGCCGGTCGCCTTGATCGGCTGCGCGACCTCGACCTTGCGGCGGTCGATCGACGGGCCGCCGGCGGCCTTCACCGCGTCGGCGATCTCGGCGGTCGTGATGGCGCCGAACAGGCGGCCGGACTCGCCGGCCTTCGCCGTCACGGTCACCGGGTTGCCCTGGAGGGAGTCACGCACGGCGCGCGCCTCCTCGAGGGTCTCGATCTCGCGGGCCTTGCGGGCACGGCGGATCTGCGTGATCTCCTTCTCGGCGCCCTTCGACCAGGTGGTCGCGAGGCCGCGGGGGACCAGGTAGTTCCGGGCGTACCCGTCCTTGACGTCGACGACGTCACCGGGAGCGCCGAGACCCGTGACCTCGTGGGTCAGGATGAGCTTGGCCATCTTCGTGCTCCTTCTCAGCGCGCCGACGACGAGTACGGCAGGAGCGCCATCTCGCGGGCGTTCTTGACGGCCCGCGCGATCGCGCGCTGCTCCTGGACGGACACGCCGGTCACGCGGCGGGCGCGGATCTTCCCGCGGTCGGAGATGAACTTCCGCAGCAGGGCGGTGTCCTTGTAGTCGACCGACTCGATCTTCGCCGCCTTGAGCGGGTTCTGCTTCTTCTTGGGCTTCCGGACAACGGCCTTGGCCATCGTGGTGCTCCTCTTCTACGTCTGGAGCCCGGGGCGTTGCCATGCCCCGGGATGGGGTGTGCTGTGCGGGCACGGACGGGCGTGGGCCCGCCGGTGCCTCAGAGGTCGATCAGAACGGGGGCTCGTCGGAGTAGCCGCCCGCGCCGCCGCCCGCGGGCGTGGCCCACGGGTCGTCCTGCGCGGCCTGGCCGCCGCCGTTGAAGCCGCCGCCCTGGTTGAAGCCGCCACCGCCGCCACCGCCGCCGCTGAAGCCGCCGCCACCGCCGGACCGCTGGGTCCGGGTGACCTTGGCCGAGGCGTAGCGGAGCGACGGGCCGACCTCGTCGACCTGCAGCTCGTAGACCGTGCGCTTCTCGCCCTCGCGGGTCTCGTACGACCGCTGGACCAGCCGGCCGCTGACGATGACGCGGGTGCCCTTGGTGAGCGACTCGGCGACGTTCTCCGCCGCCTCCCGCCAGATCGAGCAGCGGAGGAACAGCGTGTCGCCGTCCTTCCACTCGTTGCTCTGGCGGTCGAACGTGCGCGGCGTGGACGCCACGGTGAAGTTCGCGACCGCGGCCCCGGACGGGGTGAACCGCAGCTCGGGGTCGGCGGTCAGGTTCCCGATCACCGTGATGGTGGTGTCACCAGCCATGCCAGCTCCTCGTTCTCGTCGAATGCTCGTCTCGGGCGGTGCCGCCCCTGCTCGGGGACGGTACGCGCGCGGTCTGACAGCTCTCAGGCGTCCTGGCGGAGCACCTTCGTGCGGAGGACGGCCTCGTTGAGGCCGAGCTGGCGGTCCAGCTCCTTGGCGGTGTCCGGCGTCGAGGAGAAGTCGACGACGGCGTAGATGCCCTCGGACTTCTTCTTGATGTCGTACGCCAGGCGGCGACGGCCCCAGATGTCCACCTTGTCGACGGAGCCACCGTCGGTCTTGACGACCGACAGGTACTTGTCGAGGGACGGAGCGACCGTGCGCTCCTCGATGTCGGGGTCGAGGATGATCATGATCTCGTACTGACGCAGGCTCATACCCACCTCCTCTGGTCTCGGCGGCCACGGTCGTTCCGTGGCAGGAGGGTGTCGTGCGTCGCTGCGTCCGCACCGGCGTCGATCGGCGACGCCGGGTGGGCACAGCAGCGCACCAGTCTACCGGTTCCCGAGGGCCGCGCGGTACGGCCCCGGGGGTGGTCAGCCGCCGGCGGGATCGCCCGCGGCGTCGCCGGCAGGCGGTTCGCTCGGCTCGGGGTCGTTGCCGGGCGGCGGCTCCTGCGTCGCGGGCGGCTCCTGCGGCTTCGGCCCCTTCGACACGCGCAGCGTCACGGTCGACCCGGGCGCCACCTGGGCGCCCGGTCCCGGGCTCGCCGCGAGGACGGTGCCGACCGGGGACGCGTCGAACACCTCCTTGACCGCCGGCACGAGACCCGCGTTCACGATCGCGGCCTGCGCGTCGCCGGACAGCATGCCGACGAGGCCGTCGGGCACCGGCACAGTCGAGGGCTGCTCCGGCTCGGGTGCCTGCGTCTCGACCGGCGCCTCCGTGGTCGGCGGCGCGGTGGGGAGGCGGTCGGCGTTGACGTTCGCCCGCGGGGGGAACGGCGTCGGCGTCGAGTAGTTGTCGAGCTGGAGCACCGGCGTCATGTAGTCGGCCCACAGCGCGGCCGGCCACGTGGACCCCGTCACCTGCGTCACGCCGCCCCACGGCGTGATCTCGGCGACGTCCTTGCCGTTCTCCCCGACCTGGCTGAGCGCCACGGCGGTGGACAGCTGCGGCGTGAAGCCGACGAACCACGCCGACTTGTTGTCGCTCGAGGTGCCCGTCTTGCCCGCGATGTCGCGGCCGATCGGCTTGATGTACGTCGACCCCGAGCCGGCCTGGACCACCTGGGTCATCGCGTAGGTGGTGTCGGCCATGACGCCGGCGTCGAACGGCTGCGTCGGCTGGGTCTGGCCCGAGTACGCGACGTCGCCGTCCGGGTAGGTGGCCTCCGCGACCATGTAGGGCTTGTGGTAGGTGCCCTGCGAGGCGATGGTCGCGTACGCGGACGCCATGTCGAGCGGGCTGACGTCGTCGGTGCCGAGCACGTTCGACGGCAGCGCGTTGACGGGCGAGGTGACGCCGGCGCGCTCGGCGACGTCGGCGGTCTTCTCCGGCCCGATCTCGAGGTTGAGCTGGGCGTACACGGTGTTCACCGACTGCTCCGTGGCCTTGACCAGGTCGATCGTGCCGAAGTCCTGGAAGCCGAAGTTGTTGACCTTCCAGCCGTCGAACTCCTGCGGCGAGTAGCCCTGGTAGGTGTCGGTGAGCGCCTTGCCGTTCTCCAGGGCCGCGATCAGCGTGAACGGCTTGAACGTGGAGCCGGCCTGGGCCTTGCCGCGGGTGGCGCGGTTGATCTGGTCGGCCAGGAAGTCCGGGCCGCCGTACATCGAGACGATCGCGCCGGTGGTCGGGTCCACCGACACGATGCCGACCTTGAGCGCGTCGGCGGGCCTCTCGCCGTCGGAGAGCCCGCCGCTGCGGAGCTTCTCGACCGACGCGACGGCCTGGTCCTGCACCGGCCGCTGGATCGTCGTCGTGATGCGCAGGCCGCGGCGCTGCAGCATCTCCTCGGTGATCGAGCCCGTGGCGGTGAGCTCCTGCGTCACGTACTCGAGCAGGTACCCGTTGGGGCCGGCGAGCCGGTCGCTGCGCTCGTAGGGGATCGTCTCGGGGAACGTCAGCGCGTCGCGGTCGGCCTCGGTGACGTAGCCGTCGCGCTCCATGCCGTCGAGGACGTAGTTCCAGCGCTGCTCGGCCTTCTCGGGGCTGACGGCGGGGTCCCAGTTGTTCGGTGACGGGATGAGCCCGGCGAGCATCGCGGACTGCGAGAGGTCGAGCTCGGCGGCGGGCTTGCCGAAGTACACCTGGGCGGCGGCGTCGATGCCGTAGGCGTTGCGGCCGAAGTAGATCGTGTTGAGGTAGCGGCCGAGGATCTGCTCCTTGGTCTCCGTCTGCGCGATCTTGATCGCCAGCAGGGCCTCCTTGGCCTTGCCGAGGTAGTCCGTCGTCGTCTGGCCGACGTAGTAGCGCTCGACGTACTGCTGGGTCAGCGTCGAGGCGCCCTGCGTCTCGCCGCCGGTCACGTTGTTGATGAGGGCGCGCGCCATGCCGCGCAGGTCGATGCCCTGGTTCTCGAAGAACGTCTTGTCCTCGGCGGAGACCACGGCCTGCCCGATGTACTCCGGGAGGTCCTCGTAGTCGACGAGGTTCCGGTTCGGCCCCTGGTACGTCCCGAGCTCGGTGCCGTCGGAGTAGTAGACGGTCGAGGCCTGCTCCTCGGCGAAGTCGTCCGGGGCGGGCACGTCGGTGAGCGCGTAGGCCGCGACCGCGAGGCCGAGGCACAGGAAGACGAGGGCGAGGATGCTGCCGACCACGAACCGCCACGAGGGCAGCCAGCGGTGCAGGCCGCGGTAGCCCCGGCGCGGGTAGTCGATGATCCGCCGCCGGCCGCCGCCCCGGGCGGTGCCGGTGGCCGCGGTCCGGGACGCACCGCCGCGCGGCGACGTCCGCGCGGGGGCGGTCGAGGACCGTCGGGTCGAGCCTGCCAACGCACTGCCTTCCTGTGGACCGGTGAGGGGGCGTCGAGCGGCAGGAGCCGGCCGGGCCCGGATCAGTATGCGCGAGCCGGTGGGGTCGGCCCTGGGCGGGGTCCCCCGGGCCCGCGGACCTTCACGTGATCGCCACGAGGCCTGCCGCTGGGCTTCCCGACCCGACGAGGATCCTCGCAGCACCGGCCCCGCGGAGCACGTGAGCCGCGCGGGAACCACCGCATCGGGGGTCCCCGACGCGCCGGCCGTGACGTCGCTCTTGCCCGGATCGCCCGGATCGCCCTAGGCTCCCCGATGTATCAGTTCGATACATCGTCGTGCGAACGAGCGGGAGGAGGGTCCGGTGCGCGCCAAGTCCGACGTGCTCGAGTCCGCGATCCTCGGCCTGCTCCACGACTCCCCGATGCACGGGTACGAGCTGCGCAAGCGGCTCAACCTGCTGCTCGGCTCGTTCCGCGCGCTGTCCTACGGGTCGCTCTACCCGGCGCTCAAGTCGCTCGTCGCGCGCGGCCTCATCGCGGGGTCCGACCCGCAGCAGGCACCCGCGCACGGCCTCGCCGGCAAGCGCGCCCGGATCGTCTACCAGCTCACCGCCGAGGGCAAGGAGCAGTTCCAGCACGTGCTGGCCTCCTCCGGCCCGGCCGCGTGGGAGGACGAGAACTTCGGCTTCCGGTTCGCGTTCTTCGGGCAGACCGACGCCGAGACGCGGCTGCGGATCCTCGAGGGCCGGCGCACCCGGCTCACCGAGCGGCTGGAGACGATCCGCGAGTCCGTCACCCGGACCCGCGTCCGCATGGACGAGTACACCCTCGAGCTCCAGCGCCACGGGCTCGAGCAGGTCGAGCGCGAGGTGCGCTGGCTCGACGACCTCATCGACCACGAGCGCAGCAACCGCGGCGCCCGTCCCCAGGGCGACGGCCACCCGGCCGCCACCCGCACGAACGCTGTCGAGGATGACTCCATCGTCGCGGCACAACCCCCTCAGAAGGAGCGAGGATGACTGCCATCCGCGTTGCGATCGCGGGCGTGGGTAACTGCGCCTCGTCGCTGGTCCAGGGCGTGCACTACTACGCCGACGCCGAGCCGGGCACCAAGGTGCCGGGCCTCATGCACGTGCAGTTCGGGGACTACCACGTCTCCGACCTGGAGTTCGTGCTCGCGTTCGACGTCGACGCCAAGAAGGTCGGGTTCGACCTGTCCGAGGCGATCGTCGCGTCCGAGAACAACACCATCAAGATCGCCGACGTCCCGCCGCTCGGCGTGACCGTCCAGCGCGGCCCGACCCTCGACGGCATCGGCAAGTACTACGCCCAGACCATCGAGGAGTCCGACGCGGAGGCCGTGGACGTCGTCCAGGCGCTCAAGGACGCGAAGGTCGACGTGCTCGTCTCCTACCTGCCGGTGGGCTCCGAGGAGGCCGACAAGTTCTACGCCCAGGCCGCCATCGACGCGGGCGTCGCCTTCGTCAACGCGCTGCCCGTGTTCATCGCGTCCGACCCCGAGTGGGCCGCGAAGTTCGAGGCGGCCGGCGTGCCGATCGTCGGCGACGACATCAAGTCCCAGGTCGGCGCGACCATCACGCACCGCGTGCTCGCCCGCCTGTTCGAGGACCGCGGCGTCATCCTGGACCGCACGTACCAGCTGAACGTCGGCGGCAACATGGACTTCAAGAACATGCTCGAGCGCGAGCGCCTGGAGTCCAAGAAGATCTCCAAGACGCAGGCCGTCACCTCGAACCTCGAGGACGGGCCGCTGGCCGGCAAGAAGGACGACCGCAACGTCCACATCGGCCCGTCGGACTACGTCGCCTGGCTCGACGACCGCAAGTGGGCGTACGTGCGCCTCGAGGGTCGCGCGTTCGGCGAGGTGCCCCTGAACCTCGAGTACAAGCTCGAGGTCTGGGACTCCCCGAACTCGGCCGGCATCATCATCGACGCGGTCCGCGCCGCGAAGATCGCGAAGGACCGCGGCATCGGCGGCCCGATCCTGTCGGCGTCGACCTACTTCATGAAGTCCCCGCCGGTCCAGCACGAGGACCAGTACGGCCGGGAGCTCGTGGAGAAGTTCATCCGCGGCGAGATCGAGCGCTGACCCGGAGCGCAGCGCAGGAGCAGCGCGACCACGCGGTCGAGCGCTGACCCGGGACGAGGGGCCCGGCACCACATCGGTGCCGGGCCCCTCGCGCGTCCCCGGGGACGACGCGTCGTCAGGACGCTGCGATCTCCGCCCGCAGCGCCCCGAGCAGCGTCTCCAGGTCGTCCGCGAGCGCCTCCGCCTGCGCCTGCGTGGCGGTCGCGGACAGCGTCCACACCGTCGCGGGCGCGCCGTCGGCGCCGGGCCGGGCGACGAACTCCTGCACCTGGGTGAGCCGCACCGGCTCCCCGTCGATCGTCGTGGTGAAGCGCACCTCCTGCGCGAGCGCGGGCGTCGTGGCGTCCCCGGCCTGCTCGCGCCGGTGCAGCGCGACGTCCTGCTCGGTGGCCTGGATCGCCCGGAGCGCCTCGGCGCCGAGCGTGAGCACCAGCCCCGGGTCGGAGGACCGCTGCACCCCGACGGTGACGTTCGCGGTGAAGCCGGCGTCCGGCACGTCGTGGGCGGCGGCGAACGCGATGCCCGGTGTGCCGAGTCGGTCCGGCGGGATGGTGCGCCACCCGTCGGGCAGCGTGCCGGCGTCCTGGGGGTCGGTGGTCATGGGTCTCCTCGGTCGGCTGGCCGCGTCCGAGTCTAGGAGGACGCCCGTTAGCCTGGCCGGGTGCAGGTGGTCTCCGATCTGAAGCAGCTGTGGCCCCTGGTCGACTTCCGGCGGCTGCTCGCGGTGCGCCTGGTGAGCCAGTGCTCGGACGGCCTGTTCCAGGCGGGCCTCGCGACGCTGTTCTTCTTCTCGCCCGAGAATGCGACCACCGCGACCGGGGTGGCCGCGGCCTTCGCGGTGCTGCTGCTGCCGTTCACGGTGGTGGGGCCGTGGGCCGGCGTGCTGCTCGACCGGTGGCGCCGGCGGCAGGTGCTGCTGGTCGGCAACCTCGTCCGCACGGGCCTGACGCTGCTGACGGCGCTGGTGATGGCGACGGCCGGCGTCGGGCCTGCGGTGTACGTGCTGGCGCTCGTGACGCTGTCGGTCAACCGGTTCCTGCTGTCGGCGCTGTCGGCGTCCCAGCCGCGGGTCGTCGCGGGGCCGCTGCTGCTGACGGCGAACTCGATCACCCCGACGCTCGGGACGGTGTCGTCCGGCCTCGGCTGGGGCCTCGGCTTCCTGCTCGGCCTGGTCCTGCCCGGGGGCACCGCCCGCGACGTGGCGTCGCTGGTCGCGGCCGCGGCTCTCATGACGACGGCCTCCCTGGTCGCGACCCGGCTCGGCAAGGACCTGCTCGGCCCGGACGCCCGGGCCGACGCGTCCGAGGTGCGCCGGGCGCTGGGCACCCTGGCCCGCGGCCTCGTCGGCGGGGCCCGCTACCTGGTCCGGCGCGGCACGCCCGCCCGGGCGCTCGGCGTCATGGCCGTGCACCGGTTCCTGTACGGGGCCGTGTTCATCGCGAGCCTGCTGATCTCGCGCAACCTGCTGTCCGACCCCGCCGACGCGCGGGCCGGGCTGGTCACCTTCAGCACCGTCGCCGCGGCGACCGGGGTCGGCTTCGCCCTGGCGATCGTCGCGACGCCGATCGTCTCGCCCCTCGTCGGGCCGCAGGGCTGGATCTCGATCTGCCTGGTGCTGGCCGCCGCGACGCAGGCGCTCCTCGCGGTCACCGTCGCGTTCCCGGCGGTCCTCGCCGGGTCGTTCGTGCTGGGCCTGGCGGCGCAGGGCGCCAAGATCGCGGTCGACACGATCGTGCAGCGGGACACCGCGGACGAGTTCCGCGGCCGGGCGTTCGCGCTGTACGACGTCCTCTACAACGCGGCGTTCGTCGGCGCGGCGGCGCTGGCGGCGGTCGCGCTGCCGGACACCGGGTGGTCGCGCGGGGTGTTCGCCCTGATCGCGCTGGCCTACCTGGCGACGGCCGCGGTGTACCGGACGCGCACGACGGTCCCGGAGCCGGTGCCGGCCGCGGCCTGACGGCGGCTGCCCGGCGGAGGTCGGGCAGCGGCGGGCCGGCGGCGGCGGCCAGGCGACTGCCGGCGGTCAGCCCTGGCGCCCCGCCCACCAGGCGAACAGCTCCTCGCGGGCCGCCTCCTCGCCGAGCGGGCCGCGCTCCATGCGCAGCTCCAGCAGGTACCGGTACGCCTCCCCGACGACGCGGCCCGGCCCGACGCCGAGCGCCGCCATGATCTGCGTGCCGTCGAGGTCCGGGCGGATCGCCGCCAGCTCCTCCTGCTCCCGCAGCTCCGCGATCCGGCGCTCGAGGTCGTCGTACGCCTCGGACAGCCGGCGGGCCTTGCGGACGTTGCGGGTCGTGCAGTCCGAGCGGGTCAGCCGGTGCAGGCGCTCGAGCAGCGGCCCGGCGTCCGTCACGTAGCGGCGGACCGCCGAGTCCGTCCAGGCGCCGTCGCCGTAGCCGTGGAACCGCAGGTGCAGCTCGGTGAGCCGGGCCACCGCCTGCACGGTCGCCTTGTCGAAGTGCAGCGCGCGCAGCCGCTTCGCGACGAGCTTCGCCCCGACGACCTCGTGGTGGTGGAACGACACCCCGCCGCCGGACTCGAACCGCCGGGTCGCCGGCTTGCCGATGTCGTGCAGCAGCGCGGCGAGCCGCAGCACCAGGTCCGGGCCGGGGACGGCGCCGTCCGGGCCGGTCTCCAGGGCGATCGCCTTGTCCAGCACCGTGAGGGAGTGCTCGTACACGTCCTTGTGGCGGTGGTGCTCGTCGATCTCCAGCCGCAGCGCCGGCAGCTCCGGCAGCACCTGCTGCGCGAGACCGGTGTCGACCAGCACCCGCAGGCCCGGCCGCGGCTGCGGCGACAGCAGCAGCTTGACCAGCTCGTCGCGGACGCGCTCGGCCGAGACGATGGAGAGCCGCTCCGCCATGTCCGTGGCGGCCGCGAGCGCCGCCGGGTCGACCGCGAACCCGAGCTGCGCGGCGAACCGGGCGGCGCGCATCATGCGCAGCGGGTCGTCGTCGAACGACTGCCGCGGGTCGACCGGGGTCCGGAGCACGCCGCGCGCCAGGTCCTGCAGGCCGTCGAACGGATCGACGAACGCCAGGCCGGGCAGGCGGATCGCCATCGCGTTGACGGTGAAGTCGCGGCGCGACAGGTCGCCCTCGAGCGTGTCGCCGAAGACGACCTCCGGCTTGCGGGACGTCGGGTCGTAGGCGTCGGTCCGGTAGGTCGTGACCTCGACGACCACGTCCGGTGCCCCGCGGCGCCCGTGCCGGCGGGCGCCGATCGTGCCGAACGCGCGCCCGATGTCCCAGTGCGCGTCCGCCCAGCCGGCCAGCAGCCGCTCCGTCTCGTCGGGCGTCGCCGAGGTCGCGAAGTCGAGGTCGGCGCTCGGCCTGCCGAGGAAGGCGTCGCGCACCGGACCGCCGACCAGGGCCAGCTCGTGACCCGCGGCGCGGAACAGCTCGCCCAGCTCCAGGGCCGCCGGGGCGAGCCCGGCGATCACCCCGAGCGCGCGCTTCTGCAGCGCGACCAGCGCCTCGGGGTCGGCGGTGCCCGCGGCGGCGGGGCGGGGGGTCAGGTCCTCGGACGGCACGACGCCCAAGCCTGCCAGATCGGCGCGGCGGCGGCCCCCGTCCACAGGTCCTCCACGTACGCGCGGCCGGTCGCAGGGGCGGAGTCGTTACAGTGGCCTGCATGCCCGAGCCCGCGAGCGCCCTGCCACCGGAGGGTGTGCCCGCACCGCCCGGGGGCCACGCGCTGCGGATCGACCCGCGGACGACCCGGGTCCGGCACACCCAGCTGCCCGTCGTCGAGGAGACCTCGGCGGGCGGCCTCGTGGTGCGCCTGGAGGGCGGCGTCCACGTCGCGGCGGTCATCGCGCGCCGCAACCGCGCGGGCCGGCTCGAGTGGTGCCTGCCGAAGGGCCACCTCGAGGGCGAGGAGACGCCGGAGGAGGCAGCGGTCCGCGAGATCGCGGAGGAGACCGGCATCGTCGGGCGGATCGTCCGGCGGCTCGGCGTCATCGACTACTGGTTCACAGGCGACGACCGGCGGGTGCACAAGATGGTGCACCACTACCTGCTCGGCGCGGTCGGCGGTGAGCTGACGGTCGAGGGCGACCCCGACGGGGAGGCCGAGGACGTGGCCTGGGTGCCGGTCCTCGAGCTGCCGGCGCGGCTGGCCTACCCCAACGAGCGGCGGCTGGCCGAGACCGCGCACGTGGTCCTGGTCGGCCAGGCATGAGGCTGCGGGGCACCGGGCGCCGGGCGCGCAGCGTCGCCGCCGCCCTGGTCGCGTCCGCCGTGCTCGCGCTGCCGGCCCTGTCCGCGGCCCCCGCCGTCGCCGCGCCGGGGACCGGTGCCGCCCCGGCCGCGTCCGTGCCCGCCGCCCCCGCCACGGACGACCTGCCCGTGTCCGTCTCCGTGACCGACGTGGCGCCGCAGGTGCTCGAGCCCGGCGAGGACCTCACCGTGACCGCCCGGCTCCGGAACGAGGGCGACGAGGTCGTCGAGCGTCCCCGCGCGTCCGTCCGCATCTACCGGTACCGGATGTCCTCGCGCGACGAGCTGACGCGCTGGGCCGCGAGCGGCGCGTCCAGCCCCGTCGGCGACGTGGCCGCGACCACCGTGCTCGACGACCCCCTCGAGCCCGGGCAGCAGGTGACCGTCGAGGTCACGGTGCCGGCCTCCGCGATCGGGCTGCTCCGCACCGCCGACGCCTGGGGTCCGCGCGGCATCGCGCTCGACGTGTCCGACGGCTCCTCCCGCGTCGGCATCGAGCGCACCTTCCTGCTCTGGCAGTCCGCGCAGGACGTGCCCGCGACGCGGCTCGGCGTGCTCGCACCGGTCGTGGGGCCGGCGACCGACCCGGCGAGCGCGGCGGTGGCGGCGGACGAGGGCGACGACGCGGGCGACGGGGGCGACGAGCCCGGCGCCACGGGCCCGCCCGAGGCGACCGGCTCCCCCAGCCCGACCGCCACGGCGACGGGTGGCGCGGGGACCGGGTCGGGCGCCGACGACGCGGGTGGTTCCGACGTCGCCGGCGACGCCGACGACGCGCTCACCTCCCTGACGTCGGCGGGAGGGCGGCTGAGCCGGCTGCTCCAGGCCACCGGCGAGCACTCCTCGGTCACCTGGGCCGTCGACCCGGCGCTCGTGGACGCCGCCGCCGCCGGGTCGCGGGCGGACCGGGCGTGGCTCTCCGCCCTCGAGGACGCGTCGGGGTCGCGGGAGGTGCTGCGGCTGCCGTGGGCCGACCCCGACCTGGCGGCGATCGCCCACGCGGGGGACCGGGACCCGGACACGGACCTGCTGCGCATCGCCCAGGACGTCACCGGGTCCACCGCGGACAGCCCGCTGTGGTCGGACGCCGAGCCCGTGCTGCTCGCCGCCGACGACGTCCCGGATCTCGCGACCGCCGACCGGGCGGCGGGCTCGGCGCCGGGCGTGCCGCTCGTCGTCGGGTCGTCCGCGCTGCCGCCCCTCGGCCTCGCGCCCGTCGGCGCGCGGGCCTCCGTGACGACCGCGAGCGGCGCGGTCTCCGCGCTGGTCCCCGACGCGACCCTCAGCGCCCTGCTCACCACCCCCTCCGCGGTGCAGCCGGGCGCGACGGCCGCGACCACCGCGCAGCGCGCCCTCGCCGAGACGGCCGTGCTCGCCCGCACCGGCGACGACGCGGGCGTCGACGTGCTCGCCACGCTGCCGCGCGACTGGGAGCCCTCCGCGACGCTCACCTCCGCGGCGCTCGACGCACTCGAGGCCGCCGAGTGGGTCGACACCGTCGGCGTGGGCGAGCTCGCGGCGGGCACCGACACCGCGTCCGAGCGCGGGGACCTGCCGGCGACGAGCCGTACCGGCACCGAGCTGACGCCCGCGTGGGTCAACGCGCTGGCCGCCGACTGGCGCGCCGCCGGCGAGTTCGCCAGCGTGGTGGAGGACCCCGCCGCCCTGCTCACCGGGCTGGACGCCGCGCTCGTCGCACCGCTCGCCGTCGCCTGGCGCGACGACCCGGACGGGCGCGCCACCGCCGTCGCGGACGCCCGGCGCGAGGCCACCGACCGGCAGTCCGGTCTGGTCGCGGTGCTCAACGAGCAGTTCACCGTCATCTCGTCGTCCGCGCAGATCACCGTCGCCGTGCGCAACGAGCTCGACCAGGCCGCCCGGGTGCGCGTCGAGCTGCGCCCCCACAAGGGCTGCCTCGACACCGCGCGGTCCGACCTCACGACCGTCCCGCCAGAGCAGGAGACCTCCGTCGTCCTGACGCTGCGGGCCAGCGCGAACTGCGACGTGGAGGTCGACGTCAGCCTGGTGTCCGCGGGCGGGCGCGAGCTCGCGACGCCCGTGCAGTTCTCCGCGCGCGTCGCCCCGACCATCGAGAGCGTCGGCAGCTGGGTGGTCGGCGTGCTGCTCGCGGTGGCGCTCGCCTTCGGCATCTGGCGCACGGTGCGCCGCGGGCAGACCGCGCGGCGCGGCGCGCGCGTCGTGCCGGAGCCCGTGCCCGGGACGCCCGGCACCCCGCACGACGGCGGACCCGACGACGTACCCGACCGACCCGGACGACAGGACCCGTCATGACCACCCCGGCCCCCGGGGCCGCAGGGGCCGACCCGGACGGCACCGCCGCCGGCGGCACCTCCGCCACCGATCCCGCAGCCGGCGACCCGGCCGCGGACGCCCCCCCGCTGCCGGCCCGCAGCGGCCTCGGCCGCTCGTCGCTCATCATGGCGTCCGGCACGGCGGCGTCCCGCGTGCTCGGCTTCCTCAACACCGCCCTGCTGGGCTGGGCGATCGGCCTGACGGGCAGCGTGGCGAACGCCTTCTCCGTCGCCAACAAGCTGCCGAACACCCTGTACCTGCTCATCGCGGGCGGCGTGCTCAACGCGGTGCTCGTGCCGCAGGTGGTGCGGGCCTACCGCCGGCCGGACGGGCACCACTACGTCGACCGGCTGCTGACCGTCGGCATCGTCGGTCTCGGCGGGCTCACGATCGTGCTCACCGCCGCCGCCCCGCTGTGGGTGCTGCTGTACTCCGAGTTCCCCGACCCGCGCGTCACGGCCGTCGCCACGACGATGGCGTTCTGGTGCATCCCGCAGGTCTTCTTCTACGGGCTGTACTCGCTGCTGGGCCAGGTGCTCAACGCGCGCGGCTCGTTCGGGCCCTACATGTGGGCGCCCGTGGTGAACAACGTCGTGTTCATCGCCGGCCTGCTCCTGCTGGTCCGCACGTACGGCCCGGTCGACGAGCACACGCCCGTCCGGGAGTGGACGGGAGCCCAGACCGCGGTGCTGGGCGGGGCGGCGACCGTCGGCATCGTGGCGCAGGCGCTCGTGCTGCTCGTGCCGCTGTACCGCAGCGGGTTCCGCTACCGGCCGCGCTGGGGCCTGCGCGGCTCCGGGCTCGGCTCGGCCGGTCGCGTCGCGAGCTGGACGTTCCTCGGCCTGCTCATCGGCCAGGTCGGCGTCTGGCGCATCAGCGTCGTCGCCTCGTCGGTGACCGGGGAGGGCCTGGCCGGCAACGCGGTGTACGACCGGGCGTTCCTGCTGTTCATGCTGCCGCACTCCCTCGTCACGGTGACGCTCGCGACCGCGCTGTTCACGCGGCTGTCCGGGCGGGCGGCCGCCGGCGACGCCGCGGGGGTCCGCGCGGACCTGTCGCTCGGCCTGCGCACCGTGGGCGTGTTCACGGTGCTCGCGACGACCGGGATCACCGTGCTGGCGGTCCCCCTCGTCCGCGCGATGTTCCCCACGCAGACCGACACCGCTGTCCACTCGCTCGCCGTCGTCGTGGTCGTGCTGCTGCTCGGGCTCGTCCCGTTCGGGATCTGGTCGCTGTGCCAGCGCGTGTACTACGCCTACGAGGACGCGCGCGGGATGATCCCCGTCCAGGTCGTCATGGCCGTCGTCGTCGTCGGGGGCACCGAGCTGGGGCGGGCGCTGCTCCCCGACCGGTACTGGGTCGCCGCGGCGTGCGCGTCCATGGCGCTGTCGTACCTGGTGGGCGCCGCCGCCGCGCTCGTCTCGGTCCGGCGACGGCTCGGCGGGCTCGACGGCCGGCGCGTCCTGGTGCTGCACCTCAAGGCCGGTGCGGGCGCGGTGCTCGCGGCCGCGGCGGGGCTCGGGCTGCTGGCCGCGCTCGGCCCGGTGCAGTCCCTCCGGGACGCCGTGGTCGCGTGCGTCGCCGGCGCGGTGCTGATCACCGCGGTGTACGTCGGCACGCTCGCGCTGCTGCGGGTCGGCGAGCTGGGGGTGCTGCTGCGGCCGGTGCTCCGCGTGGTGCGCCGCGGGCGCTGACCCGGCCCGTCCGCCCGTCCCCGCCGCCCACCCGACCGCCTGGGGACGACGCCGTCCCCAGGGACCCCCGCGGATCCGCCGCCGCACGGGCGGCCCGTCTAGCATGACGGGGAGCCCGCGCCGGTGACGGCACGGACGACCGGCGGCGGACCCGCCGACCCGACGACCGGACGGAGGACCAGGTGGCGCAGTCCCGACCCGGGGACCCCGGACGTCCCGGCGACCCCGTGGGCCGGTTCGGGAGCACCGTCGCCGGGCGGTACCGGCTGGACGAGCCCCGCCACGGGAACCTGCCCGGCGCCGAGCGCTGGACCGCCACCGACCAGATCCTCGCCCGGCGGGTCACCGTGACCCTCGTGACCGGGCCGCGCGCGGCCGCCGTGCTCGACGCCGCGCGGCGGGCCGCCCTCGTCGTCGACCCGCGCCTGGCGCGCATCCTCGACGTCGGGACCGCCGACGGCACGGGCTACGTCGTCACGGAGGCGGTCGACGGACGCAGCCTCGCGGCGCTCGCCGCCCGCGCCCCCCTCGCCCCCGACCAGGCGCGCGCGGTCGTCGGCGAGGCGGCCGCCGCCCTCGAGGTCGCGCGCCGGAGGGGCGTCCACCACCTCGCGCTGCGCCCCGAGTCCGTGGTGCTCACCTCCGGCAGCCGCGTCGTGGTCGAGGGGCTGGCGGTCGACGGCGAGCTGCTCGACGCGGCGGGCGGCGGCGCGCACGCCATGAGCCGCACCGACACCGTCGGGCTGGTCCGGGTGCTCTACGCCGCCCTCACCGGCCGGTGGCCCGCCGCCACCACCACGGCGGCCGTGCCCACGTTCGACGAGTGGGCCGCCGGGGAGGCCGACGCGCCCTCCGTCCCCGTCGACCACGACCTGCCGGCCGCGCCCGACCACGACGGCTCCCCCGCGGCGCCCGCCGACCTGGTGCCCGGTGTGCCCGCGGACCTCGACACGCTCTGCGTCGTGACGCTCGGGCCGCACGACGACGGGCCGCACAGCCCCGGCGAGCTCGTCCGCGAGCTCGAGCCGTGGCGTGCCGTGCGCGCCGACGAGGTGTTCCGCGCCGCGGACTCCGCGCGCTGGCCCTCCCTGACCGACTCCCCCGCACCACCGCGCCCGGACGGTGGCACGCCCACCGGCACGACCACCGCACCTCCGACGGGAAGCAGCCCGATGAGCGACGACCAGCAGCGCACCAGCCCGACCGCGGATGGCGACAACCCGGCCGAGGGGGCGCCCGCGGCGTCGACCGGGGCGGGCCGGACGGCCGGGGCCGGCGCCGGTGGGGTCGCGGCTGCGGGCGGGGCCGGCGCTGCCGCCGCAGCCGGTGCGGGCGCAGCCGCGACCGGGACCGGCGACGCCGTGGGCGCGGGCGCGGCCGGAGCCGGAGCCGGAGCCGGGGCTGGTGCGGCCGGAGCCGGCGCGGGCGCGGCCGGTGCCGGCGCGTCGGCCGGTGCGGCCGCGTCGGCGGGCGCCGGCGTGGCGCGCCAGTCCGTTCGTTCCGCGTTCGGTGCGGCCCAGGGGCCGGGCACCCGGCGCCCCGGGACGCCGCCGCCCGCCGTCCCCGTCGGCTCGCGCGCGTCCGGGCCCACCTCCGAGGTCCCGTCGGACGCCGGCGGGACGAACCCGCCGTCCGTCCCGCCGGCCCGCTCCGGGTCGGCGGCCGAGCCCGCGCCGGCGTCCGGGCCGGAGATGCCGCCGGCCATCCCGCCCGCCGGTCGCGGCACCGCGTCCGCCGACCGCGACGCGGCGTCCACCGCGACCCGTCCCACGAGCACCCCCCCGGAGCGCACCGGCTCCGCGACGGCTGCCGGGGACCGCGAGGCCGGCCGCGAGCAGGGCGACCAGCGCGACGACCGCCCCGCCGCGGGGGACGCGGCCGTCGCCGGGCTCGCGGCAGCCGCGGCGGCCGCCTCGCCGCGACCGGCGTCGGCGGCACCTGCTGCCGGCACCGCGAGCAAGGCCGACGCCGGCGGCACCTCCGGGGCGGCAACCCCCGCCACCCCCGCCACCCCGGTCCGCCGGGCCACCTCGGCGTTCGCGACGGTGACCCCCGACCCGCAGCCGGCGCCCGACACCCCCGCGGCCCGTGCCCCCGAGCCGGAGCCCCTCGACGCCGCGGACGCCCCCGGCGGCCCGGGAGCAGGCCACCCGGACTGGGACCTGCCGTTCGCCGCCGACGAGCCCGCCCGCGGACCGGGCCAGCGGCGGTTCGACCCGACGCGCTGGGTGCTCGGGCTGGTCGCCATCGGCGTGGTCGTCGGCGTCGTGATCGCCATCGGCAACGTGCTGCGCCCCTGGGACGGCGGCGGGGACGACTCCGCCGGCGCCGTCCCGGTCGCCACCCCGACGGTCACCGCACCGCCCGCGCAGGACGACGCGGCCGACGACGACGGCGCCGGCGACGACGAGGAGGCGCCCGCCACGGACCCGCCGGTCATCGCCACCGTCACCACCATCGACCCGTCGGACGACGACGGCGAGCACGAGGAGCTCGTGGGGCGGCTCACCGACGGGGACCCGGCCACGGCCTGGTACACCCACACCTACAACCGCCCGGACTTCGCGGGCTTCAAGGACGCCGTGGGCCTGGTCATCACGCTGCAGCAGCCCGCCACGGTCAGCGCGATCACGCTCGACGTCAACGGGTCCGGCGGCAACGTCGAGGTCCGGTCCACCGACGGCGCCAACCCGACGGCGGGCGACGTCCTCGCGGCCGGCCCGCTCTCCCCGCAGACCGTCCTCACCCTCGCCCAGCCGACCGAGACGCAGAGCGTCGTGCTGTGGTTCACCGCGCTGGCGCAGGCACCGGACGGCGCGAACAAGATCGAGATCTCGACCCTCTCCGTCTCCTGACCGCAGGCCCGCCCGGGCCAGGAACAGACCGGTCCGCCGATCTGTTCTCCCGGCATCAGCTCGTCCCCCGACCCGAGGAAGCACCGTGACCGAGACCCCCGTCCGCGACATCGTCATCGTCGGTTCCGGCCCTGCCGGGTACACCGCCGCGATCTACGCGGCGCGCGCGGGCCTGGCCCCCTACGTGGTGGCGGGGTCGGTGACCGCCGGCGGCGCGCTGATGAACACCACCGACGTGGAGAACTTCCCCGGGTTCCCCGACGGGATCCTGGGCCCCGACCTCATGGACAACCTGCAGAAGCAGGCCGAGCGGTTCGGCGCCGAGGTGCTGTGGGACGACGCGGTCGAGCTCGACCTGGCCGGGCCGGTCAAGACGGTCGTGACCGGCGGCGGGGAGACCGTGCGTGCCCGCGCGGTGATCCTGGCGACCGGGTCGGCCTACCGCGAGCTCGGTCTGGACGACGAGAAGCGGCTGTCCGGGCGCGGGGTGTCGTGGTGCGCGACCTGCGACGGGTTCTTCTTCCGCGACCAGGACATCATCGTGGTCGGTGGCGGGGACTCCGCGGTCGAGGAGGCCACGTTCCTGACCCGGTTCGGCAAGTCGGTGACGATCGTGCACCGCCGCGACCAGCTGCGGGCCTCCAAGATCATGGCCGACCGCGCCACGAACGACCCCAAGATCTCCTTCGCGTGGAACTCCGAGGTCGTGGCCATCCACGGCCAGGACAAGGTCACCGGCGTGACGCTGCGCGACACCGTCACCGGGCAGACCCGCGAGCACGGCGCGACCGGGGTGTTCGTCGCGATCGGGCACGTCCCGCGCACCGAGCTGCTCGCCGGGCAGGTCGACCTGGACGAGAACGGGTACATCGTCGTCGAGGGCCGCTCCACCCGGACCAACCTGCCCGGGGTGTTCGCCGCCGGTGACGCGGTCGACCACACCTACCGGCAGGCCATCACCGCCGCCGGGTCCGGGTGCGCCGCCGCCCTGGACGCCCAGCACTACCTCGCCGCCCTCGGCGACGTCGACCCCGCCTCCCCCACCGACATCCCCGCCGCCGTCGAGCACGCCGACGTCGACGCCGGCGAGGCCCTCGCCGCCCAGGGCGCCGACACCGCCGCGGGCGCGGCAGCCGCGGGGCACTGACGGGCGTGGCCGCCCCGCTCGCGGTGACCGCGGGCACCTTCGACCAGGAGGTGCTGCGGTCGCCGCTGCCGGTCGTCGTCGACTTCTGGGCGGACTGGTGCGTGCCCTGCCGCATGGTGACGCCGGTGCTGGAGGAGCTCGCGCGCACCTACGAGGGCCGGCTGCGGTTCGTCTCGGTCGACACCGAGGCGGAGCAGGACCTCGCCGCCCGCTACGGCGTGGTGTCGATCCCGACCCTGTACGTCTTCCACCAGGGTGAGCTGGTCCGCACGCTGGTCGGCGCGCGCGAGAAGCGCGCCTACGCCGCCGAGCTGGACGCCGCGCTGGAGGACGTCGCCGCCGGGTGACGACCGGCCCCTCCGGGTGGGGAGGTTCTGCGCGTGCGCGGCGCGCCCGCTGTGGACGGGCCACCGGGCGGCCCGAGTGGCGTGGCACACTCGGACGATGACCGCTCTTGAGCGGCCCGACGGCACGGCGTCGGGCCCCCACCCGACCCCGGCCGCCGGCACGCGGCTCGACCGCTGGCTCGGCTCCTACGCCGAGCGGACGCACGGCATGCGCGCCTCGGAGATCCGCGCGCTGTTCGCGGTCGCGAACCGTCCCGAGGTGGTGTCGCTCGCCGGTGGCATGCCCTGCCTGGACGTCCTCCCGCTGGACGTCATCGGCGAGCTCGCGCAGCGCGTCGTCGCCACGCGCGGCACGACCGCCCTGCAGTACGGGTCCGGCCAGGGTGACGAGACGCTGCGCGAGCAGATCCTCGAGGTCATGCGGCTCGAGGGCATTGAGGCGCACCCGGACGACGTCGTCGTCACGACCGGGTCGCAGCAGGCGCTCGACCTCGTGACGCGGCTGTTCATCGACCCCGGCGACGTCGTCGTCGCGGAGGCGCCCTCCTACGTCGGCGCTCTGGGGGTGTTCCGCGCCTACGAGGCCGACGTCGTCCACGTCCCGCTCGACGCGCACGGCATCGTCCCGGAGGCGCTGGAGACGACCCTCGCCGAGCTCTCCCGGCAGGGGCGGCGCGTCAAGTTCCTCTACACGATCCCGAACTTCCACAACCCCGCGGGCGTGACGCTCTCCACCGAGCGCCGCCCCCGGATCCTCGAGATCGCCGACCGGTACGGGGTGCTCGTCATCGAGGACAACCCGTACGGCCTGCTCGGGTTCGAGGGCGAGCCGCTGCCCGCCATGCGCGCCAGCAGCGAGGACGGGGTGATCTACCTCGGCTCGTTCTCCAAGACGTTCGCGCCGGGCTACCGGGTGGGCTGGGCGGTCGCCCCCCACGCTGTCCGCGAGAAGCTCGTCCTCGCCTCCGAGTCGGCGATCCTGTGCCCGTCGAACGCCTCGCAGCTCGCGATCAGCGGCTACCTGGCCACCTGCGACTGGAAGGGCCAGGTCAAGGCGTTCCGGGAGCTGTACCGCGAGCGCCGGGACGCGATGATCGGCGCGCTGGCCGAGCACCTGCCCGACGCGACCTGGACGGTCCCCGACGGCGGCTTCTACACCTGGGTGCGGCTCCCCGACGGGCTCGACGCGAAGGCGATGCTGCCGCGCGCCGTCACCGCCCGCGTGGCGTACGTGCCCGGCACCGCGTTCTACGCCGACGGGCAGGGCACCGACCACGTCCGGCTGTCGTTCTGCTTCCCCACGCCGGAGCGCATCCGCGAGGGCGTGCGGCGGCTCGCAGGCGTCGTGTCGGCGGAGAGCGAGCTCGTGTCGCTGTTCGGCACGGGCGGCGGGCCCCGCGGCGACGACGTGCAGTCCCCGGGCCCCGACCTGGCCTGACCCAGGGGCCCGACCCCGGTTGCTCTCCCGCCGCCAGGCCGGCATCGCGACCCACCGTTGCCGGTACGGTCGGTGCGGGTGGGCAACCGGATCCCCGCCCGTCCCCCACCCGCTCCAGGCCGTCGCAGCGGCCACCCCGTCCCGGAGGACCCGACCCCGTGCCGCACGCAGCCGCCCCCACCACCCCGCGCGTCGTCGTCCTGGCCGGCGGCCTCTCCCACGAGCGCGACGTCTCGCTGCGCTCCGGACGGCGCGTCGCGGAGGCGCTGAGGTCCGCCGGGGTCGAGGTGTGGGTGCACGACGTGGACGCCGACCTGGTCCCCGCCCTGACCGAGACGCGGCCCGACCTCGTGTGGCCGCTGCTGCACGGCGCCGGCGGCGAGGACGGTTCGGTGCGGGACGTCCTGGAGCTGCTGGGCGTCCGGAGCCTCGGGACCGGGCCGCGCGCGAGCCGGGTGGCCTGGAGCAAGCCGATCGCCAAGACGTCGGTCACCCGTGCCGGCATCGCGACGCCGCAGTTCGTGACGCTCCCGCAGAGCCTGTTCCGGGAGCTCGGTGCCGGGCGCGTCATGGACGCGGTCGTCGCCCGGCTGGGGCTGCCGCTCGTGGTCAAGCCCTCCCGCGGGGGCTCCGCGCTGGGCGTCACGCTGGTCCGCTCCGCCGACGACCTGCCCCGCGCCATGGTCGCGTGCTTCGCGTACGGCGACACGGCGCTGATCGAGCGGGCCGTGGAGGGCACCGAGGTCGCGGTGAGCGTCGTCGAGCTGGACGGCGAGCCCGTCGCGCTGCCGGCCGTCGAGGTCGTCACGGACGGGCCCTACGACTACGACGCGCGGTACAACCCCGGGCGGACCGAGTACTTCGCGCCGGCGCGCCTCAGCGAGGAGCACGCCCGCCGGGCCGCGGACGTCGCCGTGGCGGCGCACCAGGCCCTCGGGCTTCGTCACCTGTCCCGGACGGACCTCATCGTCGACGCCGACGGCCAGCCCTGGTTCCTCGAGGTGAACGTCGCGCCCGGCATGACGGAGACGTCCCTCTTCCCGCAGGCCGCCGAGGCCGGCGGGCACCACCTGCCGACGCTGTACCGCCGGCTCGTCGAGGCGGGGCTCCAGGACGACGCCTGAGCCGTCCGTGCGGGCTCCGGGCCCGCACGGCGCGACTCAACCGCGGAAGATGCCCGGGTCGTCGGGTGCCAGGCTCGCGAGGATGCGGTTCAGGTCCTGCACCGACGCGAACTCGACCGTGAGCCGACCGCGCCGCTTCCCGAGGTCCACCTTGACGCGCGTCTCGAAGCGGTCGGAGAGCCGTCCGGCCAGGTCGTCGAGGGCCTCGTTCCGGATGCCCGCACGCGGCTGCTGCCGCTGACGGCGGCCCGCGCCGTCGCCGCCCAGCGCGACGATCTCCTCGACGGCACGGACGGACAACCCCTCGGCGACGATGCGCTGCGCGAGGCGCTCGATGGCCGCGCCGTCCCCCAGCCCGAGCAGCGCCCGCGCGTGGCCGGCGGACAGCACGCCCGCGGCCACGCGCCGCTGGACCAGCGGGGGCAGCCGCAGGAGGCGCAGGGTGTTGGAGATCTGCGGGCGCGACCGGTGGATGCGCTGCGCCAGCTCGTCGTGCGTGCACCCGAAGTCGTCCAGGAGCTGCTGGTAGGCCGCGGCCTCCTCGAGCGGGTTGAGCTGCGAGCGGTGCAGGTTCTCGAGCAGCGCGTCGCGCAGCAGGTCCTCGTCGTCCGTCCGGCGCACGATCGCCGGGATGGTGTCGAGTCCGGCCGCCTGCGTCGCGCGCCAGCGCCGCTCCCCCATGATGAGCTCGTAGCCGTCGCCGACAGGGCGCACGACGACCGGCTGCAGCACGCCGATCTCCCGGATGGACCCGACGAGCTCCTCGAGGGCGTCCTCGTCGAAGACCGTGCGGGGCTGCTTCGGGTTGGGGCTGATGGCGCCGACGGGCAGCTCCGCGAAGGTCGCGCCCGGGACCGGGAGCAGCCCGTCGGTGTCGTCGGATGCGTCCTGCGGCGCGGGGGCCGCCGGGTCCGGACCGCCCGCGGCGGCGGCGACGTCCGCCCCGTCCGAGGATGCACTCGACCCCTGCTCGGCCCCCGTCCGCGGGTCCGCCTGAGCCGGCGCACCCGAGGCTGCGGCCGCGTCGGAGGTCGTATCGTCGCTGGTCAGAGCGTTGTCACCCTCGTGAACGGGCCGCTCGCCGGACCGGTCGGGGAAGAACACGTCGACCGGCCTGCTCCCGCCGTCCGTGCTGCGCGTCTCCTGGCCGGTCGGGATCAGGGCACCCAGACCGCGCCCGAGCCCCCGTCGCTTCTCGCTCACGCGTCCTCCTTCGTCCCGGCCGCGGTGCTCCCGCGCTCGGCGAGCTCTCGTGCTGCCTCCAGGTAGGCGAGCGCACCGCTCGAGCCCGGATCGTATGTCAGGACCGTCTGCCCGTAGGAGGGCGCCTCGGAGACGCGCACCGATCGCGGGACGGTGGTCCGCAGCGTCTGCTGCGGGAAGTGCTCACGGACCTCCTGCGCCACCTGCTGGGCGAGGTTCGTCCGGCTGTCGTACATGGTGAGCAGGATGGTCGAGACGTGGAGTCCCGGGTTCAGGTGCGCCTGGATCAGCTCGATGGACTTCAGGAGCTGGCTCAGGCCCTCCAGCGCGTAGTACTCGCACTGGATGGGGATCAGCACCTCGTCCGCCACGACGAAGGCGTTCACCGTGAGCAGGCCGAGGCTCGGCGGGCAGTCGACGAGCACGTAGTCGATGCGCGGTTCGCCCCGCTCCTCGCGCTGCTGCAGGTAGGTCGACAGCGCCGAGCGCAGCCGGGTCTCACGGGCCACCATGGAGACGAGCTCGATCTCGGCACCCGACAGGTCGATCGTCGCCGGTACGCACCACAGGCGGGACACGTCGGGGCTGGGGTGGACCGCGGTCTCGAGGGGCGCCCCGTCGACGAGCACGTCGTACACCGAGGTCACGCCGGCGTGGTGGTCGACGCCGAGCGCCGTCGACGCGTTCCCCTGCGGGTCGTTGTCGATGACCAGCACGTGGAGGCCGCCCTGGGCGAGGGCCGCGGCAAGGTTGACCGTGGTCGTGGTCTTGCCGACGCCACCCTTCTGGTTGGCGATGGTGATGACGCGCGTCCGGTCCGGCTTGCTGAACACCCGGCCGCGGAGCTCGATGCGGCGGCGGGCGTCCTGTCGGAGCTCGGCCATCAGCGGGGTGTCCTCGTCAGCCGGCGGGAGGCTCTCGATCAGCGCCGCTCGGCGCCGCTCCTCCGCGTCGTCCCGCCACGGTCCGGGTTCGGTCGTCACCGGCGCTGTCCCTTCGCCGCGCGGCGCGACTGCCGCGACTTGCTCTCTGTTCCACGTGAAACACGGCCGGCAGCGGGCTCGCCCGGACCCGCCTTCTCGACGACGACCACTGTCGTCGGGTCCAGGCCCGGCAGCGTCGGGGCGACCAGGACCTCGGGCACTCCTCCCCCGAGCCTGCGTCCGATCTCCGCCGCGGCGTCCACCTCGGCCTGCGCCCGGCTGCCCTTGAGCGCGACGAGGCGCCCGCCCACCCGCAGGAGCGGCAGGGTCCACCCGTAGAGCCTCTCCAGCGCCGCCACCGCGCGGGCGGTGACGGCGTCCGCCTCGAGCGCGCCGACGTCCTCCGCCCGTCCCCGCAGCACCTGGACGTTGCCGAGGCCGAGCCGCTCGACGACCTCCGTCAGCCAGTCGACCCGGCGCTCCATGGGCTCGAGCAGGACCACCTCGGCGCCCGGTCGCATCGCCGCGACCACCACGCCCGGCAGGCCGGCTCCGCTGCCCACGTCCACGATGCGGCCGCGCTCCGGGAGGAAGGCGACGACCGCCGCCGAGTTGACCAGGTGACGCTCCCAGAGGCGCGAGACCTCCCGAGGCCCGACCAGCCCGCGCAGGACGCCGTCGTCCTGGAGCATCGAGTGGAACCGCTCGACGGCCGGCCAGCCGCCGCCGAACAGCACAGGCAGACGGGGATCGCCGGCGAGAGGGTCGCGCTGCTCGTCCGGCTCGGCCGTCCGGCTCACCGACGCGTCGGCGCGCTCGGTTCGCTCGTCGGGCGCAGGTGCCGACTCAGGCCGCACAGGACTCCCCAGGGACGGTCTCGCGGTGGGTTGCGCGGGTGCTGATGACTCGGCGCGCAGGGACGTTCTACCGTACCGCGCCGCGCGGGGTCGACCGGCCGCGCGTGGCGATGTTCCACGTGGAACCAAGCCGAGACGCGCCTCGTTCGGGCGCCCTGCGTGCCTCGTGTGCCGCGCGACCCTCGCGACCATCGGCACGAGTCCTGCCCCGTCGGAGGCTGCGGCCCCGGCGATCTTCGGGGGGTCGAGGTCCAGGCCGGGCGGTGTCAGCCGTCATCCGGGATCACCCTGCCCGTCCGTCACCGCTCACGCACGGCGGCCAACGCCTGATCGGGGTCGCCGCGGCCGCGCGGTGACGCGGCTGCTGGCGGCTTCGGCCACGGGTTCTCATAGCCGCGGGTTTCTCCCCTTGGCCGGTCCTCTCGACCGTGGGTTCTCCCGGTCGCGGACTCTCCCGGTCACGGCTCCTCCCGGTCACGGGTCCTCCCGGTCACGGGTCCTCCCGTCGCCGGTCCTCCCGGTCTCCCGGTCGCCGAACCTCCCGGCGGCCGAGTCCTGGCCGCGGGGCGGCGCTCGTCGCGTCGACTGCCGGGCACGTCTGAGGCCGGTCGCCACCGGGAGGGGTGCGCGTGCATGCGAGTGAGACCCCGCACCGACAACCCGCGCCCTTCGTGCGTCGTCCGAGCACGCTCCATGACCGGCCTACAGCGGTGGTTTCACGTGGAACGTGGGAGCCAGCACGACAGCTGCGCGATCACACCGACGTCCGGTCAGGGACCCGCTCGGCGGCGACGGTGGCGAGGCCGGATGCTGCGCGCTGTTTCACGTGGAACAGTCCCCGACGCTCGGTCGCGGGCCCGGCCACACGCTGGATTCGGCGTCGCGTCCCGCCGCAGCGGCACCCCGCTCGCACGAGGCACCGGCCAACCGACCTTCGCGGCGTGCGCGCAGACCACGATCTGTCTCCTCTCGATGGGCAGGCCCCCTCCCCCACCTCCGCGGAACGCGGTCCGGGCCGGCGGCATGGGCGCGCACCCGGTTCGGCCTCTACCGCATGGCGCCTCTCCGACATGGGGACGCCTCCGATTCGTGGGGCACCTCCAGTTCGTGGGGCACCTCCAGTTCGTGGGGCGCCACCAGTTCGTGGGGCGCCACCAGTTCGTGGGGCGCCACCAGTTCGTGGGGCGCCACCAGTTCGTGGGGCGCCACCAGTTCGTGGGGCGCCACCAGTTCGTGGGGCGCCACCAGTTCGTGGGGCGCCACCAGTTCGTGGGGCGCCACCGGTCCGTGGGGTGTCCCCGGTCCGTGGGGTGTCCCCGGGCCATGTGGCAGGTCCGGCCCGCGCGGCATCCGAACTCCGGTTCATTCCTCGCCCGGTGCACGCTCTCTTCCCCCGCAGCCGGGCAGGTGCGGCTCTGCTCTCGCGCCTCGCTCAGGGCCCAACCGTGCGGCCGCTCGGGCCCGTGCGGCACCACTACGTGGTCCGCCACCACCGGTTCAGGCCGCACCACCGCCTCGCTCAGCACCACCGGCTCGTGCCGCACCACCGGCTCGTGACGTACCACCCCTTCTCCCAGCACCACCGGCTCATCCGACACCACGGCCTCGACCTGCCCCACCGGTTCGTGGGGCATCTCCTGGTCGTCGGGTGCGCCCTGGTCGCGGGGGTCCTCCGGCGCAGACGTCGACTCCGTCCTCAGTACGTCCGCCGTCGCTGGGCGGCAGGCCGGCACCGCGGTGGACGCTCGAGGTTGTGCGCCCTCGCGCCTCACGAGCCCTCGCCCGTTCGCGTGGCTCCGCCCCCTGATGTCTCGGCCCCCACGCCGCCGCCGTCATCGCTTCGTGGTTGGCGCCCCGTCGCGTGCGTCTCGCAAGGACCTTCCGCTCCTGCCGTCCGAGCGACTTCACGCCATCGCGGCATCACACTCCGCCACGTTCGCTCGGGTCCAGTTTCACGTGGAACGGCGCGGTCAGAGGCGCCACGTCGGCGTCGGCGTGAGCGAGCCGTCGCAGAGCTCGTGTTTCGCGTGGAACGACCACGACCCCGCAGTGGCGACCCAGAGGGCACCGATCCGCGACATGGCTATCCGGCCGGGCACCCGACACGCTCTCAATCGATGCCTCGTGGCGACGCCCGCCCGGGCACCCACTGCGGTTCGGGAGCCTGAGCCGTTCCGCGGACGGCGCTCCGTGAGGCACGCACGCCGGTTTCACGTGGAACAGCGGGCCACTCTGCGAGAGAGGCGTCAAGCTCGCCCTCCGTCACAAGCCCGCCACCGTGGCAAGCAGGAGAGGACCGCAGGTGCAGCCCACCGAGCGGTCGACGTCTCCCCGGCGGGACGCATCCCTGCCGAGCGGCGAATCACCCGCGGCCTCCCCCGAGCACGCGAGGTCGGCGATGACAAGACGGAGTCGCACCGGCATGTGTGCCAGCGCCAGCGGTCTCCGCCCGTCGACCTCGATGCCAGCAGTCGATCTCCACACAGGCACCCTGACCGGCTCCGCAGCTCCCGCACAGCTGCCTCGACCGACGACCCGCGCGAACAGCGCAACAGGTCTGCGTTCCACCGGCCGCCCGCCCCCACCGATCCCGCCGGCGCCTCAGTGCCCGCCTCGGAGCGACGCGCACGCGCCGGACGGCGCCCCCGCACCCGACCACGCGCCCCGACCGGGCTCAGGAGCCGGACCGCTGGACATGACCGAAACCCGCCGCGCACACACATGCCGCCACTCGAAGTCCCGAATCAGCGCTTCGTCCAGAGCCTCTGAGAGCGTGCCGCGAGGACGCACGAGAGGCCGATCCCGAACGGGACCGGCCTCTCATCGCTTCCTGACGAACTCCGACCGCTGCCGCGCCGGGTCCGATCGCGCTCACTCCGCGGGCTTGACCACCACGTACCGCGCCGGCTCGACGCCCTCCGAGTCGGACGTGAGGCCCGCGGCGGCGACCGCGTCGTGCACGACCTTGCGCTCGAACGGGTTCATCGGCTCGAGCGACACCGGGGCGCCGCTCTCCCGCACCTCCGCGATGGCCCGCTCGGCGACGGTGACGAGCTCGGCCTTGCGCGCTGCACGGTAGCCGGCGATGTCGAGCATGAGCCGGCTCCGGTCGCCGGTCTTCGCCTGCACCGCGAGCCGCGTCAGCTCCTGCAGCGCGTCCAGCACCTCGCCGTCCTGGCCCACGAGGCGGCGCAGTGCGCGCTCGCCGCCCTCCTCGGCCACGATCTCCACCGCCGCACGGCCGTGGTCGACGTCGATGTCGATGTCGCCGTCGAGGTCGGCGATGTCCAGCAGCTCCTCGAGGTAGTCGGCGGCGATCTCGCCCTCCTCCTCGAGGCGCGAGCCCGCGCCGGCCTCGTCGGGGGCGTCGGTGGGTGTCGTCATGTCAGCTCCTTGCTGGGGACAGGGGCGCGCCGGGGGCGCGAGGTCTCAGTCGTCGGTCGAGCCGTCGGGGCGGGCGGACCCGGACGCGCCGGTCGACGGCGAGCCCTTGCCACCCGCGGCCGTGCCGCCCTTGCTACCGGACCCGCCGGAGCCCGTGCGCTTCTTCTTCGCCGCAGGCGCGGTGCCGGCGCCGCCGGCCGTGCCCGCACCCGAGGCCTTCGCACCGGCCGGCCGCGCCGGGCTGCCACCGGACGTGGTGCCCGCACCGGCCGACGGCGTCACCGTCGGGCGAGGCGCGGTGCCTCCGGCCGCGGGCCGCTTCTTCGCGCGGTCCTTGCGCACGGGCTGCTGGCGCTGACCGCTGACGGGGCGCTCCTCGATCGTGAGGACGTCGCCGTCCTCCTCGATCGACACGCCCTTGGCGGCCGCCCGCTTGGCCTGGCGCGCCTTGAGGGCCGCCTCGGCCTGCGAGCCCGGCGCCGGCATGCGACGGATCGTGTAGAACTGCTGGCCCATCGACCACAGGTTCGTGGTGGTCCAGTAGATCAGCACACCGATCGGGAAGTTCACGCCCGAGAAGGCGAAGATCAGCGGGAAGACGTACATGAGCAGCTTCTGCTGCTGCGCCATCGGGCCCTCGAGGGCGGCCGGCGGCATGTTCTTCATCGTGAGCTGGCGCTGCGTGGTGAACGTGGTCAGCGACATCGCGACCACCAGCAGGATGGTGACGATCCGCACGTTCGTGGCCGCGTCGCCGAACTGCGTCGCGTTCATGAAGGTCGCCGACAGCGGAGCGCCGAGGATCGTCGCGCTCTCGGCCTGGGCCGCCAGCTGCTGGTTCAGCGGGCCGAGGTTGGCGCGCGGGTAGTCCCCGGCGGCGAGCTGCGGCAGCGAGTTCAGCACGCGGAACAGCGCGAAGAAGATCGGCGACTGGGCCAGGATCGGCAGGCAGGACGAGAACGGGTTGGTGCCGTGCTTGCGGTACAGCTCCATCGTCTCGCGGCTCATGGCCTCACGGGACGCCGGGTCGGTCTTGCCCTTGTACTTCGCCTGGATCTTCTTCATGTCCGGCGCGAGCATCTGCATGCCGCGGGACGCCTTGATCTGCTTGAAGAACAGCGGGATCAGGATGATCCGCATGACGATCACGAGGCCGACGATCGACAGCGCCCACGCCGTCCCGCCCGCCGGGTCGAGCCCGATCCAGTCGAAGAACGAGTGGAACTGGACCATGATCCAGGCGACCACGACCATGATCGGGTACAGCAGGCCGTCGAACCAGCTCATCGGGGAACTCTCCAGGTGATCAGTGCGCGGAGGCGACCGCGCCGTGCGGGTGTCGACGGTGCGACCCCGCCGGTGGAACGTCGTCGACGCCGCCCGGGTTCCACGGGTTGCAGCGCAGGATCCGCCAGACCGCCAGCCGCGTGCCCTTGAGGACGCCGTGCCGCTCGAGGGCGATCACGGCGTACGCGGAGCACGACGGGTAGAACCGGCAGGTCGGCGGGGTGAGCGGCGACAGGAACCGCTGGTAGACGCGGATCAGCAGCACGAGCAGGCGCCGCGGAGCGCGCACCACGGCTCGCGCCGCGCGGGCGAGCGCACGGGACGCGGGACGGGCGGACCCGGGCACGGGCGGGGCTGACGAGGTCATCGCCGGTCCCCCGCACGCCCGGTCAGCCGCCGCGACGCGCTGCGCACGGCACCGTCGAGGTCGTGCCCGAGCGACGCGTAGTCGGCCGCGGCGGCGGGCGCGAGCGCCCGGACCACGACGTCGACGTCGGCGGGCAGCCCGTCGAGCCGCTCCGCGGTGAGCGCACGGAGGCGCCGCTTGACCCGGTTCCGGGTCACGGCGTTGCCCACCCCCTTGGACACGACGAAACCGACCGCCGGACCAGGTCCGGGGTCGGTTCGCGTCACGAGGTGCACCACGAGCGTGTTCCGCCCGGCACGTGCTCCGTTGCGGACGGCCCGCGCGAAGTCGGCGGACCGTCGCATCCGGTGCGCGGCGGGCAGCACCGCGTCGGCGGTGGTGTCAGGCCGACAGCTCGGCGCGACCCTTGCGCCGGCGGGCGGCGAGGATCGCGCGGCCGGCACGGGTCCGCATGCGCAGACGGAAGCCGTGGGTCTTGGCGCGACGCCGGTTGTTCGGCTGGAAGGTCCGCTTGCTCACGATGGTCTCCAAGTACTTCGGTGCATCGGCCGGACGTCCGGCCAGGTCTGTGTGCCCGTGCTCGACTGCTCCGGTACCCACGTCGTCGACGCGGCCGACGTCGGGGCACGCCAGCAGGAGCCATCAGGAAGGCTGGTCAACGTTACGACGCCCGCGCACGGGGGTCAAACCGCGACGGAGCCGGGTGCGGGCCGCGGCGCCCACCCCGTCGGGCCCACCCCCTCCCGCCGGGCTGCGACGGCCACTAGCATCGACGCTCGATGCGTCCCGCAGCGACCGGTCCCCACCCCGTGGACAGAGTCGTCCGGTCCTGTGGACAACGCCGCACCTGAGGGGGCCTCCAGCCGCCGCGACGGCCGGGATCCGGCGTGAACCCGCGTGACCCACAGGTGTGGACAAGTCTGTGGACGCACGGACGGGGCGTGCGACACTCGACCACGCGACTCACGACGGCAGCGACGAGGTACAGGTGTCAGGACAGGACGATCAGCTGGGCCAGGTCTGGTCGGCCGCCATGGCGCAGCTCGAGGTGAGCCCCGACATCACCCCCCGTCAGCTCGCGTTCGTGCGGCTGGCGAAGCCGCTCGGCCTGCTCGACGGCACGATGCTGCTGGCGGTCGGCAACGACCTCACCAAGGACTACCTGGAGACGCGCGTCCGCCAGGAGGTCACGGAGGCGCTGGCCGCGGCGCTCGGCCGCGAGGCCCGTTTCGCCATCACGGTCGACCCGTCGCTCGACGGCGGCGGCGAGGCGCTCACCGCCGGCCCGCCCCCGGCACGGCCGGCGGACCAGGACGGCGACCCCGGCCCCGGCCCGGCCACGGCTACCGAGGTCAGCGTGCCGGAGCCGGCCCGCCCCGAGCCGTTCCGTCGCGAGCCCGCCGGCCCCACCCCGAGCGTCGAGCCGGCGCGGCTCAACCCGAAGTACCTGTTCGAGACCTTCGTCATCGGCTCGTCCAACCGCTTCGCGCACGCCGCGGCGGTGGCCGTCGCCGAGGCACCCGCGAAGGCGTACAACCCGCTGTTCATCTACGGCGACTCCGGGCTCGGCAAGACGCACCTGCTGCACGCGATCGGCCACTACGCGCGCAACCTGTACCCGTCGGTCCGCGTGCGCTACGTGAACTCCGAGGAGTTCACGAACGACTTCATCAACTCCATCGGCGAGGGCAAGGCCGGCGCGTTCCAGCGCCGCTACCGCGAGGTGGACGTCCTGCTCATCGACGACATCCAGTTCCTGCAGGGCAAGGAACAGACGATGGAGGAGTTCTTCCACACCTTCAACACCCTGCACAACGCGAACAAGCAGGTCGTGATCACCTCCGACCTGCCGCCGAAGCAGCTCAACGGCTTCGAGGACCGCATGCGGTCGCGGTTCGAGTGGGGCCTCATCACGGACGTGCAGCCGCCGGACCTCGAGACGCGGATCGCGATCCTGCGCAAGAAGTCCGCGAACGACAAGCTGCAGGCGCCCGACGACGTGCTGGAGTACATCGCGTCGAAGATCTCCACGAACATCCGCGAGCTCGAGGGCGCCCTCATCCGGGTGACGGCGTTCGCGAACCTCAACCGGCAGCAGGTGGACCTCTCGCTGGCGGAGATCGTGCTGAAGGACCTCATCACCGACGAGGACCAGGCCGACATCACGGCGACGGCGGTCATCGGCCAGACCGCGGCGTACTTCGGCCTGACGATCGAGGACCTGTGCGGCTCGTCGCGCTCCCGGGTGCTGGTCACGGCCCGGCAGATCGCCATGTACCTGTGCCGGGAGCTCACGGACCTGTCGCTGCCGAAGATCGGCCAGGCGTTCGGCGGCCGCGACCACACGACCGTCATGCACGCGAACCGGAAGATCCGGGAGCTCATGGCGGAGCGCCGCTCGATCTTCAACCAGGTCACCGAGCTCACCAACCGCATCAAGCAGGAGAGCCGCGGCTGAGCCGTCGCCGCCGTTCCCCACGACCCTCACCAGGACCCCCGCCCGGACGCCCGCGCGGGGGTCCTGCGCGTCCCGGGCCGGAGGTCCCGTGTCTCAGCCTCAACCAGAGCACGAAGGAGCGGTGGGACGATTACTCACACCTGTGGACGAGTCTGTGGATACCGGTGGATGACCCCCTCAGTTCGTGTGGACGCGTCCTACGGGTTCTGGGGACGCAGAAGGACGCCGCGGGCTCCGTCCCCGTCCGGCTGCGTCGTCCCCAGCGGGTCCACAGCGTTCGTGCACATGCCGATCGGGCGTCTGACCTGGGACGACGTCGTCGGTCCCCAGGTTCCACAGAAGCGAAGACGACGACGACCGTTACCCAAGGAGAAGATCCACAACCCGTCAGTGCTCTGCCGGGCGCTCCGCGGACCGTCCGCCCCTGCACCGGCCCCGGACCGCTCACGGGCTCCTGCGTCCCACCCTGGGGACGACGTCGGGGCGGCCGGATCCGTCGTCAGGAGGCTCCCGGACGAGCCCGCCGTCGGCCGGCACCCGACCGCGCACGCCACGACCGCCCTCCGGTGCCGTCCTGACGAACGCCAGAGGCCCGCGACGCTCATCCACAGCCCCCGTTCGTCGGTACCGGAGGCCTGGTCACTCGCGTAGTGTTCGGGGGACCCCTGAGCGCCCTCGACGCGCCCCGCGGGGGTCGCCGAGCACCGAGCAGCACCAGCAGGGATCCTCCGATCCCCCGACCGAGAGGGTGGGGCATGAAGTTCCGCGTCGAACGCGACGTCCTCGCAGAAGCCGTCACGTGGATCGCCCGCAGCCTGCCCACCCGTCCCCCGGTCCCCGTCCTGGCCGGCGTCCGCATCGAGGCGGACACCGACGGCACGCTCCGTCTCGCGAGCTTCGACTACGAGGTGTCCGCGCGCTCCGAGATCCCTGCCGACGTCAGCGAGCCGGGCACCGTCCTGGTGTCGGGGCGCCTGCTCGCCGAGATCTCCCGCGCCCTGCCCGCCAAGCCGGTGGACGTGTCGCTCGACGGCACGAAGGTCTCCGTCACCTGCGGCGCCAGCCGCTTCACCCTGCTGACGATGCCCGTCGAGGACTACCCGCAGCTGCCCGCCATGCCCCCGCTCAGCGGCACGGTGGACGGCGACGAGCTCACCCGCGCGGTCGCCCAGGTGACCGTCGCGGCCAGCCGTGACGACACCCTCCCCCTGCTCACCGGCGTGCGCGTGGAGATCGAGGGCGAGAAGGTCACGCTCCTGGCGACCGACCGCTACCGCCTGGCGCTGCGTGAGATGACGTGGAAGCCCGCCTTCCCGGACGCCTCGGAGGTCGCCCTCGTCCGCGCCCGCACGCTGTCCGACGCCGCGAAGTCGCTCGGCGCCTCCGGCTCGGTGACCGTCGGCCTCGCCACCGGCCAGGGCGTCGACCTCATCGGGTTCGAGGCCGGCGGCCGCCACACGACGTCGCTGCTCGTCGACGGCGACTACCCGGCCGTGCGCCGGCTGTTCCCGGACGAGTCGCCCATCCACGCCGTGGTCAACACCCAGCTGCTGGCGGACGCGGCGAAGCGCGTCGCCCTCGTGGCCGAGCGCAACACGCCGATCCGCCTGACGTTCACCGAGGGCCAGGTCGTCCTCGATGCCGGCCAGGGCGACGACGCGCAGGCGTCCGAGGCGCTCGAGGCGACGCTCGTCGGCGAGGACATCGCCGTGGCGTTCAACCCGCAGTTCCTGCTCGACGGGCTCGGCGCGCTCACCACGTCGTTCGTGCGGCTGTCGTTCACGCACCCCAACAAGCCGGTGGAGTTCACGGGCCAGGAGTCGCTCGAGGGCGAGGACCTCAAGGACTACCGCTACCTGCTGGTCCCCATCCGCTTCGCCTCCTGACGCCGGGCCGGCCGCAGGCCGATCGCAGGCCGGTGTGACCGGCGAGGCACCCGGCATCGGTCGTCAACACCGGGACGCCGCAGGACAATGGCGGACGAACACCACGTCCTGGACCTGCCCGCAGGGGCGGGGGACGTGCGGGCGACGAGAGGTGGAGCGATGCGGATCGGCCTGGTGGGTCTGGGCAGGATGGGCGCGAACATGCGCGACCGGATGCGGCGCGCAGGGATCGAGGTCACGGGGTACGACCGGAACCCGGAGGTCTCCGACGTCGCGTCGCTGGCCGACCTGGTCGCCGCCCTGCCCGAGGGCGACCGCGTCGTCTGGGTCATGGTCCCGGCCGGTGAGGTCACGCACGGCGTGATCGAGGAGCTCGCGGGCCTGCTCGGCGCCGGCGACCTCGTCATCGACGGCGGCAACTCGTACTTCGGCGACGACAAGGGGCACGCCGCGCAGCTCGGCGAGCGGGGGATCCACTTCGTCGACGTCGGCGTCTCGGGCGGCGTGTGGGGGCTCGCCAACGGCTACGGCCTCATGGTCGGCGGTGACGCCGAGCAGGTCGCGCGCGTGATGCCGGTGTTCGACGCGCTGCGCCCCGAGGGCCCCCGCGAGGAGGGCTTCGTGCACGCGGGCGCGGTGGGTGCCGGGCACTACGCGAAGATGGTGCACAACGGCATCGAGTACGGCCTCATGCAGGCGTACGCCGAGGGCTACGAGCTGCTGGCGGCCAAGGACATCGTCACGGACGTGGCCGGCACCATGAAGGCCTGGCAGCGCGGCACCGTCGTGCGGTCCTGGCTGCTGGAGCTGCTGGTCAAGGCGCTCGAGGAGGACCAGGACTTCGAGGCGATCGACGACTGGGTCGCGGACTCGGGCGAGGGCCGGTGGACGGTCGACGAGGCGATCGAGGCCGCGGTCCCGCTCCCGGTCATCACGGCCGCGCTGTTCGCCCGGTTCCAGTCCCGCCAGGAGGAGTCGCCGGCCATGAAGGCCGTCGCCGCGCTGCGCCAGCAGTTCGGCGGGCACGCCGTCCGTGCCGCGGGCGCCCCGATCTCCGGCGACGCCCCGTCGGGCGTGCGCTCGGAGGGCTGACGCCGCGTCGATGTACGTCTCGCACCTGTCCCTGACGGACTTCCGGTCGTACCACCAGGTCGACCTGACCTTCGAGCCGGGGATCACCGCGCTCGTCGGGCCGAACGGGCAGGGCAAGACGAACCTCGTCGAGGCGATCGGGTACGTCTCGACGTTCTCGAGCCACCGCGTGCCGACCGACGCCCCGCTCGTGCGGGCGGGCGCGCCGGCGGCCGTGGTGCGCTCGCGCATCGTCCGCGCGCAGGACGACGGGTCCGAGCGGGCGCTGGTGATCGACATCCAGCTCGGGTCGGGCCGGTCCAACCGCGTGAAGCTCAACGGCGCGCCGTCGCGGGCCCGCGACGTGGTCGGCGCGCTGCGGTCGGTGCTGTTCGCGCCGGAGGACCTCGCGCTGGTCAAGGGGGACCCGGACGGCCGCCGGCGCTTCGTGGACGAGCTGGCGGTGCAGGTCACGCCGCGGCTCGCGGGTGTGTTCTCCGAGTACGACCGCGTGGTGCGGCAGCGCACCGCGCTGCTGAAGTCGGCGGCCGGCTACCGCGGCTCCCGCGCGAACCTCGACCTGAGCACGCTGGACGTCTGGGACGCGAAGCTGGCGGAGCTCGGGGCCCGGGTGGTCGTGGCCCGGCAGGCGGTGGTGACTGCCCTCGACCCGTACGTGGGCGACGCGTACGAGCGCGTGAGCGAGGGCCAGGGGGCGGCCCGCGTGGACTACCGGTCGTCGCTCGCGTCGACCCTCGGGGCCGGGGAGGACGCCGACCCCGCTCCCCGGGCACCCGGCGCCGGGCCGCACGCCGGCGCGGGTCACGCCGAGGTCGAGGCGCAGATGCTCGAGGCCCTGGCGCGCGTCCGCCCGAAGGAGCTGGAGCGCGGCGTCTGCCTGGTCGGCCCGCACCGCGACGACCTGACGCTCGTGCTGGGCGACCTCCCGGCGAAGGGCTACGCCAGCCACGGCGAGTCCTGGTCGTTCGCCCTGGCGCTGCGGCTCGCGTCGTACGACCTGCTCACGCACGGCCCGCGCGCGGGGACGGACGACGACCCGGCGGCGCTCTGGGTCGCGGACAGCGGGCCGGACGGCGAGCCGGTGCTCATGCTCGACGACGTGTTCGCCGAGCTCGACGCCCGGAGGCGGGCGCGCCTGGCGGAGATGGTCGCCGGGGCGCGGCAGGTGTTCGTCACGGCGGCGGTGCCGGGCGACGTCCCGGACCGCCTGGCGGGCGCGCGGTTCGACGTGCTGGCGTCGGAGGTCGCCCGTGTCGTCGCCTGACGTCCCGGGCGGGACCGCCCCCGAGGACCCGGCCGGAGGGCCGGCCGCCGGTGACGCACCCGACGCCTCGACCGGCTCCCCCGTGCTCGACCCCGCCGTCCCCGTGTGCGAGCAGCTCGACGTCACACCGCCCGCCCAGATGGCCCGCACCTCCCTCGCGCGGTTCCGTGCGGTCGCCCGCTCGAAGGGGTACCGCCCCGGCGAGCAGGCGCGCGGCCGCTCGCCCCTGTCGCCGGCCGAGCGCGGGGGCCCCGGCCTGCACCCCCGCGACCCGCAGACGGTGTCCAGCACGATGGCCTCGCTGTTCCGCGACCGCGGCTGGGTGCAGGAGGTGTCCGTCGGCGGGGTGATCGGCCGCTGGCGGGACGTCGTGGGCGACCAGATCGCCGACCACTGCACGCCGGAGACGTTCACCGAGGGGGTGCTGGTGGTGCGGACGGACTCCTCGGCGTGGGCCCAGCAGCTCAAGCTGCTCGCGCCGCAGCTGGTCCGGCGGCTGTCGGAGGACGTCGGCGAGGGCGTGGTCCAGGAGGTCAGGGTGCTGGGACCGGCCGGTCCGGGCTTCGGCCGCGGCAGGCGCTCGGTGCGCGGGCGCGGCGCGCGGGACACCTGGGGCTGACCCCGCGGGACGGGCCCGCGGGAACGCATCCACAGGCCCGCGGTTCGACGGGGGTTCCGGCGCGGGGCCGGGTACACTGTGGAGTGACATCCTGGCGCGTCTGCGCCGGTCCAGGACGCACGATCTCCGTCGTCGTGGAGTGATCCGCTCTCCCGCCGGGCAGAGGGGCGCCTCCGCCGCGTGTGAGAACTGAGGAGCACCACCGCCCGTGGCTGACCAGAGCCCCTCCACCGGACCTGCCGTCGACGACCCGAACGCACCGGCGAGGGCGGTGGACGGGACTCCCGCCTACGACGCCTCCGCGATCACGGTGCTCGAGGGCCTCGAGGCCGTCCGCAAGCGTCCCGGCATGTACATCGGCTCCACCGGTGAGCGCGGCCTGCACCACCTCGTCTACGAGGTCGTCGACAACTCGGTCGACGAGGCGCTCGCCGGCTACTGCGACCACATCGAGGTCACGCTGCTCGCCGACGGCGGCGTGCGCGTGGTCGACAACGGCCGTGGCATCCCCGTCGCGATCCACCCGACCGAGGGCCGCCCGACGGTCGAGGTCGTCATGACCATCCTGCACGCGGGCGGCAAGTTCGGCGGCGGCGGCTACGCGGTCTCCGGCGGTCTGCACGGCGTCGGCATCTCCGTCGTCAACGCCCTGTCCACGCGGGTCCAGACCGTCGTCAAGCGCGACGGCTACACGTGGGAGCAGGACTTCGAGGACGGCGGCAAGCCGGCCGGCGAGCTCCGCCGCGGCGAGCCCACGCAGGAGACCGGCACGTCGCAGACGTTCTGGGCCGACCCCGGCATCTTCGAGACCGTCGACTACGACTTCGAGACGCTGCGCTCGCGGTTCCAGCAGATGGCGTTCCTCAACAAGGGCCTGCGGATCACGCTCACGGACGAGCGCCCGCAGCACGCCGACACCGAGGACGAGGTCGCGGGGAGCGACGACGCGGCCCCGGCCGCCGCCCGCACGGTGGTCTACAAGTACGACGGCGGCCTGGTCGACTACGTCAAGCACCTGAACTCCGCGAAGAAGGTCGACCTGGTGCACCCCGAGGTCATCGACTTCGAGGCCGAGGACACCGAGCGCAAGATCTCGGTCGAGATCGCGCTGCAGTGGACGAGCGCGTACTCCGAGTCGGTGCACACGTACGCCAACACGATCTCGACCACCGAGGGCGGCACGCACGAGGAGGGCTTCCGCGCGGCGATGACCTCGCTGGTCAACCGCTACGCGCGCGACAAGGGCATCCTCAAGGACAAGGACGACAACCTCACGGGCGACGACATCCGCGAGGGCCTCACGGCGGTCATCTCGGTCAAGCTCGGCGAGCCGCAGTTCGAGGGCCAGACCAAGACCAAGCTCGGCAACACCGAGGCCAAGACGTTCGTGCAGCGCGTCGTCAACGAGCAGCTCGGCGACTGGCTGGACTCGCACCCGACCGAGGCGCGGGACGTCATCCGCAAGGCCATCCAGGCCAGCCAGGCACGCATCGCCGCCCGCAAGGCGCGCGAGGCCACCCGCCGCAAGGGCCTGCTCGAGTCGAACTCGATGCCCGGCAAGCTCAAGGACTGCCAGTCCAACAACCCGGCCGAGTGCGAGATCTTCATCGTCGAGGGCGACTCCGCCGGCGGCTCGGCGGTCCGCGGGCGCAACCCGCAGACCCAGGCGATCCTCCCGCTGCGCGGCAAGATCCTCAACGTCGAGCGGGCCCGCCTCGACCGGGCGCTCGGCAACGCCGAGGTCCAGGCGCTCATCACGGCGTTCGGCACGGGCATCGGCGAGGACTTCGACCTGTCGAAGCTGCGGTACCACAAGATCGTGCTCATGGCCGACGCCGACGTCGACGGCCAGCACATCCGCACGCTGCTGCTGACGCTGCTGTACCGGTACATGCCCGAGCTGATCCTCAAGGGCCACGTGTACATGGCGCAGCCGCCGCTGTTCCGCATCAAGTGGTCGAACGCCCCGCACGACTACGTGTACTCCGACCGGGAGCGGGACGCCGTGCTCGCCGACGGCCAGGCGAACGGCAAGCGGATCCCCAAGGACAACGGGATCCAGCGCTACAAGGGTCTGGGCGAGATGGACTACTCGGAGCTCTGGGAGACCACCATGTCCCCCGAGCACCGCACCCTGCTGCAGGTCACCCTCGACGAGGCGGCCGCGGCGGACGAGATCTTCTCCGTGCTCATGGGCGAGGACGTCGAGTCCCGCCGCTCGTTCATCCAGCGCAACGCGCGCGACGTGCGGTTCCTCGACATCTGACCTGCCCGACCCGCCCGGCCGGCTGCGTGCGTGCCGGGCCCCGTCCCACCGAAGGACCCTGACCTGTGACAGAGCTGACCGGCGACAACATCGAGCACGGCCGCATCGACCAGGTGGACCTGCAGCTCGAGATGCAGCGGTCCTACCTGGACTACGCGATGGCCGTCATCGTGGGCCGCGCGCTCCCGGACGTCCGCGACGGCCTCAAGCCGGTGCACCGCCGCGTCCTGTACGCCATGTACGACGGCGGCTACCGCCCGGACCGCCAGTTCTCGAAGTGCTCGCGCGTCGTCGGCGACGTCATGGGCAAGTACCACCCGCACGGCGACACGGCGATCTACGACGCCCTGGTCCGCCTGGTGCAGGACTGGTCGCTGCGGTACCCGCTGGTCGCCGGCCAGGGCAACTTCGGCTCCCCCGGTGACGACCCGGCCGCCGCCCCGCGGTACACCGAGTGCAAGATGGCCCCGCTCGCCATGGAGATGGTCCGGGACATCGACGAGGACACCGTCGACTTCCAGGACAACTACGACGGCCGCACCCAGGAGCCGTCGATCCTGCCGTCGCGGTTCCCGAACCTGCTGGTCAACGGCTCCGCGGGCATCGCGGTCGGCATGGCGACCAACATCCCGCCGCACAACCTGCGCGAGGTCGCGGAGGGCGTGCGCTGGCACCTCGACAACCCCGAGGCGTCCAAGGAGGAGCTGCTCGCGGCCCTCCTCACGCGCATCAAGGGGCCGGACTTCCCGACCGGCGCGACGATCCTCGGCCACAAGGGCATCGAGGAGGCGTACCGCACGGGGCGCGGCTCCATCACGATGCGCGCGGTCGTCGAGGTCGAGGAGATCCAGGGCCGCATCTGCCTGGTCGTCACCGAGCTGCCGTACCAGGTCAACCCGGACACCCTCGCGAAGAAGATCGCCGACCTGGTCCGCGAGAACCGCGTCCAGGGCATCGCCGACATCCGCGACGAGACCTCGGGCCGCACCGGCCAGCGCCTGGTCATCGTGCTCAAGCGCGACGCGGTCGCCAAGGTCGTGCTGAACAACCTGTACAAGCACACCCAGCTGCAGGACACGTTCGGCGCGAACATGCTCGCGCTGGTCGACGGCGTGCCGCGCACGCTCAGCCTCGACGCGTTCATCCGGCACTGGACCACCCACCAGCTCGACGTCATCGTCCGGCGGACCAGCTTCCGGCTGCGCAAGGCCGAGGAGCAGATCCACATCTACCGCGGCTACCTCAAGGCGCTCGACGCGCTGGACGAGGTCATCGCGCTCATCCGCCGCTCCCCCGACGCCGACGAGGCACGCACCGGCCTGATGGCGCTGCTGGACATCGACGAGGTCCAGGCGAACGCGATCCTCACCCTCCAGCTGCGCCGGCTCGCCGCGCTCGAGCGGCAGAAGATCCTCGACGACTACGCCAAGCTCGAGCAGGAGATCCTGGGCTACCGCGCGATCCTCGAGTCCCCGGAGCGGCAGCGCGGGATCGTCCGCGACGAGATGGACGAGATCGTCGACAAGTACGGCGACGAGCGCCGCACCACGATCCTGCCGTTCGACGGCGAGGTGTCGGTCGAGGACCTCATCGCCGAGGAGGAGATGGTCGTCACCATCACCCGCGGCGGCTACGCGAAGCGCACCCGGTCGGACAACTACCGGGCGCAGCGGCGCGGCGGCAAGGGCGTCCGCGGCGCGCAGCTGCGCGAGGACGACATCGTCGACCACTTCTTCGTCACCACGACGCACCACTGGCTGCTGTTCTTCACCAACCTCGGCCGGGTGTACCGCGCGAAGGCGTACGAGCTGCCCGAGGGCGGCCGCGACGCCAAGGGCCAGCACGTCGCGAACCTGCTGGCGTTCCAGCCGGGCGAGAAGATCGCCCAGGTCCTGGACCTGCGCGACTACGACCAGGCGGAGTACCTGGTGCTCGCCACCAAGCGCGGCCTGGTCAAGAAGACCCGCCTGACCGAGTACGACTCCAACCGGTCCGGCGGCGTCATCGCGATCAACCTCCGCGAGGACGAGAACGGCCTGCCGGACGAGCTGGTCTCGGCCCGCATCGTCGACTCGGTGAACGACCTGATCCTCGTCTCCCGCAAGGGCCAGTCGCTGCGGTTCACGGCCACCGACGAGGCGCTGCGCCCCATGGGACGCGCGACGTCCGGCGTCACGGGCATGAAGTTCCGCGCGGACGACGAGCTGCTGGCCATGGACGTCGTCCGCGAGGAGGCGTTCCTGTTCACGGTGACCCAGGGCGGCATCGCCAAGCGCACCGCGCTGACCGTGGAGAACTACCGCGTGCAGGGCCGCGGCGGTCTCGGCATCAAGGTCGCGAACCTGCCGGAGGCGAACGGCGACCTGGTCGGCGCCCTCGTCACCGACGCGGACGACGAGGTGCTGGTCATCATGGAGCGCGGCAAGATCGTGCGCTCCGCCACCTCCGAGGTGAACGCGACCGGCCGCACGACGCAGGGCGTCATCTTCGCGAAGCCCGACAACGGCGACCGGATCATCGCCGTCGCGCGCAACATCGAGCGTCACCTCGGCGACGAGGCGGGTACCGTGGGGTCGACGGGCGAGCCGGACGTGGCATCCGCTGCCCTCGAGGACACCAGCGCCACCACAGCTCCGGAAGCCCCGGTGGCTGACGAGACCTCCGAGGAGGATGCGTGAGCGACACGCCTCCGTCGATCCCGCCGCGCAAGGCCGGGGACGCGTCCGAGAAGCCGTCGGGCGGCCGCACGGCCACCGAGACCTCGCCGCGCGGCGCCGGGTCCACGCAGGCCACGCCCACCGCGCCCCGCGGCTCGGCGTCCGCCCCGGCCAGGCCCGCGAGCGGCAAGCCCGCGACGTCGGGCAAGCCCGCCGGTGCGCCCTCCGGGCCGGCGGCGCCGTCCGCCTCCCCCGCCGGCGGCACGGCCTCCGGCACCGCGACCGCCACGAAGCCGGCGGCGCGCCCCGCGCGTGACGCCGACGCCGCGGCCGCCCCGCGCCCGTCGCTGAGCGGCTCCGGTCCGCGGCGCGTCCGGCTCGCGATCTCCCGGGTGGACCCGTGGTCGGTCATGAAGCTGTCGTTCCTCATGTCCGTCGCGATCGGCATCATGATCGTCGTCGCGGCCGCGGTGGTGTGGCTGACGCTCGACGGGCTCGAGGTGTTCGCCAAGCTCAACGGCCTGATCGTCGAGATCCTCGCGGACTCCGACTTCGACCTCATGCAGTACGTCGAGTTCGACCGGGTCATCTCGGTGGCGACGCTCGTCGCGGTCGTCGACGTCTTCCTCATCACCGCGCTGTCCACCATCGGGGCGTTCCTGTACAACATCACCGCCGCGCTGGTCGGTGGCGTGCACGTCACGATGACGGACGAGTGACCCGCGGTTTGGGCGGGCAGCCCCTGCTGGGGTAGTCTCGTCCGGCACGCCAGCCGTGCCACGGGCCTATAGCTCAGACGGTTAGAGCGCTTCCCTGATAAGGAAGAGGTCAGAGGTTCAAGTCCTCTTAGGCCCACTCCCGAGCCCTGGGGGGAACCCGTGAAGAAGCTCCTTCTCCTGACGGCCGTGGCCGTCGCGGGATACGTCGCCTGGACGCGGTACGCCGCCGAGCGCGACGACCGGGACCTGTGGGCCGAGGTCACCGACCCGGTCGAGTAGGGCTCGCCCACGCAGCACCTCCCGGTGCGGCCGCACGCCGGTCGCTCACGGGGCCATGGCGCAATTGGTAGCGCACCTGCTTTGCAAGCAGGGGGTTAGGGGTTCGAGTCCCCTTGGCTCCACCACCCGGTCGCGGTCCCGCGGGACGTCCCACGCGCGGCTCCCCCCTGGCAGGTCGATGCACCCCGACGCCGCACGCGCGCGGGCTACGGTGGCCGCCATGACCGATCCCCACCCGACCGTCCCGGGCGCCACCTACCCCGGCCCGCCGGGCTCCGGGCGCACAGGCCGTGCGGCGCGGGACGCGTGGGACGTCCAGCTGCGGTGCCAGGCCGTCGTCGCCGCGCTCGCGGTCCTCGCCACCGTGGCTGTGGCCGTGGGGTCGCACGACGACGGCGCCGCCGGCCTCATGGCGTTCGTGTGGCTCGTGCACGCGCTGGTGACGCTCGTCGTCGGGTTCCCGGTCGGCGTCGTCGTGGCGCGGCAGGTGCCGGCGGGGACGACCGCACCGCGGGCGGCTGCCTGGTTCGCGGTCGCCGGGGCCGTGACCGGCGGCCTCCTCACCCTCGCCACCGCGCCGGCGACCGCCGTCGTCTACGCGCTGCTCGGCGGGGTCGTCGCGGGCGGTGCGCGGGCCTGGGCGCACGCCCCGATCGAGCGCCGGCGCGCGGCGCGGGACGCGGCGGCGGAGCGGCCGGCCGGCGTCGTCCTGCCGCCCGGGGACCCGCAGGAGCGGGTGCCGGCGACGGACGCCGGCTGACGTCGGCCGGGGCCACGCGGCCGGGCGGACCTCCGCCGGATCAGATGAACAGGGTCGTGCCGGACCGATCCGCCGCCCCCAGGAACGAGGCCACCCCGCCGAACCGCACGCCGTCCACGAGGTCGCTCGCGGCGATGCCCATGAGGTCCATGCTCATCGTGCACGCCGTCAGCTCGGCGCCCCCGCTCACCGCGGACTCCAGGAGCTGGGGCAGGGAGGGCACGGCGTGGTCGCGCATCACCTTCTTGATCATGGCCGTGCCGGCCCCGCCCAGGTGCATCTGCGACAGGGTCAGGGAGTCCGGTCCGGAGGGCATCATCGCGGCGAGCATCCGGTCGGTGACGCCCTTGGGACGCGTCGGCGCGTCTGCCCGCCGCAGGGCGTTGAGGCCCCAGAACGTGAAGAACATCGACACCGGCTTGCCCATGGCGAGAGCGCCGTTCGCGATGATGAACGCGGCGAGCACCTTGTCGAGATCACCGCTGAACACCACGAACGACACCCCGTCCGGCGGCGCTGCCACCGGTGCGACCGGTGTGACCGCCGCCCCCGCCCGGAACCGTGCGCGGAACCCGGGACCCTCGGGCTCCATGCTCAGCAGCTCGTGCCCCTGCGCGGCCGCCCACGCCGGACCGTCCAGCGCGAACCCCGGGTCGGAGACACGGATCTCGACGTCGTCCCCGGGGGCCAGGTCCCGCACCGTCTCCGCGAGGCGCATGATCGGCCCAGGGCACGCGAGCCCGGTGCAGTCGAGCTCCACGAGCCGGCCGGTCGTCTCCCTCGCCGCCTCGGGCTCGGGCACCGTGCGTGACGCCGGCGGAGCGGCGTACGGGATCTCCGGCTCCTGCGGTGCGGGCCCGCTCGGGACGTGGTGCCACGCCCGGAACGTCGTCGACCCGCCGGACAGCGTCCGGACGTCGTCGAAGCCGCGCTGCACCAGCACCCGGTGCGCGAGGTACGACCGGAAGCCGACCGCGCAGTACAGCCGCACCGGCACCGACCGGTCCCAGCCGGCGCTCGCGTCCCGCAGAGTCGCGAGCGGGACGTTCTCGGCGCCCGGCAGGTGCCAGAGGGCGAACTCCTCGGCGGTGCGCACGTCCACGAGCCGCGCGCCGTCCACGGCCTGCGGGTAGTCCTGGGCGTACCAGAGGTCGAGGTCACCCCGGCGTGTGTTGGCCGCCACGAACGCGGCCATGTTCACCGGGTCCTTGGCCGACCCGAACGGCGGGGCGTACGCCAGCTCGGCCTCCTCCAGGTCCTCGACGGTCAGCCCGGCGCGGAGCGCGACCGCGAGGACGTCCAGCCGCTTGTCGACGCCGTCGAATCCCGAGGCCTGGCCTCCCAGCAGCCGTCCGGTGGCCGGGTCGAACAGCACCTTGAGGTGCATCATCGCGGTGCCGGGGTAGTAGCCGGCGTGACCGGACGGGTGCACGTGCACGGCGCGGTAGGGGACGCCGAGCTCCCGCAGCTGGCGCTCCGTCGCGCCGGTGCCGCCCGCCACCATGTCGAAGACCTTCACCACGGACGTGCCCTGCGTCGACCGGTAGCGGGTGTCGCGGCCGCAGATGCTCTCGGCCGCCACGCGGCCCTGCCGGTTGGCGGGCCCGGCGAGCGGCTGGAGCCAGCGTCCCGGCAGCACGGTGTGCGGGGTCTCGACCACGTCGCCCGCGGCCCAGATGTGCGGGTCGCTGGTCCGCATCTGCTCGTCCACCACGACGCCGCCGCGCTCGCCGATCTCCAGCCCTGCGTCCCGGGCGAGGCCCGCCGCCGGCCGCACGCCCACCGCGAGCACGACGAGGTCGGCGCGCAGGGTGCGCGCGGATGTGAGCTCCACGTCGACACCGCCGTCGGGCCGCGCGACGAACGCCGCGGCCGCGGTCGACAGGTGCAGCTCGACGCCGCGGCTGCGCAGGTGCTGCTCGACGGGGACGGCGATCTCCCGGTCGACCGGCGGGAGGATCTGGTCCGCCGTCTCGACCACCGCGACGCGGACGCCTCGGTGGTGCAGGTTCTCGGCGGTCTCGAGCCCGATGTACCCGGCGCCGACGACGACGGCGCGGACGGGCCCGCGCTCGCCGCGACCGTGCGCCGCCAGCGCCTCGTCGACCCGCGCCTTGATGCGGTCCATGTCGCCGACCCGGCGCAGCACCATCACCTCGGGGAGGTCGGCCCCGGGCAGCGCCGGCCGGACCGGATCGGCCCCGGGGCACAGCGCGAGGGCGTCGTAGTCCTCGGTGTACTCGCGGCCGGTGTCGCGGTCCAGTACGCGCACACGCCGGGCCGCGGGGTCGATGGCGAGGACCTCCTGGGCGACGCGGACGTCGATGTCGAGGCTCTCCCGGAGGGACGCCGGGGTCTGCAGCAGCAGCCGCTCGCGCTCCGCGATGACCTCGCCGACGTGGTACGGCAGCCCGCAGTTCGCGAACGACACGTGGCGCCCGCGCTCGAGCACGACGATCTCGGCGTGCTCGTCGAGGCGGCGTGCCCGCGCGGCCACCGAGGCGCCCGCGGCGACGCCCCCGACGACGACGATCTTCATGACCCACTCCTTCTGCCCGGTGTGCGACTCCGACCGTACCGATACCCCAGGGGGTATCAGCAGGACCTGAGTCCCCCGGTCCCGGACGCGCGACGGCCCGGCACCTGCGCGGTGCCGGGCCGTCCGGGTCGTGCTGCGGCGCGCGCCGGGAGGCTCAGGCCTCCGGCTTCTCGGCCTCCGCCGCGGCGTCGGGCTTCTTCGGCGCTGCACGGCGCTGCGTCGCCTTCTTGGTCGCCTCGCTGACCTTCTCGGTCGCGTCGGCGACGCGCTCCTCGACGTCGTCGCGGACCTCGGCGACCTTCTCGGCGGCCTTCTTGGTCGCCTCGCGGCCCCGGGCGACGGCCTCGCCGGCCGCCTCGCCGACGGCCTCGGCGGCGTCACCGGCACGGGCGCGGAGCTGGTCGGCCGCCGGGGCCTCCGGCTCCCACGGCTCGGCCCACGGGTCCGTGGTCGTCCGCGAGCGGGTCCAGGCGAACGCCGCGGCGCCCGCACCGGCCAGGGCCGCGACCAGGAAGAACCGCTTGGCGCCCGTGTGCTTCTTCTTCTGGGACTGCTTCGCCGCGGCGGCGACGGCCGCGGCCGCGGCGGCGGCACGGGCCTTGGAGGCGTCCGCGCCCTTGTCGGCGACGTGCTCGACCGCGGAACCGGCGCGCTCGGCGGCCTCGTTCACGGCCGCGACGAGCTTGGGCAGCAGCTCGTCGACGAGCTTGTCGTGCGCGGTGTCGATGACCGGGCCGGCCTTCACCGCGGCCTTCTCGACGCGCGGGGCCGCGGCCTTGACGCTCTCCTTGTACAGGTGGTCGATCCGCGGGATCAGCCACTCGATCGCGGCCTCGACGCGCGGCTGCGTCCACTCGACGGCGTGCCCGGCGGCGCCCTTCGCGGCGACCGCTGCCTCGGCTGCCTGCACCTTCGCGGTGGCGGCCAGCTTGCCGGCGCCGTCGGCGGCCTTGCTCCCGGCGTCCGCGAGGGCTGCGCCCACGTCGGCGGCCTGGTCCTTGAGGCGCTCGGAGGTCAGGTGGTCGGTGACGGTCTCGAGCTTGCTCCGTCGAGTCAGGAAGGCCATGTCCACACTCTCCCTCAGGGGTGGTCCGTTGACGTCCCACTCTGCCACCGTCGGGCTCTTCGCGCAGGTGGCAGGGCTGTGTTCGTCGCCCGTGAACACGGGACCCTCACGGGGTCGCCCCACGGCCCGGCGTGACAGGATGACGGGCATGCACGCGACCCTGCACACGAACCGTGGCGACATCCGCCTGGAGCTCTTCCCGAACCACGCCCCGCGGACCGTGGAGAACTTCCGCGGCCTCGCCACCGGTGAGAAGGAGTGGACCGACCCCGCGACCGGCGAGCCCCGCACCGGCACGCCGCTGTACGACGGCGTCGTCTTCCACCGTGTCATCGACGGCTTCATGATCCAGGGCGGCGACCCGCTCGGGCGCGGCACCGGCGGCCCGGGGTACACGTTCGACGACGAGATCCACCCCGAGCTGCGGTTCTCCGAGCCGTACCTGCTGGCCATGGCGAACGCGGGCCTGCGCCGCGACCCGGTCACCGGCCAGGTCGGCGGCACGAACGGCTCGCAGTTCTTCATCACCGTGACCGCGACGCCGCACCTCAACGGCAAGCACACGATCTTCGGCAAGGTGGCGGACGACGAGTCCCGCGCCGTCGTCGACGCGATCGCGACCACCCGCACCCGCCCGGGCGACCGGCCGGTCGAGGACGTCGTGATCCAGTCGGTGACCATCGAGCCCTGACGCCCCGATGACCCAGCCGCAGCCGGTCCCCGCTCCCGCTCCCCCGCCGGTCTGCCCGCGGCACCCCGACCGCATCGCCTACGTGCGGTGCCAGCGGTGCGGCAGGCCGACGTGCCCGGAGTGCCAGCGACCGGCTGCGGTGGGCATCCAGTGCGTCGACTGCGTGCGGGACGCGGCGCGTCAGACCCGTCCCGCACGCACCGCCTTCGGGGGAGCCGTCACCGGCCGCACCCCCGTGGTGACGTACACGCTCATCGCGCTGTGCGTCCTGTCGTACGTCCTCCAGCTGACCGTGCCGGGCTGGACGCAGCGCCTGGCGTTCGCGCCGGTGCTGGGGGAGACGGAGCCGTGGCGGTTCCTCACGGCGGCGTTCCTGCACTCCCAGAACCAGATCCTGCACATCGTGTTCAACATGGTGGCGCTGTGGTCCGTCGGGCCGTTCCTCGAGGCGATGCTCGGGCGGTGGCGGTTCCTCGCGCTGTACCTGCTGAGCGCCGTCGGCGGGTCGGTCATGTTCCTGCTGCTCGCGTCGCCGGACTCGCTGAGCTGGTTCACGTGGCTCGTGGGGGCGTCGGGGGCGGTGTTCGGCCTGTTCGGCGCGGTCCTCGTGGTGCTGCGTCGCACGGGACGCAGCGCGGGCGGCATCGTCGGCGTCCTGGTGATCAACGCGGTGCTCGGCTTCGTGCTCCCGGGCGTGGCCTGGCAGGCGCACCTCGGCGGTCTCGTGGTGGGTGCCGCGCTCGGGACGGCGTTCGCGTACGCGCCGCGCGAGCGCCGGCTGCCGGTGGCGGTCGGCGCGTGCGCGGGGGTGGCGGTGCTGCTGGCAGCGGCCGTCCTGGTGAGCTACGGGGCGGTCTGACGCCCGTCCCCAGCGTTGCTCACAGCTGTGGAACTACACCCGTGTAGTTATCCACAGGGTTGTGCACCCCTGGGGACATCGCGGTCGCGTGCCTGGGGACAACGGGTCCGCGGCTGGGGACGGCGCTGTGGTCGACGCCGCGCACGACCGGCCGGCACACCACCGGCGAGGCTCCGGACGTCGTCGTCCGAGCCTGCGCCGGGCGGGACCGCCGCTACTTCCAGCGGGTGGCCATCCCGAGGCCGCCGAGCGCGAACGCGAAGCCGATCGCCAGGTTCCACGACCGGATGCCGGGGACCGGGTAGTCGAACCCCGTGAGGTACGTGACGACGATCCAGAGCAGGCCGAGCAGCAGCAGCCCGCCCAGCACCGGCACGAACCACGGCGGGTTGACGCCGGGTCCTGCGGACTTCTCGGGCGGCGCGGTGTAGTGCGACTTCTGCCGCGTCCTCGACTTGGGCACGGGGATGCTCCTGACCTCGACCGTCGGACGTGCGCCCGATCCGCGCACGACCCGCTGTGGACGCACACCTGCGGGGCGCCGTCGTGGCCTAGCGTAGTGGCGACACCGAGGGGGAGAAGCGTGCCTGACGAGCACCCCGAGCGCCGGGCCCACGGCGCCCACGCCGCGGACGCCGCGGCGTCGCCCTCCGGTGCCCGCGACGACGAGGTCTCCGCGCGCCTGCACGCCGCGCGCGAGCGCGCCCAGCACCGCCTCACCCGGCAGCGGCGCGGGCGGGCGCTGCGGGGCACCGCGTCCGTCGCGCTGGTCATGGCGCTCGCCGGCGCCCTCTTCACGGCCAACGCCCGGCTCTCGGCCGGCACGGACACCCGCCAGCCGCAGGACCTCCAGGGGCTGCAGGCCAACGAGGACGCCCGACGGGAGCGGCTCGCCGACGAGGTCGCGGCGCTGCGCGCCCAGGTCGACGCGCTCACGCAGGAGCAGACCGACACCGTGGGCCTCGAGTGGCAGTCGGCCGGCGCGGCGTTCGACGTCGCCTCCGGCAAGGTCGCGGTCACCGGGACCGGCATCACGGTGAGCCTGGACGACGCGCCGGCGGACGGTCCGCGCCCCGCCGGCACCGGGCCGGACGACCTGGTGGTCCACCAGCAGGACCTGCAGGCCGTCATCAACGCGCTCTGGGCGGGCGGCGCCGAGGCGATGGCGCTCATGGACCAGCGCGTGATCTCGACCAGCGCGTTCCAGTGCATCGGCAACGTGCTCTCGCTCCAGGGCCGCCGGTACTCGCCGCCGTACGTCGTCACCGCGGTCGGCGACCCGGAGGAGCTGCTCGCCGCGCTCGACGCCGACCCGGCCGTGCGCGCGTACCGGACGTGGGTGGACGCCGTGGGACTCGGCTGGGCCGTGACCGAGCCGGACGGCGGCGTCCAGGTGCCCGCCTACGATGGGTCCGTCGACATGAGGTACGCCAGCGTGCCGCCGGGCACGGAGGTGCTGCCCGGGCTCGTCGCGGGCAGCAGCACCGCGACCGGCGCGCAGAGCCGGCGGGAGGACACCGGGGGATGAGCGGGACGGAGGCCACGTGGCCGCCCCTCGGCGAGCGCGGCGAACCCGACCGGCCCGGTGAGGGCGGCGCCCCGGGCACGACGCGGACGACGCCCGGGCCGGGGACGCGCCGCCGGGCGTCCCGCGGGTCGGCGGGGACCGCGGGACCGCCCCGCCGGGGCGCCGGCGTCGTGCTCGGCGCCGTGGGCGTGCTCGGCGAGCTGCTCATCACCGCCGGCGTGCTGCTGCTCGCGTTCCTCGCGTGGCAGCTGTGGTGGACCGACGTGGTCGCCGACCGGGAGCAGGCGGCCGTGGTGGCCGAGCAGGGCTGGGACGAGCCGCTCGCCGACCTCGACGACGGCCCGGCGATCGTCACGCCGCGGTACGACGACCCTCCGGTCATGGAGCAGCCGCCGTACCTCACGACGTTCGCGTCCATGCGCGTGCCGCGGTGGGACGGCGAGCCGACCCGCACCATCACGCAGGGCACCGACCGCGAGAACGTGCTGAACCCGCTCGGCGTCGGGCACTACGACGGCACCGCGATGCCGGGCGGCGTCGGCAACTTCGCGCTCGCGGCGCACCGCACCACGTACGGCAAGCCGTTCAACCGGATCGAGGAGCTGCAGGCGGGCGACCCGATCGTCGTGTGGACCGAGGAGGCCTGGTACGTCTACCGGGTCACCGACTCGCAGATCGTGCTGCCGCACGAGACGCAGGTCATCGAGCCCGTCCCGAACCAGCCGGGCGTCGCCCCGACCGAGCGGTACATCACCCTGACGACCTGCCACCCCATGTTCTCCGCGCGCGAGCGCTACATCGTGCACGGTGTGATGGACTACTGGGCACCCCTCGACGAGGGTGTGCCCGCCGAGCTCGTGGAGGGCACCTGATGTACGGCTGGCTGTGGCGGCACCTGCCCGGACCGGCGGTGGTGCGTGCGCTGGTGCTGCTGGTCCTCGCGGCCGGCGTGCTGGCGGCGTGCTTCGTCTGGGTGTTCCCGTGGCTCGCCCCGTACATGCCGTTCAACGACACCACCGTGGGGGAGTGACCGATGAGCCGGATCCTCGTCGTCGACAACTACGACTCGTTCGTCTACACGATCGTCGGCTACCTCGACCAGCTCGGGGCCGAGACGGTGGTCGTGCGGAACGACGCCGTGCCGCCCCTCGAGGAGCGCACCGGGTTCGACGGCGTGCTCGTCTCGCCCGGGCCCGGCACGCCGTCCGAGGCCGGCGCCTCGATGCAGGTCATCCGCGACTGCGCGGCGTCGGGCACCCCGATGCTGGGCGTCTGCCTCGGTCACCAGGCGCTCGGGGAGGTCTTCGGCGGCACGGTCACGCACGCGCCCGAGCTGATGCACGGCAAGACCAGCCAGGTCGCGCACGACGGGCAGGGCGTGTTCGAGGGCCTGCCGACGCCGTTCACCGCGACCCGCTACCACTCGCTGGCCGTCGTCGACGGGACCGCGTCCGACGAGCTCGTGGTCACCGCCCGGGCGAACGGCATCATCATGGGCCTGCAGCACCGCGAGCTGCCGCTGCACGGCGTGCAGTTCCACCCGGAGTCCGTGCTGACCGAGGGCGGCCACCGGCTGCTCGCCAACTGGCTGACGCTGACCGGGGCGGACGACGCGGTCGCCCGCTCGGCGGACCTGCACCCGCTCGTCCGGCCGTAGCGCCGGCGGGGACGACGGAGGCCGGCACCCGCGCGGGTACCGGCCTCCGTCAGGGACGAGCGGCGTCTCAGGGTGCGTCGGTGCTGTCGCCGGACGGCCCCGCGTAGACGTTGAGCGTCACGGTGGACCCGATCTGCACGGTGCTCCCGGGCGACGGGGACGTCGAGACGACCTCGCCGGGCTCCGCGTTCTGGAACTGCCCGCTGGCCTCCTGCGACTGCACCTCGAGCCCGAGCCCGCGGAGCTGCGCGGTGGCGTCCTCCTCGGACTTGCCGACGACGTCGGACGGGATCTGGACCGTGGTGGGCGCCGCCGCCACGGTCAGCGTGATGACGGTCTGCTGCGGGATGATGCCGGACCGGTCCTGCGCGATGACGGTGCCCGGCTCGGCGTCGGCCGTCTCCTGCTGCTGGATGTTCGACCCGAGCTTCAGGCCGTTCAGCGCCGCGACGGCGTCCTCCTGCTTCTGGCCGCGCAGGTCGGGCAGCTCGACGTTGCCGGAGGCGATGAACAGCGCGACGGTGGAGCCCTCCGCGACCGACTGGCCCTTGGCGGGGTCGGTGCGCAGGGCGCGGTCGCCGGCCTGGTCGGGGCTGTTCTCCTCCTCCACGCTGCCGACGACGAGGCCACGCTCCTCGATCTGCTGCCGCGCCTGCTCCTGGGTGAGGCCGGCGACGTCCGGGACCTCGACGGAGCTCGGGCCGGTGGAGACGACGTACGTGACGTCGGAACCCTCCTCGACCTCCTCGCCGCCCGCGGGGTCGCTGCTGATGACGGTGCCCGCCTCGACCTCGGTGCTCGCCTCGGCGGTCCGCACCGGGTTGAGCCCGGCGTCCTGGATCGCGGCGACCGCGTCGTCCTCGGACATGCCGGCGACGGTGGGGACCGTGACCGGCTCGACCGGCGGCGTGCGGTCCTGCATGAGCAGGTACACCAGGCCGGCGACGGCGAGCGCGGCGATCACGCTGAGCGTGATCCACAGCCAGCGCTTCGACTTCTTCTCCGGCTCCTCGTCCTCCGGGTCCGCGGGCGGCAGCACGGCCGTCCCCGGGCTCGTCGGCGCCCACGCGGGCGCGTCGCCGGGCATGAGCTGGGTCGTGGCGGCGTCGGCGCCGAGCACCTGGGTCGCGGCGCCGGCGCCGAGGGCGGCCGGGACGACCGGGGGAGCGGTCACGACGCCCCCGCGGGCGGCGGCCTCGAGGTCGGCGCGGAACTCGGCCGCGGAGGAGTAGCGGGCGTCCCGCTCCTTCGCGAGCGCCTTCGCGCAGATCCGGTCCAGCACCTCGGGCACGTCGGACGCGACGGACGACGGCGCCGGGGCGATCTCCCGCACGTGCTGGTAGGCGACGGCCACCGGGGAGTCGCCGACGAACGGCGGTCGGCCGGTCAGCAGCTCGAACAGCAGGCAGCCGGCGGAGTACAGGTCGGAGCGGGCGTCGACGGTCTCGCCGCGGGCCTGCTCGGGGGACAGGTACTGCGCCGTGCCGATGACGGCCTGCGTCTGGGTCATGGTGGCCGCGGAGTCGGCGACGGCCCGGGCGATGCCGAAGTCCATCACCTTGACCGCACCCGTGGGCGTCAGCATGACGTTCGCGGGCTTGATGTCCCGGTGCACGATGCCGGCGTGGTGGGAGTACTCGAGCGCCGACAGCACGCCGGCGGTGATCTCGATGGCCTCCTCGATCGGCACGGCCTGGCCGTCGCGGAGGATGTCGCGGACGGTGTGCCCCTCGACGTACTCCATGACGATGAACGGCACGTGCGCGACGGCGCCGGTGGGCTCGGTGTAGACGTCCTCGCCGGTGTCGTACACCGCGACGATCGACGGGTGGTTGAGCCCGGCCGCGGCCTGCGCCTCCCGGCGGAACCGTGCCTGGAAGGACGGGTCGCGCGCGAGGTCGGAGCGCAGGATCTTGATCGCGACGGTGCGACCGAGCCGCGCGTCGTGCCCGATGTGCACCTCGGCCATGCCGCCGCGGCCGATGAGCTCGCCGACCTCGTACCGTCCGGCGAGGATCCGGGATCCGTCGTCCACCACTAGGCGTCCTTCGCTGTCGTCGTTCGCGCGCCCGGTGCGGTTGCGCCGGGCACGTGCTCGGAGATCATCCCACCCTCGGCTGCCGCCTGGGCGTACCCGGGGGCGTCCTGGCGGCCGGTCGACCCGGTGTCTCCGCCCGTCAGGCTGTCGGCCAGCGCGGCGCCGAGCAGCGCCACGACCAGCACGGCCAGCACGAGCAGGGGCCACCGCACCTGCAGCCGCCGCCACGCGGGCCGCTCGGTGACGCGCACGTGCGCGCGGGTGGTGGGCTGGGCGTGCGCGCCGCCGGGCCGGGCCGCGCCGCCCACCTGGTAGGTGGGGCGGTCGACCGGCCGACCGGTGCGGGGGTCGAACGCCGGCGGCGGCGCGGGGGTCGCGGCGACCGTCGGGTTCACGGAGCCCCGGACCCGGGTCGCGCCCTCGGCGGTCGGCCGGGAGCCGGTGGCCCGCCCGCGCCGGGTGTCGGCGGCAGCGGGTCGCGCGGCCGCGTCGCGGGCCGGACCGGAGGCGCCGGACGTCGCGGCCGCGGCCGACCGCGACCGGCCGGGCACGATCGACACGGGCGGGCTGCCGCCGGCCGGCGTGTGCGGGACGAGCGCGTCGAACATCCGCGCGAGCTCCTCGGCGCTCGCGGGACGCTGCGACGGGTCCTTCGAGAGCAGCCGCATGACGAGCGCCGCGATCTGCCGGTCCACCGTCGCGGGCAGCGGCGGGACGGGCGTGTTGACGTGGGCGACCGCGATGTCGACAGCGGTCGGGCCGGTGAACGGCCGGTGCCCGACGAGCGCCTCGTAGGCCACGATGCCGAGCGCGTACATGTCCGAGGCCGCGGTCGCGGGGCCGCCGACGGCCTGCTCGGGGGACAGGTACTGCGCCGTGCCCATGACCATGCCGGTCGCCGTCATCGGCACCTGGTTGTGCGACAGCGAGACGCCGAAGTCGGTGATCTTCACCTTGCCGGTGGGCGTCAGCAGGATGTTGCCGGGCTTGACGTCGCGGTGCACGACCCCGGCCTCGTGGGCGGCGTGCAGGGCGCGGGCGGTCTGCGCCAGGATCGGCAGCAGCCGGCGCGGCGGCAGCACGGGCTCGCGCTCCAGCAGGTCGCTCATCGGCTCGCCGATGATGAGCTCCATCGCGAGGAACGCGGAGCCGTCCTGCTCCCCGTAGTCGAACAGCGCGGCGATGCCCTCGTGCGACAGGCTCCCGGCGTTGCGGGCCTCGGTGCGGAACCGCTCGAGGAACCCGGTGTCGCCCGCGAACTCCTCGCGCAGCACCTTGATGGCGACGTCGCGCTGCAGGGACTCGTCGTGCGCGGCCCACACCTCGCCCATGCCGCCGACGGCGATCTGCCGGGTCAGCCGGTAGCGGCCGCCCAGGACGACGCCGGGTGCGGGCCTCACTGCCCGATCACCGCCTGCATGACGGCGCGCGCGATCGGCGCGGCCACGCGGCCGCCGGTCGCCTCGGAGCCGGCGTCGCCGCCGTGCTCGACGATGACGGCGACCGCGACCTGCGGGTCGTCCGCGGGCGCGAAGCCGGTGAACCAGGCGTGCGGCGCCTCGCCCTCGCGGCCGGTCTGCGCCGTGCCGGTCTTGCCGGCCACCCGCACGCCGGGGATCTGCGCGGCGGTGCCGGAGCCGGAGTCCACGACGCCGACCATCATGTCGGTGAGCGCGCTCGCGGTGGCGCCGGAGACGGCGTCGGACAGCTCGGACGGCTCGGTCTCGCTGACGACGTCGAGGTCGGCCGTGCGGACGGTCTGCACCAGGTACGGCGTCATGAGCGTGCCGCCGTTCGCGATGGCCGCGGAGACCATCGCCATCTGCAGCGGCGTCGAGCGCACCGACTCCTGGCCGATCGCCGACAGCGCGGTCTGCGCCGCGTCCGGGTCCGCCGGGAACGTCGACGCCGACACCGGCATGGGCACCGTGAGGCCGTCCGAGTCGAACCCGAAGCGGTCCGCCTGCTCGCGCAGCGCGTCGTCGCCGAGGTCGGCCCCGAGCTGCGCGAACGCGGTGTTGCACGAGATCCGCAGGGCGTTCGCGAGCGTCGTCTGCTCGTTCGCGCCGCAGGACGACCCGCCGAAGTTCGGGAGCTGGGTCCGCGTCCCGGGCAGCGTCAGCTCGTCGGGTGCGGCGAGCACCGACTCGGGGGAGTAGTCGCCCGACTCCAGCGCGGCGGCGGCGGTGATGAGCTTGAACGTCGACCCGGGCGGGTAGTTCTCGCGGATCGTCGTGTTGAGCAGCGGGTCGCCCTCGGCGGCGGCGAGCTGCTGGTACGCGGCGTTCGCGGCCGTCGTGTCGTGCGTGGCCAGGGCGTTCGGGTCGAACCCGGGGGTCGAGACCATCGCGAGGATCCGGCCGGTCGACGGCTCGACCGCGACGACCGCGCCCTGCTGGCCGCCGAGCGCGTCGAACGCCGCCTGCTGCGCGGCGGGGTCCAGCGTCAGCTCGATGGACGAGCCCTGCGGCTGGCGGCCGGTCACGAGGTCCTGCACGCGGGTCCAGAACAGGGAGTCGGCCTGCCCGGTCAGCACGTCGTTCATGGCACGCTCGAGCTGCGTGCCGCCGTTGACCACCGAGTAGAAGCCGGTCACCGTCGAGTAGAGCTCGGGCTGCAGGTACGAGCGCTGGTAGCCGAACGGGTCGTCGACGGGCTTCGACTCCGCGATGGTCTGCCCGGCCACGATGATCGGCCCGCGGGGCCGGCCGTACTCCCGGTACAGCGTGCGGACGTTGCGGGGGTCGTTGTTCAGCGCCGACGCCTGGCCGAACTGCACCCAGGACGTGCCGGCGAGCAGCGCGAGGAACATCACGAGGACCACCGTGGCGAGGCGGCGCAGCGGGGCGTTCACGCGTCACCACCCCCGCTCGTCCGGCGCAGCCGCTCGGTGGGCTGGTCGTCGGTGGGGCTGGCGCCCGCCACCCGCACGGGGGCCACGGCCTCGTCGTCCAGCGGGATGCCGCCGGCGGGGGTCGACAGCAGCGGGCCGGACACCTCGGGCGCGGGGCGTCGCGCGTCGTCGGAGATGCGCAGCAGCAGCGCGGCGATCAGCCAGTTCGCGAGCAGCGACGACCCTCCGTACGCGAGGAACGGCGTGGTCAGGCCGGTCAGCGGGATGATCCGCGTGATGCCGCCGACCACCACGAAGCACTGGAACGCGATGACGAACGCGAGGCCGGCGGCGAGCAGCTTGCCGAACCCGTCGCGGACCCCGATGGCCGTGCGCAGGCCGCGCTGGCTCAGCACCAGGTACATCACGAGGATCGCCATGAGCCCGGTGAGGCCCAGCTCCTCGCCGAGCGACGCGACGATGAAGTCCGACTCGGCGAACGGCACGAGGTCCGGGCGGCCCTGCCCCCAGCCGGTGCCGAACAGCCCGCCGCTGGCCAGGCCGAACAGCCCGCGCACGAGCTGCCCGGAGCCGCCGGGCGCGCGGTCGAAGACGTCCTGGTCGAGCGCGTGCAGCCAGATGTGGAACCGCGCCGCCACGTGCCCGAACGAGGACGCGGCCAGCGCCACACCGCCGCCGAACATGAGCAGGCCGATGATGATCCAGGACAGCCGCTCGGTGGCGACGTAGAGCATCGCCACGAACAGGCCGAACAGCAGCAGCGACGTCCCGAGGTCCCGCTGGAACACCAGCAGGGCGATCGACGCGGCCCACACCACGGCGATCGGGCCCAGGTCCCGCAGCCGGGGCAGCTGCAGGCCGAGCACCTTCGGCCCGGCGAGCGCCAGGGTGTCGCGGTGGGTGACGAGGTAGCCGGCGAAGAACACGGCCAGGGCGATCTTCGCGAGCTCGGCGGGCTGCAGCGAGAACCCGAGCGCCCGGATCCAGATGCGCGCGCCGTTGATCTCGACCCCGAGCCCGGGGACCAGCGGCAGCACCAGCAGCACGAGCGCCGCCACCATCGCCGTGTACGTGTACCGGCGCAGCGTCCGGTGGTCGCGCAGCACGACGAGCAGCACGCACGCCAGCACCACGGAGATCGCCGACCACGCGAGCTGCTTGCCGGCGAACATCTCCGTGCCGCCGCGCGCCTCCCGCGCGAGGTCGATCCGGTAGATCATCGCCAGGCCGATGCCGTTCAGCGCGATGACGACCGGCAGGATCACGGGGTCCGCGTAGGGGGCGCGCCAGCGCAGCACCACGTGCACGAGCAGCGCCAGGCCGGCCATGCCCGCTCCGTACCCGAGCACGTCGGCGGGCAGCTCGTCCGTCGCGCCCAGGCCGACCAGGGCGTACGCGGAGACCGCGATGACCAGGGCCACCGCGATCAGCCCGAGCTCCGTCCCGCGACCGGCGCGCACGCGGTGCGCCTCCACGGTCGCCATCAGGGGGCCGCCGTGCCGGTCGGGCGGGCGGACGACGTCGGGCGCGGGGTGCGCGTCGGCTCCGGGTCCGGCTGCTCGGCGGCAGCGTCCTCCGCGAGGGCGTCCACGCGGGTGCGGGCGTCCGCGAGCGAGGCGGTGTGGATGGTCTGCTCCACGCGGTCGCGCACGAAGCCGGGGAGGTCGTCGACCGCCAGCTCGGTCCGCTCCACCACGTCGGACAACGTCAGCGGCCCGATGGACTGCGGGATGCCGCGGTAGATCGCCACGACCTCGCCGTCGACGCCGACGTAGTACTGCGTCTGCGTCCAGCGGTAGAACCCGGTGGCGCCGGCGGCGAGCAGCAGCACCGCGAGCAGGGTCACGACGGTCCCGCGGATGCGGCGCCGGCGGCGGGCGCGGCGCTCGTCCTGGTCGTCCTCGTCGTCCTCGACCGCCGGGACGCCGCCGCCGGGGGTGCTCGCCGCCGCCTGCCGGGACAGCTCCGCGGCGCGGGCGGCCGGCCCGTCCTGCGCGGACGTCGGGCGGTTGCGGGTCACCGCGGCCGAGCCGACCACCACGGCGTTCGTCCGGGGGCCCGCGCCGTCGCGGACCTGGTCGAGCTCCAGCACGTCCGCGACCACGACGGTGACGTTGTCGCCGCCGCCGGCCCGCAGCGCGAGCTGCACGAGCCGCTCGGCGCAGGTGTCGACGTCCGCGATGTCGTGCAGCGTCTGGGCGATCGTGTCCCCGCTGACGAAGCCCGACAGCCCGTCGGAGCACAGCAGCCAGCGGTCGCCCGCCCGCGCCTCCCGCACGGACAGGTCCGGCGCGATGTCGACGTCGAAGTCCCCGAGCACCCGCATGACGACCGACCGCTGCGGGTGGTGCTCGGCCTCCTCCGGCGTGATCTTGCCGGTGTTGACCAGGTGCTGGACGAACGTGTGGTCGGTCGTGACCTGCGTCAGCACCCCGTCGCGCAGCAGGTAGCCGCGCGAGTCGCCGAGGTGCACCATCGCGAGCTTGTTGCCGGCCCGCAGGATGGCCGTGACCGTCGTGCCCATCCCCGCGAGCTCCGGGTTGGCCTCCGAGCGGCTGATGATCTCCTCGCGGGCCTCCTCCAGCGCGCGCTCCAGCTCGTCCAGCGCGTCGTCGGGGCCGTGGGACTCCCCGTCCAGGGGCGCCAGCGCCGCGATCGCCACCGACGAGGCCACGTCGCCGCCCGCGTGCCCGCCCATGCCGTCCGCGACGACCAGCAGGTGCGGCCCCGCGTAGGCGGAGTCCTGGTTGTTCGACCGGACCAGCCCCACGTCGGACCGGGCGGCGTAGCGCAGCGCGATGGTCACGACCCGCTACCCCTGCAGCTCGAGGACGCTCTGGCCGATGCGCAGCTGCGCGCCGGGGCGGAACGGCACGGCTCCCGAGACCCGCTGGTCGTCGAGGAACGTGCCGTTGGTGGACCCCATGTCCTCCACGAGCCACTGGTCGCCCTCGGGGAAGACGCGGGCGTGCCGGGAGGAGGAGTAGTCGTCGTCGAGCACGAGCGTGCAGGACGGGGCGCGGCCGATCAGCACCGCGGACGCACCGAGCGGCAGCGTCGTCCCGCGCAGCGGACCCTCGGTCACGACGAGCCGCGTCGGACCGGCACGCCGACCGCGGCCGCGGTCCGGGGCGGGCGGCGCCGCGGGGGCCGGGGCCGCGGGGGTGGCGCCCGGCGTGGCGGCGGCCGGGCGGCCCGGGCGGCGGCGGTTGACGATCCGCGTGCCGTACAGGTCGCGGCGCAGCACCCCGATGGCGGACAGCACGAACGCCCACAGGAGGACGAGGTAGCCCAGCCGCAGCAGGGTGACCGTCAGCTCACTCATGCGTGCCGATCGTGGAGCCGCTCACTCGTCCAGGTCCTGTCCGTCGCCGTCACCCGTCCAGAACATGATGCGGGTCCGGCCGATCGTCAGCGTGTTCCCGTCCAGGAGTGTCGCGGCCGGGACCTGGTGGCCCTCGACGAACAGGCCGTTGGTCGACCCGAGGTCCGAGGCGACGACGCCCTGCGGCGACACCCGGATCTCGAGGTGCCGGCGGGAGACCCCCGGGTCGTCCACCACGATGTCCGCCTCGGAGCCGCGGCCGATCACCGTCACCGGCCCCGTCAGCAGGTACCGCTGGCCGTCGATGTCGATGAGCGGGTGCCGGGGGCTCGGCGCGGCGGTCGTCGCCGGGGCGGCCGCACCGCGCACCGTCGCCGACTTCACGCGGAACCGGCCCGTCTCCAGGTCCTCGTACTCGTGGAACGCCACCGTCACCGGCCCGACGAACGCGTACCGCTGACCCGTCGCGTGCTCCGTGACGTTCGCCGCCAGCTCGTCCGCCAGGGCCTCCGCGCCCCACGCCTCGACCTGGTCGTAGTCGCCCGGCGACAGCTCGATGGTGAACTCGTTCGGCACCACCGTCCGGTCGCGGCCCACCACGGCGGCCCGGTCGTCGACCTCGCGGCGCAGCGCGCTCGCCAGCTCGACGGGCTTCACCTCGCTGCGGAAGGCCTTGGCGAACGCGGTGTTCACGACGCGCTCCACCCCGTGCTCGAAACGGTCGAGGATGCCCACGCCCACCACCTCCTCACCGCACGCGTGTGCCGCCGGTCACCGGACGGCGCCCGACATTCTGCCTGAATGGTAGCCGTGGGACCGATCCCCGGACCCTGCCTGGGGACGGCGGGGCGGCGCGGACCTGGTGAAAGGGTCGTGGTGGGCGCCGGCGGGTGCCGTGTGCGGGGCTCGGGCGGGGGCGCGGGGCGGGCGGTGCCGGGCGCTCCCCGGGGGCGCCCTCGGGGTTGTCCGGGCGACCCGCGAGTCGTGCTAATCTTCTGCGGCGCGCGAGTGGCGGAACGGCAGACGCGCTGGCTTCAGGTGCCAGTGTCCGAAAGGGCGTGGGGGTTCAAATCCCCCCTCGCGCACGCAGAGTTGTTCAGGTGACCCCTGGTCGGAGTGATCCGGCCGGGGGTTCTCTGCTTCTGGTTTCTGACCTGCGGTTTCGTGAGCACGCTGGTGTGCTGGAGTCGCGAGTCCGGGTGCTCGGGGCACGCGTGCGTCGTGCGGTCGGGCTTCCCGCTGGCGCCGTGCTGGGAGCTGCCGCAGTCTCTGTCGGTGCGGGCGCCGCTGCGTCGGCCGCCGTCACGTGCGCCGTCGGTGGACAGGAGGGGGATCCGTGCGTGCTCGTGCGCTCGTCCCCTGCGTCAGCGCATTCGTTGTGCTGTTCGCGATGCTCGGCGCCCGATTCTTCCCGCCGCTGATGCGCGACGGGAAGTCGATCTCCCGCAGGGCGGGGTTCTTCGCTCTCGGCTACTTCGTGATCGCGCTTCTCGGCGGCCTCTCGCTCCTCGTGACATCGGCCTGACTGACGGCACCGTCGACACGTCGAGGACGTCCGACCGCGGTCAGCCGACGACGCACTCGTCGACGCTGACGCCGGCGTCCGTCAGCTGCTGCTCCATCTCGGACACCGTGCCGGCCGCCTCGATGCCTCGGTCCTCCAGGCATCCGCGCGCGACGCGTGCCCACTCGGACGTGTCGCTCTGCGCGATCTGCCACGCCACATCCAGAGGGCCGAACTCCCGGGCGTAGCACTCCTCGTCGACACCCGAGACGACGGCGGCCTCCGGGATGGAGTAGTCGACGACCGGCCCGCTGTCGTCGTGCACGACGACCTCGTAGCCCTCCCCGCTGAGGCACGCGGCGAACCGCTGGAAGCCCGCCAGGTAGGCGTCGTGCCCGACCTCGCCCGACCCGAGCGCCGCGAGGAGCTCCGGACTCTCGACCGGCGACCCGCTCGGAGAGGGAGAGGCCGATCCGCCGTCGAGTCGAGGCTCCTGCGCGGCCGGCGTACACCCGCCGACGGCCCACGCCAGCACGGCGACGGCGGCGACACCGCGCCGGACCCAGCTCCCCGCGGAGGTCCGCGAGGTGTCGTGGGTGCTCGGCTCGGCGGCTGCGGCTGCGAGTACGTGCGTCATCACTCACCCCTGGGAGCGTCCGACGGGCCGGCCGCCCGCCGCGGGGTGCGGCGCTGTGCCATCGTGAGCGGGGGAGAGCGGACGGAGGAGACGACCATGACCGACACCACGTGCCACTTGTCCATCTCGCTCGACGGCTACGTCGCGGGCCCCCACCAGAGCCTCACCGACGGGCTCGGCGTGCGTGGGCAGGAGCTGCACACCTGGCACCTGGGGGACCCGCGGGCGACCGACGCCGACCGTGCCGCCGAGACGTGGCTGATGCGTCCCCGCGGCGCCTACGTGATGGGTCGGAACATGTTCGGGCCGGTCCGGGGGGAGTGGGACGAGCGCTGGGACGGGTGGTGGGGCGAGGAGCCGCCGTACCACGCGCCGGTCTTCGTCCTCACGCACCATCCTCGCGAGTCGATCGCGATGGCGGGCGGCACGACGTTCCACTTCGTGACCGAGGGGTTCGACGCCGCGTACGCCCAGGCGCTGGCCGCCGCCGACGGCCGCGGTGTCGACATCGCCGGAGGGGCGTCGACGGTCCGCCAGGCGCTCGCGGCGGACGTGGTCGACGAGCTGGTCCTCGACGTGGTCCCCGTCCTGCTCGGGGACGGCGAGCGGCTGTTCGACGGGGTGGGGTCCTTCGGGTTCGAGCCCGTCGAGGTGCTGCCCTCGCCGCTCGCGACGCACATCCGCTACCGGCGCGCCGCGCGCTGACGCGGCCGTCACGGTCGTGCCCCGACCGCGGGGATGGTGCAGGGGACTCCTGCCGTTCACCGCGACCGTCGAGGCGGCGTCCCGCTGCTCGTGGTCCGGGAGCTCGTCGTGTCGTCGGCGTGGTTCGGTGTGGGCGTGCTGATCGCGCGCCGGGTGCTCGCCGCCGTGCGATCGGGCCGACGGTCGCGCGCGACGTGTGGACACGCGGACTCCTCCGGGGTGGTGCCGGTCAGCCGTGGTCGGGCTCCGCCTGCGCGCGCCGGGGCAGCAGCCGGGCGACGGGCAGGCAGACCGCGGTGATGACCAGCGCGATGAGCAGCGCGACGGTCACGGCGTGCACGGTGCCGCCGGACGCGTCCCCGCCGGACCCGCCGCCGAGCGCGTGCAGGTACACGGTGGTGATGAGCGCGGACCCGATGCCGTTCGCGAGCTGCTGCACGGCGGTCAGGGACCCGCTGGCGCTGCCGGCCTCCTCGGCGGAGACGTCGCCGAGCGCGATGTCGTAGATGGTGCCGAAGCAGGTGCCCAGCCCGACGCCCATGACGAAAACCGGCGCGACCATGGCCCAGGTGCCGATCGACAGCCCCTGCGCCAGCACGAGCAGCAGGAACCAGCCGAGACCGACCAGCGTGATGGTCAGCCCGGCGAACACGAGCGTGCGCCCGAGCCGCGCCATGAGGCCCATGCACGCGAAGGCGGCGACCATGATGCCGACGGTCAGCGGCATGAGGGACAGCGCCGCCCGGCCCGGGCTCTGGTGCAGCCCGCCCTGGAGGAACAGCGACAGGACGTACATGAGCCCGCTGGTCGCCGCGAAGAACGCCAGGCCCATGATCAGGCCGGCGGTGAACCCGCGGTTGGCGAACAGCGAGGGGCGCAGCAGCGGGTCGGCGGCCGTGCGCTGGCGCCGCACGAACAGCACGAACGCGATCACGCCGACCGCCAGGGCGGCCAGCGACACCGGCGCCCAGTCGGTCTGCGAGCCCTCGATCAGCCCGTAGAGCAGGCCGAACATCGACAGCGCGAGGTACGCCGAGCCCTGGCCGTCGATGCTGACCGCCGCGCGCTCCGCGGAGGTGTCGCCGTCGCGGGGCAGCAGCCGCACCGAGAGCGGGACCCCGACCACGCCGAGCACGATGTTGATGAGGAAGACCGCGCGCCACCCGGTGCCGGCGACGTCGGCGTCGATGAGGAACCCGGCGAGGACGGGGCCGCCGATCGCGGCGATGCCGAGCAGCGGGCCGAACAGGCCGAACGCGGTGCGCATCATGTCGCGCGGGAAGGCGCGCGTCATGATCGCCATGCCCTGCGGGATGAGCAGCGCGCCGAACGCCCCCTGCAGGAGGCGGGCCGCGACCATGACGCCGGGGCCGGTGGCGAGGCCGGCGGCGCCGGAGGCGAGCACGAAGCCCGTCATGCCGAGGAGGAACAGCCGGCGCTGGCCGTACTTGTCCCCGAGGCGCCCGCCGATCACCAGCAGCACGCCGAGGGCCAGCGCGTAGGACGCGCCGAGCCACTTGATGAGGCCGTCGCCGCCGCCGATGTCGGCCACGATCGACGGGGCGGCGATGTTCGTCACCGTCGAGTCGATCATGTCCAGCGCGTCGGCCAGCAGGACCAGCCCGAGGACGGCCCACAGCCGCGGGCGCGACAGGGGCGTCGCCGTTCCGTCGGCACCGGCAGGGCTCCCGCCCCCGGTGGTGGCCACCTGGGTGGCCGGTGTGCTCTCCGCCATGACGTTCTCCTGTCCCGGGGCCGGCACCGCGGCGCGGAGTGCGTCGGCGCGTCGTGCGGCCAAGGTTGAGTGTAGTCACTACACGTTTGGAGTCACTACCAACAACTAGTGACTAGCATCACGTGTACGATGGGGCCATGACGGACCCCCGCACCGGCCTGCCCGCCGCCGCCGGACGCCGCGAGCGCAAGAAGGCGGAGACGCGGCAGGCGCTCGTGGCCGCCGCCCGGCGCCTGTTCGTCGAGCGGGGCTACGACGACGTGACGGTCGCGCAGATCGCCGAGGAGGCCGACACCGCCGTCACGACGCTGTTCAACCACTTCCCGGACGGCAAGGAGGCGCTCGTCTTCGACGACATCGCCGGCGAGGACGAGCGCGCGTCGTCGCTCGCGGCCGCGGTGCGGGGCACCGGCAGCGCCCGCGCGGCACTCGAGGCGCTCGGGCGGTTCTTCCGCGGCCGCGGGGTGTTCGTGCCCGACCCCTCGCCCGAGGAGCAGCAGGTCCTCGGGCTGATCCTCCGCACCCCGCAGCTGCGCACCTACGCGCGCCGGCAGTGGGAGGCGTGCGAGGAGGCCCTGACCGCGGCGCTCGCGGCCGAGGCCGGTGCCGCCCCCGACGACCCGGCCCTGCGGGCGCTGGCCCGCTACGTCCTGCAGATCCCTGACCTGGCCACCGACGCGACCGAGCCGCGCGCGGCCCTCGACGCGATCATCGCGCGCCTCGTGTCGGGGTGGGGCGCCGACCCGGCGTGAGGTGACGGCCCCCGCGGCCCGCCGTGGCGGGGGAGGGCCGCACGACGGTCCGGTGCGCCGGTGGCGCGCACCGCCGGGCCGCGGGCGTCAGGCGCGCTCCGGCGCCCCTCCGGCGTCGGCCGGCGCCCGGGTCGCCGCCGCGTCGGCCTCCGCCGCGGTCAGCGCCGCGATGAGCGACCGGGCGTCGTGCGGCGCGGTGTGCCGGCGACCGTTGACGAACAGCGTCGGGACGGCCGTGATGTCCATCGCCTCCGCGTCGAGCATGTCGTCGCGCACGCGCGCGGCGACCTCCGGGGAGGTGAGGTCGCGCTCGAACCGCTGGACGTCCAGCCCCAGGTCGGCGGCGCGGCGCAGGATGTCCGCCGGGCGCTGGTGCTCCTGGTCGGTGAACAGCGCCCGCTCGAACTCGAAGAACTTGCCCTGCAGCGCGGCCGCCTCCGAGGCCTCGGCCGCCGCGACCGCGTTGGGGTGGTAGCTGAGCAGCGGGGCGTGGCGCCACACGTAGCGGAGCCGCCCGCCCAGCTCCGCGACGACCTCCTGGATGGTGCCCGCGGTCTTGAGGCAGAACCCGCACTGGAAGTCGCCGTACTCGACGAGGGTCATCGGCGCGTCGACGGGCCCGTAGATGTGGTCGCGCTCCGGGTCGACCGGACGCTGCAGGACGTTCCGGGTGTCCTCGCCCGTCCCGCCGCGCTCCGCGGCCCGGAAGATCACGGCGGCCAGGCCCGCGGCCAGGGCGGACGCGAGCAGGACGCCGACGCGAGCCTCGTTGGCGACGGCGGGGTCGTCGATGGCGAGGTCGACGATGAACAGCGAGAGCGTGAACCCGATGCCGCAGAGCGCCGCCCCGCCGGCGAGCCGCCCCGAGGTCAGCCCCGGGCCCAGCTCGCCCAGGTGCAGGCGACGCATCGCGGCGGTCGAGCCCCAGACGCCCAGCGGCTTGCCCAGCACGAGCGCGATCACCACGCCCCAGGTCACGGGCGAGCGGACCGCGGCGGCCAGGACGTCCCCGTTCACGACGACGCCCGCGTTCGCCAGCGCGAACAGCGGCAGGATCACGAACGAGACGTACGGCGTGTACGCCGACTGCAGCCGCTCGTTGACGGAGATCGACTCGCGGAGGCTGTTCGCGGCGGCGCGCGCGTACTGCGTGCTGGGCGACTGCCGGAACGTGCGGGCGAGCTCGAGCGCGTGGTCGACGTCCCGGCGGCTCGGGCGGTACACCGGCACGAGCAGCGCGACGGCGACGCCCGCGAGCGTCGGGTGCACGCCGGAGGCGAGGAACGCGAACCAGACGACGATCGCGAGGGTGGCGTAGATCGGCCCCCGCCCGCTCGGCACGTACCGCGTGAACCAGATGCCCACCAGCCCCACCGCCGCGACGAGCAGCGGCATCGGGCGGAAGTCCTCCGTGTAGACGAGAGCGATGATCGTCAGCGCCGCGATGTCGTCCACCACGGCGAGGGCCAGCAGGAACACCCGCAGCCGGGCGGCCGACCGCGGCCCCAGCAGCGCGAGCCCGCCGACCAGGAACGCCGTGTCCGTGGAGATCACGACCCCCCACGCGTGCTCGAAGCCCGTGCCGCGGGTGACCAGGACGAACAGCAGGGCCGGCAGGGCCAGCCCGCACAGCGCCGCGACCACCGGCACGACGGCCCGCGACCAGCTCGTCAGCTCCTCGATCGCGAACTCCCGCCGCACCTCCAGCCCGACGGTGAAGAAGAACAACGCCATCAGCGCGTCGTTCACCAGCGCGTGCAGCGTGAAGTCCAGGTTGAGGTCCGCGACCCCCACGGTGAGGTGGGTGTCCCAGAACGCCTCGTACGTCGCGTGCGACGCGTTCGCCCAGACGATCGCCAGCGCCGTGCCGAGCAGCAGCACCACCGCGCCGAGCCGGCCGGACCCCACGGACCGCACCCACGCGGCGATCGACGGCGGGGCCGGCGTGCTCGGGGGCGCCTCCGGGTCCGGCGAACGGTCGATCACGAGCGGCAACGACATGGGGACCCCCGTCTCCCGTGCGCCCGCGGGGTCCTGCGGCTGACCGGGCGGGGCGCTGGACATGTGCCTCGGAGCATGGTCGCCCGGGGCCCGCTCGGGCAAGACCCCCGCCGCGGTGCCCGGGCCCGGCCGGCCCGGGGTGAAGTGCGGTGTGAAGTCCCCGGCCCCGCCCGCCGACCGGGACCTTCGTCCCACAGGCTTCCGCGGGAGCGGGGGGCTCAGCGTGCTCTCCGCCCGGTCACAGGCTGCCGCAGCGCCGTGGCCGTGTCGAAGCAGCCTGGAGGAGAAGTGCAGCACGGAACCCTGCCCGGTCACCGGGCGACGGCGCGACGACGGCCCGGTCCGGGCCGCCGCGCCGCCCTGGCCGGCCTGACGTCGCTGGCGGTGCTCGCGGGTGGCGTCGCGCCGGTCGCGCTCGCGCCGGCCGCCCTGGCCGACCCCGCCCCGGAGGCCACCACCAGCGTGTTCGGCGTCGGCACCGTGTCGGGCGTCGTCCCGGACGGCGTCTGCTCGGTGGACGTCACCGTCGTCGGCGGTGCGGGCGGCCGGTCGGCCGCGGGCGCGAACGGCGTCGGGGCCAACGGTGGCGCCGCGCGGATCGCGGCGACGTTCGCCGTGGTGCCCGGCACGGCGTTCTCCGGGGGAGTCGGCGGCGGCGGCGCCCAGAACTCGGGCAACGCGGGCGGCGCCGGCGGCGCGAACGGCGGCGGCGCGGGCGGTGCGGTCGGCGGCCAGCACGGCGGTGCCGGGGGCGGCGGCTTCAGCGAGCTGCTCCTCGGTGGCGAGCTCGCGGTGCTGGCCGGCGGTGGCGGCGGCTCCGGTGGCGGCCACTCGCAGTCGACGGACGGCTTCGGCGGTGACGCCGGCCTGCCCGCGGGGCCGGGCGAGGTCGGGGCCGGGTCCGCCGGGACGGACGGCTACGAGGGCCTGGCGGCGGGCGGCGACCGCATCGGCGTCGGCGGCGGCGCCGGGGGCGGCGCGACCCCCGGGGCGGGCGGCGTGCACAGCACCGACCCGACGCTCGACGGCCTGCCGGGTGCGGGTCGCACCGGTGGCGCCGGGGCGTTCGACCCGAACTACGACGCCGGTGGCGGTGGCGGTGGCGGCCTCGCCGGCGGTGGCGGCGGCGCCTCGACGACCATCCAGAACTCCGACGCCGACGGCACGGGCGCGCAGGTCGACACCGTCGCCGGTGGCGGCGGCGGTGGCGGGTCGAGCTTCGTCGCCGCGACCGCGACCGACGTCTCCGCGACGGCCGTGGGCCGGGCGACGGGGACGGGCGCGGGCGCGAACGGCTCGATCACGCTCGACTGGGTCGCGTGCGACTACGACCTCGCGGTCACGAAGACCGTCGCGGTCGAGGGCGGCGACCCCGTCACCTCCGCGTCCGCGCAGGCCGGCGACGACCTGACGTGGACCGTCACGGTGACCAACCAGGGCCCCGCGGCGATGACCCGCGGCGACGTCGTCACCCTGCGCGACGTCCTCCCGGGCACCGGTGCCGCGACCGTGGTGTCCGTGTCCACCAGCGGCGGCACGAACGGCGCGCTCGAGCGCGGCCCCGTCACCTGCGACGCGGCGGCCGGCGACCCGGTCCCGGCGGCCCTGGAGTGCTCCCGGCCGTTCGCCCTGCTCGGCGAGCCGGCCGACGGCGCCCGCGGCCTCGACGTCGGCGAGACCCTGACCGTCGTCTACGCGCAGACCGCGGCCGGCGACCCGGGTGAGGTGCTGACCAACGTCGCGTCCGTCGAGGACCGCGGCGACGGGTCGGACAACTCCGCCACGTCGGACGTCGTCCTCGTCGCGCCCCCCACGGCGGTCGACGACTCCGACACCGGCAACACCATCGGCGAGCGCGTGGTCGTCGGCGTGCTCGGCAACGACGCGGGCGTGACCTCCGACCTCGACCCGTCGAGCGTCGTCCTGCGCGGCCCGTCGGGCTCGTGGGTCACGTCGCTCGAGGTGCCGGGCGAGGGCGTCTGGACGGTCGACCCGGCCACCGGCGCGGTGGCGTTCGAGCCCGAGGACGGGTTCCTCGTCGACCCGACGCCGGTCGTCTACCGGGTCGCCGACCAGGACGGCCTCACGGCCACCGCGACCGTCGTGGTCGGGTACGTGCCCGCCGCGGCGGACGACTCCGACCTCGGGAACGCCATCGGCGACGTCGTCACGGTGGACGTGCTCGGCAACGACACCGGCGACCTGGACCCCGCGAGCGTGCGGCTCGTCGGCCCGTCCGGCGACCGCGTCCAGCGCCTCGAGGTGCCGGGCGAGGGCATCTGGACCGTCGACGCCGCGACCGGTGCGGTGACGTTCGCCCCCGAGGACGGGTTCCTCGTGGACCCGGCCCCCGTCACGTACGAGGTCACGGACACCACCGGCGACACCGTCGCGGCGACGGTCACCGTCGGCTACGTGCCGGACGCGGCGGACGACGTCTCCCGCGGCAACACGCTGGGCGAGCCGGTCCGCGTCGACGTGCTCGGCAACGACGCGGGCGACCTCGACCCGGCGTCCGTCCGGCTGGTCGGCGCGGACGGCGACCCGGTGACGGAGCTCGTCGTCCCGGGCCAGGGCACGTGGACGGTCGACGGCACCACCGGCGCCGTCACCTTCACGCCGGAGCGCGGGTTCCTCGGCGACCCCACGCCGGTGCGGTACCGGGTGACCGACCCGACGGGCGACACCGTCACCGCGGGCGTCACCGTCACCTACCGGCCGGCCGCCGCGGACGACACCCGCACGGGCAACGAGCTCGGCAAGCCGGTGACGGTCGACGTGGTCGGCAACGACTCCGGCGACCTCGACCCGGCCAGCGTGCGGGTCGTCGGGCCGGACGGCAGCCGCGTGACCCGCCTGGACGTCCCCGGTGAGGGGCGCTGGACGGTCGACCGCACCACGGGGCGCATCACCTTCACGGCCGAGCCCGGGTTCGACGGCAACCCGACGCCGATCACGTACGAGGTCGCGACCGTGGCCGGCGACGTGGCGACCGCCCGGGTGGCCGTGACGTTCCTGCCGCAGGCCGCGGACGACGCGGACGAGGACAACCCGGCGGGCACCGCCGTGACGGTCGACGTGCTCGGCAACGACCGCGGCAGCCTCGACCCGACGACGGTGCGCCTGCTCGACCCGGACGGCGCCCGCGTGACGCGGCTCGTCGTGCCCGGCGAGGGCACCTGGACGGTCGACCCCGAGACCGGGGCCGTCACGTTCACGCCGGAGGCCGGCTTCACCGGCGACCCGACGGCCGTGGGCTACGAGGTCACGGACGTCGAGGGGAACGTCACGCAGGCGCAGGTGCGCATCACCTACGTCGCCGCGGCCGCCGGTGACCCGGCGCCGCCGGCGTCGCAGCCGCTGGCCGTCACCGGCACGGAGGCCGCCGTCGGTGCGGGGGTGGCGCTGCTGCTCCTCGCCGGTGGTGCCGCGCTGGTCGGCTGGCGCCGGCGGGCGGAGCACACCACCCGCTGATCCCGCCCCGGGTGCGTCCCCCTGCACCCGGGAGGGCACGAGGCCCCGGCGCGCCGTGAGGGCGTGCCGGGGCCTCGTCGCGCCGGGAGCGCCGTCGGCTCAGGACGGCGGGGCCGTTCGGATCCGTTCGCACGGGCGCGCCGGGCGTGTCCGGCGGTTCGGATCCATTCGCCCGGGTGGAGGTGGGGGGCGTGCGCGGCCCGGACTGCGTACGGGTGCGTCAGCCTGTCGGGGCGTCCTGGGTGCCGACGGCGTCCTGGGCGGCCAGCAGGCCGAGGCGGCGGGCCGTGTCGAGGGCCTCCGGGCGGGAGGTGACGCCGAGCTTGCGGTAGAGCGACCGGAGCTGCGACTTCACGGTGTTCGGGCTGACCACCAGCGCCTCGGCGATCTCGGTGGCCGATCCGGTGCGGGTGAGCGCGTGCAGGACGACGGCCTCGCGCGCGGTGAGGGCCGGCGCGGGGCTGGGCGCGGCCACGGTCGTGTCGGCGGCGTCGCGCAGCACGTCGACGAGGCCCTGCTGGTCGTGGCGCTCGGCCAGGTGCCGGAGCGTGCCGCGGTCGTGGGCGGACAGCAGGGCGAACGGCAGCCGGACGTGGTGCACGGCGACGAGGGCGGCGGCGCGTGCCAGGTCGGTGCCGGCCTCGTCCGCCCGCCCCGACGCGGCCAGGGCGAGCGCGGCGAGCAGCGCGGCGTCGAGGTCGATCCGCACGCCGCCCGGGCCGGCGGTCTCCTTCGCCGAGAGGGCCTGCAGCGCCTCCTCCGGGCGTCCCGCGTGCAGCCGGGCGCGGGCGAGCGCCACCAGCCGCGCCGGGTCGGACGGGGTGCGCGGCAGGGCCTCCAGCGCGGCGAGCGGGCGCCCTGCCGCGACGAGCAGGGCGGCGCGGGTCGCCTCGAGCCCCGCGGCGCTCGCGCGGTGGGCGGGTTGCCGGCTGCCGTGGGTGCGGACGGCGGCGTCGAAGCGCGCCAGGGCCGTCTCGGGGCCGTCGCGCAGCAGGTCCGCCATCGACTGGACCTGGGCGATGAGGGGCCAGTGCTCGATGGTCGCGAGGTGCGGCGCCAGCACGTCGAGGTGCTGCTGGGCGCGCGCCGCGTCGGACTCCTCCAGGGCGGCGACGGCCTCCGCGACCTGGTAGAGCGCGCCGGAGTAGCCGTCGACCAGCCCCGGGGGCCACGTGCCGGACCGCACGCGCCGGGTCAGCGGCTCGACGCGGTCCATCGCGCCGTCCACCGCCAGCGTGCCGGCCAGCAGCGCCAGGCTGGGCAGCTGGGCCGCGGGGCGCACGGCCGCCGCGAGCCCGCGCTCGAACGCCTCGACGGCGGCCTGCCACCGGCCGTCGTACAGCAGCGTGGTGCCGGCCTGCGAGTAGAGCACGGGCAGCACGTCGGCCAGCTGCTCGCGGTGCTCGGGCACGAGCTCGTCCGCCCGCCGCACCACGTCGGCGGCGGCGCGCGCGGCCGCCGACCCGCGGCCCGTGAGCCGCAGCGCCACCATCTCGATGAGCCGGAGCAGCAGCCGGTCGTGCGGCGCGACGTGGGAGGACCGGACCCGCGAGGCCGTGGCGGCGTACCCGAGCACCGCGACGGCGCGCAGCCGCGTGTCCGGGTCGGCGTTGTACCCCAGGCCGAGCAGGAACAGCAGCACGGGGTGACGGCGCAGCCGGCGCAGCGGGACGCCGTGCAGGGCCGAGCGGATGCTGCCCGTGCGCTCCAGCAGCAGCTCGCGCCACGCCCGCCGAGCGATGCCGGTGGCGAGGTCCAGGTCGTCCGCGTCGACGGCCGCCCGCAGCGCCTCGACCCCGTGGCCGTGCTCGTCGCTCCACGCGGCGACGGTGCGCCGCAGCCGGCGGAACCGCTCGGGCTCGTCGCGGCGCATCCCCGCCCGGACCCCGCTGCGCACGACGGGCGTGTACGCGAACCGGGAGACGTCGGCCCAGGTGCCGAGCCCGAGCGCCTCGACCTCCTCGAGCGCGCGCAGCGCGTCCTCGGCGGTGACGCCCGCGAGCGTGGCGGCCAGGTCGGGGGAGAGCAGGTCGGCGGTCGCGGTCGCGGTGACGAACGCCGCCGTCGCCGGGTCGAGGCCCTGCACCACCCGGTCGGCCACGCCCTCGAGGGCGGGCACGGCGCCGGCCGGGGCGGCCCCGGTCAGCGCCAGCAGCCGCGTCGCGAGCGGGGAGCCGTCGGTGGCGCGCAGGGCGGTCCGGGCGGGCACCGGCTCGACGCCCAGCAGCGCCGCGGTCTCGGCGAGGTCGAGCGCGAGGTCCCGCGGGCCCAGCACCTGGACGTCCACCCGGGCCCGCGCCTGCGGCGACTCCAGCGGGCCTGCGGACCGCACGGTCGCGATCACCCGCGTGGTCGGCACCGCGGCCACCAGGTGCACGAGCGCGGCGGCGCCCCGCTCGTCCAGGGCGTCCGCGCCGTCGACCACCAGCACGAACGGGCCGAGCAGCCGGAACCCGCGGACGAGGTGCCCCGTGAGGTCGCCACCGGGCAGCGTCGCCCTGCCCCCGGCGAACGGGTGGCCGTCGGGCACGCCCGCGTCGGCCACCGCCTGCACGACGGCCGCCCACAGCGCCCGCGAGCCGGACTGCCGGGCGCCGGCGTCCACCCAGACGCCGCGGGCCGAGGCGCCGCGGGTGCGCGCCCACTCGGTGACCAGCGTCGTCTTGCCGCCGCCCCCGGGCGCCCGCAGCACCGTGAGCGGGACGGGCGCGTCGAGCCGCTCCACGAGCCGTGGCCGCGGCACCAGCCAGGACGGGAGCCCGGGCGCGCCGTGCACGCCGGCCGGCTCCGGGGAGCGAGCGGTCACCGGTGGTCCTCCGCCCGGTCGGGGTCGGAGCCGTGTCGCGTCATCGCTCTCCTGGTGGGGGACCGCGCGGTGCCGCACGGACCCTGAGACCGTAACCAGGTCGGGGCCGGACCGGTAGGGGGTGCGGCGCGCGGGCCCGCTCAGGCGGCGGCCAGGGCCACCCCGGTCAGCTCCTGCGACACACGCCAGACGCGGGCGGCCTCGTCCTCGCTGCGCAGCCGGGAGTACACCGCCTGCTCGGCCGGCGCCCCGCTGAGGTGCAGGAGGCCGCCCGGCCCGTACAGCCGGCCGCCCCGGGCGTCGGGGGACGTGGCCGCGTACACCGCGGGCAGCGCCGCGGACTCCGGGGTCCCGACCAGGCCGCGCGCGGACAGCCAGCGGATCATGCGGACGTCGCGCGTGTCACCCGCGCGCCCCAGCTCGGGCCGGGCGGCCAGCAGGCTGGTCGGGGCGACGCCCGGGTGGGAGAGGTTGCTCGTGATCCCCCAGCCCTCCGCCCGGCTGCGGCGGTCGAGCTCCAGCGCGAACAGCCCGAACGCGATCTTCGACTGCGAGTACGCGCGCATGGGGTGGTACCCGCGCTCCCAGTTGAGGTCCTCCCAGTGGATCGCGTTGCGGTCCGCGGCGATGCTGACCTGCGACGTCACCCGCGCGTGCCCGTCCCGCAGCAGGGGCAGGAGGTGGCCGACCAGCGCGACGTGGCCGAGGTGGTTGGTGCCGAGCTGCAGCTCGAACCCGTCGGCGGTGGTGCGGCGCTCCGGCGGGCTCATGACACCGGCGTTGTTGACGAGCAGGTGGACCCCACGGCCCTCCTCCCGCAGGCCGGCGCCGAACGCGGCCACCGACGCGAGCGACGACAGGTCGAGCTCGCGCAGCACGAGCGCGGCGGACGGGACCTGCTCGCGGATCGCGGCGGCGGCACGCTCGCCCTTGGCCGCGTCGCGGACGGGGAGCACGACCTCGGCGCCCGCGGCGGCGAGGCGGGTGGCGATCCGCAGGCCGATGCCGTCGCTGCCGCCGGTGACGACGGCGCGCCGCCCGGTCAGGTCGGGGACGGCGAGCGCGGGGGCGGTGCGGGTGGCGGTGGTGCGGGGCATCGGGACTCCTCGGGGCTGGTGGTCCTCCGAGCCTGCGGGCGGCCGCGCCTGCGGACCAGGGCCCGCCGAGCCGCTGACCGGCAGTCAGTGGATGCGCGGGCGCCGGCGCGGTAGGAACGTCGCATGCCCATCGACCGGCCCGCGCTCGCGGAGCTCCTGCGCCGCCGCCGCGAGGCGCTCCAGCCCGAGGACGTCGGCCTGCCCCGCGGCGAGCGCCGGCGCACGCGCGGCCTGCGCCGGGAGGAGGTCGCGGTGCTGTGCCACATGTCGCCCGACTACTACGCGCGCCTCGAGCGGGGGAACGGCCCGGCCCCGTCGGAGCAGATGCTCGCGTCCATCGCGCAGGGCCTGCACCTCACGGTCGCGGAGCGTGACCACCTGTTCCGCCTGGCCGGGCAGCACCCGCCCGCCGGCGGCGCCTCCGGTGACCACGTGAGCCCCGGCATGCTGCGGATCCTCGACCGGCTGGGCGACACGCCCGCGGAGGTGGTGACCGAGCTCGGGGAGACGCTGCGGCAGACCCCGCTCGCCGTGGCGCTGACGGGGGACGCCACGCGCCGCACGGGCCCGGCGCGCAGCCTCGGCTACCGCTGGTTCACCGACCCGGAGTGCCGGCGGCTGTACGCGCCGGAGGACCACGACTCCATGTCCCGGCTGTACGCGTCCGGCCTCCGGGAGGTGGTGGGTCGCCGCGGGCCCCGGTCGCGGGCGGCCGAGCTCGCCTCGCTGCTGCTCGAGCGGAGCGCCGAGTTCCGGGAGGTGTGGGACCGCCACGAGGTGGGCCTGCGGCCCCAGGAGGTCAAGCACTTCGTCCACCCCCAGGTCGGCGCGCTGGACCTCACGTGCCAGACGCTCGTCGACCCGGCCGGCTCCCACGCGCTGCTGGTGTACACGGCGGCGCCCGGGTCGGAGAGCCACGACAAGCTGCGGCTGCTGGCCGTGCTCGGCGCGCAGGCGGCGTCCCCGGCGGGGTACTAGTACCAACGTCCGATGGTGGTGCCGACCGGCGGCGCGGGACAAAGGACGGGTCAGATCCGCACCCCCGTCAGGAGCTCGTCATGAAGCGCACGCTCGTCTTCACCACCGCCGCGGCCGTCGCGATCGCCCCGGCGGTCATCGGGCTCGCCGCCAACCCCAGCCTGAGCCGCGAGGTGCCGGTGACGGTGCCGACGCAGGCGCCCGTCCTCGACGACCACGGCGGCCGCACCGACCGCGACGACCGCACGGAGCCGGGAGACGACCGGGACGCCGAGCCGTCCGCCTCGCCCACCGCGCCCTCGGCCTCGCCCTCCGCGGTGCCGGACGACCACGGCGGTCGCGTCGACCGGGACGACCGCACCGAGCCCGGGGACGACCACGGCGGTCGCGTCGACCGGGACGACCGCACCGAAGCCGGCGACGACCGCCGGGAGAACGGCGCCGCCCCGGCGGCCCCTGCCGCGCCCGCGGCCCCCGCCGTGCCCGACGACTCCGGCCACCACGGCGGCGGGACCGACGACGCCGGCGACGACGACGGCGGTCACGGCTCGGACGACCGCGGGGGTGACGACGACGGCGGCCACGGCTCGGACGACCGGGGCGCCGACGACCACGGCTCCGGCGGCCACGGCTCCGACGACTGACCCGGCCGTGCGCTCCCGTGCCGCCGCGGCTTCACCCGCCCCGGCACCCTCCCCGCCGTCCGGGCCCGACCGTAGGGTGGCGCCTGTGCCCACCGCGCCGGGTCCGGACGACGGCCGCGTCGTCCTCAGCAGGGGCCGCACCGCGGCGGCGGCCCAGCGCCCGCTGACCCCGTGGCGCGTGTTCACGCAGGTCGGCGCGGCGGCGGTGCTGGTGCTCGCGCTGGTCGCGGTGCTGGGGCTCGCCGCGAGCCGCCGGATCGCGGAGCAGGAGTCCGTCAACGACGCCGCACGCAGCACGGACCTGCTCGCGGACGCGGTCGTGCAGCCGGCCCTCGAGGACGGGCTCACGGCGGGCGACCCGGAGGCGCTCGCGTCGCTCGACGCGGTGGTCCGGGAGCGCGTGCTCGGCACGGCCGTCGTGCGCGTGAAGCTCTGGGACGCCGACGGCCGCATCGTGTACTCGGACGAGCCCCGGCTGGTCGGGCAGCGGTTCCCGCTGGGCGACGAGGAGCAGGCGGTGCTGCGCGACCCGGCGACCCAGGCGGAGATCAGCGACCTCGACGAGCCGGAGAACCGGTACGAGCGCGACGAGGACCAGCTGCTGGAGGTCTACCGCCCGGTGTGGACGCCCGACGGCACGGTGCTGCTGTTCGAGACGTACAGCCGGTACGACGTGGTGACGGAGCGGGCCGGCGCGGTGTGGCGCGGGTTCGCGGGCATCACGCTGACGAGCCTGCTGCTGCTGGTCGCGCTGCTGCTGCCGGTGCTGTGGGCGCTGCTGGACCGGTTGCGGCGCGGGCAGGGTCAGCGCGAGGAGCTGCTGCGGCAGGCGGTCGACGCCTCGGACGCGGAGCGGCGGCGGATCGCGGCGACCCTGCACGACGGCGTGGTGCAGGAGCTCGCGGCGTCGTCGTTCGCGCTCGCGGGTGCCGCCGACCGGGCGGACGCGGCCGGTGCGCACGTCGTGGCCCAGGACGTGCGGGCGGCGAGCGCGACCGTGCGCACGAGCATCCGCGGCCTGCGGTCGCTGCTGGTGGAGATCTACCCGCCCTCGCTGCGCAGCGCGGGGCTCGGCGCGGCGCTCGCGGACCTGGCCGGCGGCCTCGCGTCGCGCGGCGTGCGCGTGGTGGTGGACGCGCCGGAGGCGGCGGTCGCGGGGCTCGGGGACGGGACGCGCGAGCTGCTGTACCGGGTGGCGCAGGAGACCGTCCGGAACGCGGTCGCGCACTCCGGCTCGGCCGAGGTGCGGGTACGGGTCGCGCGCGACGGGGACCGCGTCGTGCTGGAGGTCGAGGACGACGGCGCCGGGTTCGACGTCGCGGCGGCGCTCGCGGACCCGGCGCCGGGGCACTTCGGGCTGCGCGTGCTGGGGGACCTCGCCGCGGCGGCGGGCGCGGACCTGGAGGTCACGTCGCGCGCGGGCGCCGGCACGCGGTGGCGCCTGGTGGCGGACGCCGACGCCCCGGCGGGCGCGCCGGCGGTCCCGGGGGCGTCGTCGTGACGGCGCCGGTCCGGGTGGTGCTGGCCGACGACCACCACCTGGTGCGCACCGGCCTGGCGGGCCTGGTCGACGCGGCCCCGGACCTGGAGGTGGTGGGTCAGGCGGCGGACGGCGCGGCGGCGGTGGAGCTCGTGGCGGAGCTGGCCCCCGACGTGGTGCTCATGGACCTGTCGATGCCCGGCACGGACGGTGTGACCGCGACGCGGGAGGCGCTCGCCCGGCGCCCGGGCACGCGGGTGGTGGTGCTGACCTCGTTCTCCGACCAGGAGCGGGTGGCCGCGGCGCTCGAGGCGGGCGCCGTCGGCTACCTGCTCAAGGACTGCGAGCCGGCCGAGCTGCTGGCCGCGGTGCGCGCCGCCGCCCGGGGGTACGCGCCGCTGGACCCGCGCGTGGCGGGTGCGCTGCTGCCGTCGGCGACCCCGCGGCCGGCGGACCGCCTGAGCGCCCGCGAGCGGGACGTGCTCCGGCTCCTGGCGCGGGGGCTGGCGAACAAGCAGATCGCCCGGGAGCTCGGCATCGCGGAGCGGACGGTCAAGGTGCACGTCGGGCACGTGTTCCGCGCGCTGGAGGTGCAGGACCGCACGAGCGCCGCGCTGTGGGCGCGCGAGCACCTGCCGCCGGACTGACGGCTCAGCCGGTGCGCGTCCCCCACAGGTCGAGCACGTGCCGCCGCGCGGCGGCGGCGGCCTCGGCGACCGCGCCGGTGACCACGACGTCGGCCCCGAGCGGGGAGATCGCGAGCACGGGCGCGGGCAGGTGCCGCCCGGTGGGGAGCGCCGCGCGCGCGGCCTCGACGACCTGCTGCACCCCGCCGGACACGGCCCCCGACACCACGATGCGCTCCGGGTCGAACATGCTGGCCAGCACGTTGACGACCCGCGCGAGCATCCCCCCGACCCGCTGCACCACGCGCAGGGCGTCGGGGTCCCCCGCGGCGGCGAGCTCGAGCACCCGCTGGCCGTCGAGCTCCCCGGGCGCGAGGGCGGCGAGCGCCCCGCGGGGGTCGGCCTCCCCGCGGGCGACCGCCTCCGCCGCCCACTCCGCCGCGCGGGCGCCGAGGCCCGACGCCGCGCCCACGCCCTCGACGAGGTCGAACGCCACCATCTCCCCGACGCCGCCGTGCGCGCCGTGCAGCACCCGGCCGTCGACCACGACGCCGGCGCCGAGCCGGCCGCCCGCGAGCAGCGCGACGTAGTTGCGGCTGCCGGACGCGGCGCCCACGGCGCCCTCCGCCACGGCGGCGAGCGAGGCGTCGTTCTCGATCCGCACGAGCGGCGCCCACGCGGCGAACGCGTCCTGCAGCCCGGGGTTCATGCGGTCCCAGAACCCGTCGGGGTGCCGGGGCGACTCGCCGCGGGTGTTGACGGGCGCGGGGACCCCGGCGCACAGCGCGAGCACGTCGGCGCGCGACCGGCCGGCGGCGTCGAGGGCGTCGTCGACGGTCCCGAGCACCGCGGCCCGGCGGGTCGCCGCGTCGTCCTCGGGGTCCAGCACGGCGCGCGCCGTCCCGAGCGGCCGGGAGCGCAGGTCGGTCACGGTGGCCGTCACGTGCACCTGGCCGCTGTCGACGCCGACGAGCACCGCGCCGTCGGCCCGCAGCTCGAAGCGCCGGGCGGGCCGGCCCTTGCGGTAGGTCCCGGCCTGGCGGGCGTTGGGCAGCTCGCGCAGCAGGCCCAGGGCGGTGAGGGCGTCGAGCGCCTCGATGGTGGTGGAGCGGGTCAGCCCGGTCGCGGCGAGCGCGTCGCTCGCGGTGAGCTCGCCGGCGTCCCACGCGTAGCCGAGCACGGCGTCCAGGCTGGCCGGCCGCGCGGGTGCGCGGGGCGGGGCCGGCGGGCCGGCGTGCGTCGTCGTCACGGGTCTTGACCGTCCTTCCTGAGGGGTGCCACACTGCCGGAACCGATTTGATTCGGCAAGTAGATCTACTCGGTGCACGATGACGTGCTCCGACCGGTGTCCGCGACGAGGGGGACGAGGGTGTCCGAGATCTCACGACGAGCACGACGCGCACCGCGACGGCGACGCGTGCTGGCGGCGACGCTGGTGGCCGTGGCCGGCGGGACGCTGGCCCTGGCGGGCTGCGCCGGCGACGGCCGCGAGGAGGTGCGGTTCGCGTTCAGCAAGCGCGAGGCGATCGGCTTCATGACCGAGCTGGTCGACGAGTACAACGCCTCCCAGGACGACGTCCGGATCGAGCTCGACACCTCCGGGGTCGACGTGGTGTCCGCGAGCTTCGTCCGGGGCAACCCGCCCGACATCGCCCTGTCGAACTACAACATGGAGACGTCCCGGTTCGTGCAGCGCGGGGCGCTCAGCGACCTGTCGGACACCGAGGCGGCCGGGCGCATCCGCGAGGACCTGCAGCCGCTCATGGACCAGTACGGCTCCTACCCGGGCCGGGTCAGCGCGCTGCCGTACTCGGTCATGGCGGCGTCGGTCATCTACAACAAGCAGCTCTTCGCGGAGCACGGCGTCGAGGTCCCGCAGACCTGGAGCGAGCTGCTCGAGGCCTGCGCGACGTTCCAGGACGCCGGGGTCACGCCGATCTACGGGACGTTCAAGGACGACTGGACCGTCGCGCAGGGCTGGTTCGACTACGCGGTGGGCGGGCAGCTCGACGTCATCGGGTTCTTCGAGGACCTCGCGGCGCAGGGCACCGACGTCGGCCCCGGCTCGCCGGCGTCGTTCTCGCAGGACTTCGCCCCGCCGCTGGAGCAGGTCGCCGAGCTGCTGCCCTACAGCAACCCCGACGCGGCGAGCCGCGCGTACGGCGACGGGAACCTCGCGTTCGCCACCGGCCAGGCGGCGATGTACCTGCAGGGGCCGTGGGCGTTCAGCGAGATCGCGAAGACGGACCCGGACCTCGACCTCGGCACGTTCCCGCTGCCGATGACCGACGACCCGGACGACCTGAAGGTGCGGGTCAACATGGACCTCGCGGCCTGGATCCCCGTCGAGGCGGAGCACCCGGAGGCCGCGCGCGACTTCCTGGAGTACCTGTTCCAGCCGGAGGTCGTCGAGGCGTACAACGCGTCCCAGCTCGGCTTCGCGCCGACCACCGACGCCGCGCCGGTCGAGGACCCGCGGGTCGCCGGCATGGCCGAGTACTACGAGACGGGCCGGGTGTACCAGGGGCCGTCCGTGCTCATCCCCAAGACCATCCCGGTCAACAGCTACGCCCAGGCGATGATCCTCGGCCAGGACACCGCCGCCACGCTGCGCACGCTCGACGCGGACTGGGCGCGCCTCGCGTTCCGCCAGCCCGCGCCGGCCGCCGAGACGAAGGAGTCCTCGCGATGAGCGCCACCGCCACCACCCGGCCGCACCGCCGCCGCGTCGAGCCGATCTACTACCTGTTCCTGCTGCCGACGGTCGTGCTGTTCACGCTCGCGATCACGGTGCCGGGCGTCGTCGGCATCTTCTTCAGCTTCACCGACTCGATCGGCATCGGCGACTGGAGCTTCGTCGGCCTCACCAACTACATCGCCATGTTCAGCGACCCGGCCGTCGTGCAGAGCTACCTGTTCACGTTCGGGTTCTCGGTCGCGACGGTCGTCGTGGTGAACCTGGTGGCGTTCCTGCTGGCGGTGGGCCTCACGTCGCGCATCCGCCTCAGGACCGCGCTGCGGACCGTGTTCGTGGTCCCGATGGTGATCTCCGGGATCATCATCGCCTACGTCTTCAACTTCCTGTTCTCCAACTCCCTGCCCGCGGCCGGCTCGGCGCTCGGCATCCCGTGGCTGGAGACGAGCCTGCTGGCGAACCCCGACCTCGCCTGGGTCGCCATCGTCGCGGTGACGGCCTGGCAGGCGGTGCCGGGCACGATGCTCATCTACATCGCGGGCCTGCTGTCCGTGCCGTCGGACGTCTACGAGGCGGCGGACCTGGACGGCGCGTCCAAGGTCCAGCAGCTGCTGCGGATCACGGTGCCGCTCGTGGCCGGGTACGTGGTCATCAACGTCATCCTCGGCTTCAAGGGCTTCCTCAACGCCTACGACATCATCGTCGGCCTCACCAACGGCGGGCCGGGCACGGCCACCCGCAGCGTCGCGATGACGATCATCGCCGGCTTCAACGGCGGCGACTACGCCTACCAGATGGCCAACGCCACGATCTTCTTCGTCGTCGCGGTGCTCATCTCCCTCCTGCAGCTCTCGCTGATGCGGAACAACCGGAAGGCCTCGTGATGGCGACGCAGACCCTGGCGGCCGGAGGCCGCACGCCCACCGCCGGCACCACCCCCGGCGGGCGGCCCGCCCGCGGCGACCGCGCCGAGCGCGTGAGCTGGTCCGGGACCGTCGTGCTCGTGCTGTGCGCCGTGACCGTGCTGCTGCCGCTGTACGTGACCGTGGCGATGGCGTTCAAGACGCAGGGCCAGGCGGTCGACGGCCAGGCGTTCTCGCTGCCGTCGCCGTTCAGCACCGACGGGTTCGTCCAGGCGTGGGAGCTCACCGACTTCCCGGTCGGCGCCGGCATCTCGCTGTTCGTCACCGCCGGCACCGTCGCCGCGACGATCCTGCTCGCCGCGTTCGCGTCCTACGCCATCGTCCGGAACTGGGACCGCCGGCTGTTCCGGTACTGCTTCTACTACCTGCTCGCCGCGATGTTCATCCCGTTCCCGGTGGTCGCGCTGCCGCAGATCCAGCTCACCGGGCGCGTGGGCCTCGACAACCCGTTCGGCGTCGTGCTGCTGGCCACGATGTTCCAGCTGAGCTTCAGCGTCCTGCTGTTCACGGCGTTCCTGCGCTCGATCCCCGACGAGCTCGAGGAGAGCGCCCGCCTGGACGGCGCGACCACGTGGCAGACGTTCTGGCGGCTGGTCTTCCCGCTGCTGGCGCCCATGAGCGCGACCGTCGGCATCTTCGCGTTCCTGTACGCCTGGAACGACTTCATGATGCCGTCGCTGATCATCGCCGACCCCGACCTGCAGACCCTGCCCGTGCGGCAGAACCTGTTCCAGACGCAGTTCAGCAACAACTACCACGTGGCCTTCGCGTCCTACCTCATGGCCATGGCGCCCGCGATCCTCGCGTACCTGTTCACGCAGCGCTGGGTGATGGCGGGCGTCACGCAGGGCGCCGTCAAGGGCTGACCCCCGACCCCGAGACCGATCCCACCCCCAGGAGGAGCCGCCAGCATGACCGCACCGCACCCCACCGCCACCGAGCCCGACCTCGTGCCCGACGACCACGCCGTGGTGCCGCCGTGGTGGCGCCAGGCGGTCGTCTACCAGGTCTACCCGCGCAGCTTCGCGGACGCCGACGGGGACGGCCTGGGCGACATCGCCGGCATCGTCTCCCGCGCGGACTACCTCGCGGAGCTCGGCGTCGACGCGGTGTGGCTCAGCCCGTTCTACCCGTCCGCGCTCGCCGACGGCGGCTACGACGTGGCGGACTACCGCGACGTCGACCCGCGGCTCGGCACCCTGGAGGACGTCGACGCGCTCATCACGGCCCTGCACACCCGGGGGATCAAGGTGGTCGTGGACATCGTCCCGAACCACACCTCCGACCAGCACCCGTGGTTCCAGGAGGCGCTCGCGGCCGGGCGCGGGTCGGCGGCGCGGGAGCGGTACATCTTCCGCGAGGGCACCGGGCCGGACGGCTCGCTGCCGCCCACGGACTGGGAGTCGACGTTCGGCGGGCCGGCGTGGACGCGGGTCGCGGACGGCCAGTGGTACCTGCACAACTTCGCCGCCGAGCAGCCCGACCTCAACTGGGACCACCGGGAGGTGCGGGACGACTTCCTCACCACGCTGCGGTTCTGGTCGGACCGCGGGGTCGACGGGTTCCGGATCGACGTCGCGCACATGCTCACCAAGGACCTGAGCGAGCCCCTGCCGTCGGCGGCCGAGCTGAAGGCGCTGCCCCGGGACGGGAACCACCCGCTGCACGACCGGGACGACGTGCACGAGGTCTACGCCGAGTGGCGCACCGTGCTCAACTCCTACGACCCGCCGCGCGCGGCCGTCGCCGAGGCGTGGGTCGACTCCGCCCGCGTGCCGCTCTACGCGCGCCCCGAGAGCCTGGGGCAGTCGTTCAACTTCGACCTGCTGCTCGCCGAGCCGGACGCCGTGGCGTTCCGCCGGGTCGTCACCGAGAACCTGGAGCTCGCGTCCCGCTCCGGCTCGTCCAGCACCTGGGTGCTGTCGAACCACGACGTCGTGCGGCACGCCACCCGGTACGGCCTGCCGCGCGGGGACGGCAGCCGCGACCCGCGCGAGCGCGGTGCGGACTGGCTGCTGCGCGGCGGGCCGGAGGAGGAGCTCGACCGGGAGCTCGGGCTGCGGCTCGCCCGCGCCGCGACGCTGTTCCTGCTCGGCCTGCCCGGGTCGACGTACCTGTACCAGGGGGAGGAGCTCGGCCTGCACGAGGTCGCGGACATCCCCGCGGACCAGCGGCAGGACCCGACGTTCTTCCGGACCGCCGGCGAGCAGGTGGGCCGGGACGGCTGCCGCGTGCCCCTGCCGTGGACGGCGGAGGGCGGGTCGTTCGGCTTCGGCGCGGCCGGCGCGCACCTGCCGCAGCCGGCCTGGTTCGCCCGGCACGCCGCGGACGCGCAGGACGGCGACCCGGCGTCCACGCTCACGCTGTACCGGCGGGCGCTCGCGCTGCGCCGCACGCTGCAGACCGCCGAGCGCCTGGAGTGGGTCGCGACGGGCCGCGAGGACGTCGTGCACTACGTGCGGCCCAACGGCTGGCACGTCGTGACGAACACCGGCACCGAGCCCTACCGGCCGGCCGGCGACCTCGAGCGGCTGCTCGGGAGCGCGCCCGGCGACGGCCCGGACGTGCCGGGGCGGTCGACGGTGTGGTTCCGGGGGGCGGTGGGCTGACCGCGGTGGGCTGACCGTGGTGGGCTGACCGCGGTGGGCTGATCCCGCGGGGCGACCCGCGTCGGCGCAGGACGGCCGGCGCGGGTCCCGGGTGCTGCGCGTCGGCGTTGCCCCGACCGGGGTCGGAGGCGTAGGTTCCGCCACGGTGCGCGAGCCGCGTCGTCCCCGACGCCCCGCGCCACGGCCTGCTCGAGCGCGAAGGGATGGTGCCGCATGGACGACGTCCCGAGTTCGGCGCCGCGCGGATCCCTCGTGACCGGCAGCGCCCTCGCACCCGTCCGGTGACCCCGGAGGGTCGGGCCCGGCCGGGTCGCGACGTCCGCGCGGCCTGCGTCGACCGACCCCCGCCGGCCCGAGCCGGCTCTCCCTGACGTCGCCGTGCCCGCGGTGGGCGACGTCGCCGAAGCCGAGGTGCCCCATGGAGAACGCCACCCTCATCAGCCCGGACCAGGTGTCCGCCGTCGTGCAGCGGCTGCTGGACGACAAGAACCTCGCGGACCTGACGGCCGTCGCCACCGCCGTCGGGACGCTGACCGGCCCGCAGGCCGTCGCCGTGCTGGAACGGCTGGACGCCACCGACCGGGCGCTGGTCTTCCGGCTGCTGCCCAAGACCACCGCCCTGGATGTCTTCGAGGGGCTGGACGCCACGCTCCAGGGCGACCTCGTGGGGGCGCTCCAGGACGAGGACGTCGCCGCGGTGTTCGAGCAGCTCGACCCGGACGACCGGGTGGCGCTGCTCGACGAGCTGCCCGCGACCGTCGCCACCCGCCTGCTGCACGGGCTGCCGCCGCGGGAGCGCGCCCTCACGGCGGCCGTGCTCGGCTACCCGGCGGAGTCGATCGGCCGGCGGATGAGCCCGGAGTACGTCGTCACGCACCCGTGGGTCACCGTCGACCAGACGATGGACCGGGTCCGCCTGCGCCTCGGGGACGCCGAGACCGTCTACACGCTGCCGGTGACCGACGAGCAGCGCCGGCTGGTGGGGATCGTCAGCCTGCGCGACCTGCTCGGCGCCGAGCCGGACGCGGCGATCGGCACGCTCATGCACGAGCCCCACTCGGCGCAGGCGAACGAGGAGGCGGAGGTCGCCGCGCGCCGGTGCGCCGACCTCGCGCTGCTGGCCCTGCCGGTCGTGGACGCCGAGGACCGGCTGGTCGGCATCCTCACCGTGGACGACGCGCTCGCGGTGCTCGAGGTCGAGGAGTCGGAGGACCAGGCGCGCATCGGCGGCGCCGAGCCGCTGCGGCGCCCGTACCTGTCGACCCCCGTCCGGTCGATCGTGCGCTCGCGGGTGGTGTGGCTGCTCGTGCTGGCCGTCGGGGCGACGCTCACCGTCCAGGTGCTCGGCGCGTTCGAGGCGACCCTGGACCGGATGGTGGTCCTCTCGCTGTTCATCCCGCTCCTGATCGGCACCGGCGGCAACACCGGCAACCAGGCGGCGACGACCGTCACGCGCGCGCTCGCCCTCGGCGACGTGCGCCCCCGCGACCTCACCCGGGTCCTCGCCCGGGAGGTGCGGGTGGGGTTCGTCCTCGGCCTGCTGCTCGGGTCGGTGGGGTTCGCCGCGGCGTCGCTGGCGTTCGACCTGCGCATCGGGGGCGTGATCGGGCTGACGCTGCTGGCGGTGTGCACGATGGCGGCGTCCGTGGGCGGGGTCATGCCGCTCGTCGGCCGGATGATCCGGGTGGACCCGGCGGTGTTCTCGAACCCGTTCATCACCACGTTCGTCGACGCGAGCGGGCTGGTCGTGTACTTCCTCGTCGCCCGGGCGGTGCTGGGGATCTGACGGGGTCGCGGGCGCGCGGGGTCGGCCCTCAGCGCACGCGGAACCGCGCCACCAGGTCGTCCATGACCGCGTCGAGCCGCGCGTCCACCCGGCGCCGTGCGGGGTCGGCGTCGTGCCAGGCCACGATCTGGCGCGCGCCCTCCTCGAACGTCACCGTCGTCCGGAAGTCCGGCACGAGGGCGCGCAGCTTGCCGGTGTCGAACACCATCGAGTGCGCCTTGTCCCCCAGCAGGCCGGCGCCCCAGTCCGGGTCGGCCGCCGCGATGGCGTCGGAGGGCACGTGGACGATGCGGGGCTCCACGCCGGCTGCCGCGGCGAGCGCGCGCACCACCTGGTTCCAGGTGAGCACGTCGTCCGACGTGATGTGGAACGCGTCCCCGAGCGCCCGGGGGTGCCCGAGCAGCGGGACGAACCCGCGCGCGAAGTCCTCGTGGTGGGTGAGCGTCCACAGCGAGGTCCCGTCGCCGTGCACGACGACCTCCTTGCCCTGGCGCATCCGCTCCACCGCGGTCCAGCCGCCGTCCAGCGGCACGGACGTGCGGTCGTACGTGTGGGAGGGGCGCACGACCGTGACGGGGAACCCGGAGTCGCGGTACGCGCGCTGGAGCAGGTCCTCGCACGCGATCTTGTCGCGCGAGTACTGCCAGAACGGGTTGCGCAGCGGCGTGGACTCCGTGACGGGCAGCCGCTCCGGCGGCGTCTGGTAGGCGGAGGCCGAGCTGATGAACACGTACTGCCCGGTGCGGCCGGTGAAGAGCTCGATGTCGGTGGTGACGTGCTGGGGCGTGAACGCGACCCAGTCGACGACGGCGTCGAACTCGCGGTCGCCGAGCGCGTCGCGCACGGACGCGGGGTCGCGGATGTCGCCGTGGACCGCCTCGACGCCCTCGGGCAGGGGGCGGGCGGACGCGGAGCCGCGGTGCAGGACGGTGACGTCGAGACCGCGCTCGACGGCGAGGCGGGTGACGGCGGAGCTGATGATGCCGGTGCCGCCGATGACGAGGACGCGAAGGGCCATGCCGCACGGTAGCGCCGCGGGCGGGTGGTGCGCAGCGGGGGCTACACCCAGTACCCGGACGAGGACGAGTACGCGCCGCGGTACGTGCCCGAGCGCAGCCGGACGAGGTTGCGCTTCACGTCGTAGGGCAGCATCCGCCACTCCGGCACGCCCCACCGGCGGACGACCGCGGCCACCGCCCGGGCGCGCTCGGCGGGCGGCAGGGGGGCCGCCGCCGCCTCGGTGAGCATCCGGCCGGTCAGGTACCACTGCGGGAACGCGACGGGCCGGCTGAACCCGGGGTCGTAGCTGCGCACCTGGACGAGGGGGTCCGCCCCGACGGCCTTGCTGTTCTGGTGCACGTGCCGGCGGCAGGCGAACAGCCGCTCGGGGACGACGGCCCACTCGCCCCGCAGCGCGGAGCGCATGGCCAGCACGATGTCCCCGCCGAAGAACAGCGGGTGCCCGCCCAGGGCGCGCAGGGCGTCCGTGCGGTGCACGCCGCCCCAGGCGATCGACTGGTACACGGAGCGCCGCAGCAGCAGGTCGACGCGGGCGGCGGGCGTCAGGCCGGCGAACGTCAGGTCCTCGTCGTCCATGTGGCCGACCACCTCGCCCTCGGCGTCGACGAGCGTCACGCGGGGGAACGCGATGTCGGCCCGGGGTTGCGCGGCGAGCGCCGCGTGGCAGGCCGCGAGGTGCCCCGGCGCGGCGACGTCGTCCGCGGCGTGCCACATGAACAGCGGCGCGCGGGCGAGCGCGAGCGTGCGGTTGAAGTTCCGGGCGACGCCGAGGTTCCGGGGGGACCGGACGTAGCGGAACCGCGGGTCGGAGGCGGCGTACTCCCGGGCGATGTGCGGGGTGTCGTCCGTGGAGCCGTTGTCGGCGACGACCACCTCGATGTCGCGGAGGTCCTGGTCGCGCAGGGCGGCGAGCGCCTGGTCGAGGTAGAGCGCGCCGTTGTAGACGGGGACGCCGACGGAGACCTGGGGGGCGGGTGCGGTGCGGGTGCCGGCTCGGGGCATGGCGGGACCTCTCGATCCGTCGCTGGGGGTGCCACCGCGGCCGCCGCTCGCCCGCTGCTCCGATCCGAGTCCGTTATGCGGTGGTTTGCCCAGGATGCTAGGTGGTCGGGCCGGGTTCCGCCCGCCGAGACCCCGCGGTCCGTGATCCGGACGCCCCGCGCGGCGCGGCACCGCCGGGACGGGCGGCGCCGGGCAGTGGCGAGCGCGACGTCGAGGTCGGGCCGTACGTCCCGCGCGGGCGGGCGCGGGGCGTGCCAGCGACGCCCCCGCCCGGGTGACCGGGCCCCCGCGGGCGGGACGGGGGTTCGACCGGGACCCGCCCGCCGGAGCATGGTGGGGGTCGTGCTTCTGGACGAGCCGACCCCGCGCGCCGGGGTCCCGCGGGACGCACCCGCGCACGACGGGTCCCCGCGGACCGGCGACGAGCAGGACGACGTGATCGAGCAGGCGCGCCGGCGTGCGGAGCTGGTGCGCGACCACGTCGAGCACGCGCTGACGCTCGCCGAGCAGCAGGGCGGCCCCTTCGACTTCCTGTCGCTCGCGACCGCCGCGCACTGCTCGGTCGCGTACCTGCGCCAGCACCGGGAGTTCGCGACCCGCATCCGCGCGCTGCAGGCCACCGTGCCGCAGGACCCCGAGGACGACCGGTGCCGTGCGCTGCGGGCCCGGCTCGTGCGGGCCGAGCGGCGGGCCGCGGCGCTCCAGGCCTCGGTCACCCGGCTCGAGGAGGAGAACGCCCGGCTGCGGGACCGGCTCGCGGCGCAGGCCCGCGCTGTACCCGCGACGCGGCTCCGCCCCGGCATCCGGCGCCCGGGGACGCCGCTGCGCTGAGCGCACGGCGACACGCCGGTGCGCGCCACGGTCGCGGGTGGATCTGCCCGCTCGCGACCAGGGCCGTCGGGGCTCGCCGGGACCTTCGGCCCAGGCGGCCGGCACCACCAGATCTAGTGTGACACCGCTGTAGTTCGCACTAGATGTAGTGCGGCAGAGGGGTGTGGAGGGGAGCGGCGACGATGACGACGATCGAGCTGGACGGGGCCGGACGACCGGTGGAGCTCACCCTCCAGGAAGCCGCGCTCACCGTCCGCAAGCGCGACGGCCGGGCCCTCCCGTTCGACCCGTCCCGCATCCGCGCCGCCGTCGCGAAGGCGTTCGTCGAGGTGCACGGCGAGCTCGGGGCGCTCCACGAGTTGGTGCTCGACGACATCACCGAGCAGGTCGTGGGCGAGCTCACCGCCCGGTTCGACGGCGAGGTGAAGATCTACGAGATCCAGAACGTCGTCGAGCACACCCTGCTGGAGTCGCACCAGTACGACGTGGCCCGGGTCTACATCGACTACCGCGTGCAGCGGGACCTGGCGCGCTCCCGGGCGCTCGACGTCAACCACTCCATCGGCCAGCTCGTCGGCAAGGACTCCACGGTCGTCCACGAGAACGCCAACAAGGACGCCGACGTCTTCAACACGCAGCGCGACCTCACCGCCGGCGCCGTGGGCAAGGCCATCGGCCTGCGGATGCTCCCGCCGCACGTCGCGAACGCGCACGCCAAGGGCGACATCCACTACCACGACCTCGACTACCACCCGTACGCCCCGATGACGAACTGCTGCCTCATCGACTTCCGGACGATGCTGTCCCAGGGCTTCCGGATCGGGAACGCGCAGGTCGACCCGCCGCGCTCCATCCAGACCGCGACCGCGCAGATCTCCCAGATCATCGCCAACGTGTCGTCCAGCCAGTACGGCGGCTGCTCGGTCAACCGCATCGACGAGCTGCTGGCCCCGTACGCCGAGCGGAACTTCGCCAAGCACCTGGCCGACGCCGAGCAGTGGGTCTCCGAGCCCGAGCGGCGCCGCGCCTACGCGGAGGAGAAGACCCGCAAGGACATCTACGACGCGATGCAGAGCCTCGAGTACGAGATCAACACCCTCTTCACGTCCAACGGGCAGACGCCGTTCACGTCCGTCGGCTTCGGGCTCGGCACCGGCTGGTTCGAGCGGGAGATCCAGCGCGCCATCCTGCAGATCCGCATCCTCGGGCTGGGCAAGGAGCGGCGCACCGCGATCTTCCCGAAGCTCATCTTCACGCTGCGCCGCGGTGTGAACCTGGGAGCCGAGGACCCGAACTACGACATCAAGCAGCTCGCCGTCGAGTGCGCCACCAAGCGCATGTACCCCGACATCCTCAGCTACGACAAGATCGTCGAGATCACCGGCTCGTTCAAGGTGCCGATGGGCTGCCGGTCGTTCCTGCAGGGCTGGAGCGACGAGGACGGGAACGACGTCGTCGAGGGCCGGATGAACCTCGGCGTCGTCACGCTCAACATCCCCCGCATCGCGCTCGAGACCCGCGGCGACCAGGACGCGTTCTGGGCGCTGCTCGAGGAGCGGCTCGAGATCGTCCACGACGCGATGCTGTACCGCGTCGAGCGCTGCAAGGAGGCCGTGCCGGCCAACGCCCCGATCCTCTACGTGCACGGCGCGTTCGGGCAGCGGCTCGCGCCGGACGACGACGTCGACGCCCTGTTCCGCGGCGGGCGGGCCACCGTCTCGCTCGGGTACATCGGCCTGTACGAGGCGGCCGCCGCGTTCTACGGCGGCGCCTGGGAGTCCGACCCGGAGGCCAAGGAGTTCACGCTCCGCGTGCTGCGGACCCTCAGCACCCGGGCCAAGCAGTGGACCGCGCGGCACGGCTACCAGTTCTCGGTGTACTCCACGCCGTCCGAGTCGCTCACCGACCGGTTCTGCCGGCTCGACAAGAAGAAGTTCGGGTCCGTGCCGGACATCACCGACAAGGACTACTACACGAACTCGTTCCACTACGACGTCCGCAAGGCGCCCACGCCGTTCGAGAAGCTCGACTTCGAGCAGGACTACCCGCAGTACGCGTCCGGCGGGTTCATCCACTACTGCGAGTACCCCGTGCTGCAGCAGAACCCGAAGGCGCTCGAGGCCGTGTGGGACTACGCGTACGACCGGGTCGGCTACCTGGGCACCAACACCCCGATCGACCGGTGCCTGGAGTGCGGGTTCTCCGGCGACTTCACGCCCACCGAGCGCGGGTTCGCCTGCCCCGGCTGCGGCAACGCCGACCCCCGCACGTGCGACGTCGTGAAGCGGACCTGCGGCTACCTCGGCAACCCGCAGCAGCGGCCGATGGTGCACGGGCGGCACGTGGAGATCTCCTCGCGGGTCAAGCACCTGGCGGGCAGCACGGGGTCGATGCCGCCCGCCGCCGACGCGGGCTGATGGCGCGGGACCCGCGCCCCGGGCAGTGGCGTGCGGGGGCGCTCAGCCAGGACCACGTCGCGGACTACAAGCCGTTCGTCATGGTCGACGGCGAGGGCGTGCGGTGCAGCCTGTACGTCTCGGGCTGCCCGTTCGCCTGCGCCGGCTGCTTCAACGAGGCCGCCTGGTCGTTCCGGTACGGCACGCCGTTCGACTCCGCGCTCGCCGACCGCATCGCCGCCGACCTCGCGCACGAGGCCGTCCAGGGGCTGTCGCTGCTCGGCGGGGAGCCGTTCCTCAACACCGGCGTGTGCCTGCGCGTCGTGCGCCGGCTGCGCGCCGAGCACGGGCGTGCCAAGGACGTGTGGTGCTGGACGGGCTACACCTTCGAGGAGCTGCTGGCGGAGACGGCGGCGGGCCAGGACGACAAGGCGGAGCTGCTGGGCGCGCTGGACATCCTGGTGGACGGCCGGTTCGAGCTCGCCCAGCGGGACCTCACCCTGGCGTTCCGGGGCTCGGCGAACCAGCGCGTGCTCGACGTCCCGGCGTCCCTGGCCGCCGGCCGCGCGGTCCTGTGGCACGGCACCCTGCGGACGTCGGACGAGGCGGAGCAGCTCGACCGCCGCCCCCTGATCTGACCCGCCCGCCCCGCGCATCACCCCCCGACCACTTCCTGCCTTACCGTCCGCCCGAGCTCACCGTCCCCCGCCCCGACCGTCCCCCACCTCACCGTCCCCTGGCCCCGTCGGAGGCTCCCACGGGAACCGGAGGTGTCGGCGCGCACTCGTGGTGGTCCGCGGACACCTCCGATGCCGCGCGCGTACCTCCGACACCTGTCGGAGCCTCCGAACGCGCCGGCGCCGGGTGCCCGCCCGGGAGGGGCGCGTGCTGGACGCGCGTCGTCCCCACCGTCGATGACGGTCCCGTCGGAGGCTCCCACGGTGCTCGGAGGGCGGCGCGTGCTCTCGTGGTGGTCCGCGGACACCTCCGATGCCGCGCGCGTACCTCCGACGCCCGTCGGAGCCTCCGAACGGAGGGAGGGGGCCGGGTGCAGGAGTGGGCGAGGCGCGGGGGGCGGTGCGGGTGCGGGCGGGTGCGGGTGCGGGCGGGGTGCGGGGGTGGTGCGGGTGCGGGGGGTGGCGTCGGGTGCCACCCTCGCTCCATGACCGGGAACGTGCAGTCCGCCGCCTCGCGCGCCGGCGACCACCCCGCCCTCGAGACGGGGGCCCGCCTCGGGTACGCGGCCAGCGGCGTGCTCCACCTGCTGCTCGCGTGGGTGACGGTGCAGCTCGCGTGGACGTCCGGCGGTGAGCAGGCCGACCAGCAGGGCGCCCTCGCGCAGCTCGCGGGGAACGGTGCCGGTACGGCGCTGCTCTGGGTGCTGCTCGTGGGGTTCGTGCTGCTGGCGCTGTGGCAGGCCACCGAGGCGATCGCGTGGGGTGAGCCCTCCGACCGGGCGAAGGCCGCCGCGAAGGCCGTGACCTACGGGGTGCTCGCCGCCTCGACCGTGTCGGTGCTGGCCGGCGGGGGGTCGGGCGGCGGGTCGCAGGGCGCGACGGCCGGGCTGCTGGGCAGCGGTGCGGGCCGCGCTCTCGTCGGGGCCGTGGGCCTCGGGGTGGTCGGTGTCGCCGGCTACCACGTGGTCAAGGGCTGGCGCGAGAGGTTCCTCGAGGACCTGGCCGGCAGCCCGCCGCCGTGGGTCGTGCGGGCCGGTCGCGCCGGCTACGTCGGCAAGGGTGCCGCGCTCGCGGCCGTCGGGGTGCTGCTGGTGGTCGCCGCGGTGCAGGCCGACCCGGAGAAGGCGCAGGGCCTCGACGCCGCGCTGCACGCGCTCGCGAGCCTGCCGTTCGGTGCGGTGCTGCTGACGCTGGTCGCGATCGGGTTCGCCGCCTACGGGGTGTACGCGTTCGGACGCGCCCGGTACGCGCGCGTCTGACCCGGCGCCCGCGCGGGCCCGCGCCCGCCCCCGCGCCCGCCCCGCCGGCGGAGCACGGCCCGCGCCGGCCCGACGTCGAGGTGCCCGCGCCCCAGTGGTCTCCGCAGCGACCCCGCGTCAGCGGGCGGACGTCGCTCCCGCCCCGCCGCCCGAGCCCGTCGCGGGGCCGCCGTCCCGCACCCGGTGGTGCAGGTGGACGACCCCGCCGGCGAACCGCCGCACGTCCACGAGCTCCAGGTCCAGCCGGACGTCGTGCGGCAGCGCCCGCGTCCCGCCCCCGACGAGCACCGGCGTCACGAACAGGTGCAGCTCGCCCACGAGGCCCGCGCGCAGCGCCTGCCCGGTGAGGTCGGCCCCGCCGATCAGCACGTCGTGCGGGGACGACCGCAGCAGCCGCCGGACGGCCTCCGCGTCGAAGTCCCGCTCGATCTGCGTGCGGGCGCTGCGCGGCTCGGTGAGCGTCCGGGAGTACACGACCTTGCGCGCCGCGCGCCACAGGTCCGCGAACTCCTGCACGGCCGGGGGCTCGTCCGCGGTCTCCATGTCCTCCCAGGCGGTCATCACGTCGTAGACGCGCCTCCCGTACAGCAGCGTGCCGACGTCGCGGTGCAGGGCGTTCACCGCCAGGTGCACCTCCTCGTCGGGGGCGCTCCAGTCGAACCGGCCGTCCCGGTCGGCGACGTAGCCGTCGAGCGACGTGATCGCGGCGTGCACGAGCGTGGCCATGCCGACCTCCCCCGGGGTGGGTCCCGCGTCGTCGCGGGTCAGGGGGCCAGCACAGCACATCCCCGTGTCCTGCGTCGCCCCTAGAGTCGGGTCATGCGTCCCGACACCGGTGTCCTGCTGCCCCGCGACCTGCCCGCCGACCGGCTGCTGCCGTACGCGAGGCGGGCGGACGAGCTGGGGTTCTCGGAGCTCTGGGTGGTGGAGGACCTGGGCTTCCGCGGCGGCATCGCCCAGGCCGCGGCGGTGCTCGCGTCGACGGAGCGGATCCGGGTGTGCGTCGGCATCCTGCCGGTCGGTGCGCGCAACGTGGCGTTCGCCGCGATGGAGGCCGCGACCGTCGCGGAGCTGTTCCCCGGCCGGCTGCACCTGGGCGTCGGGCACGGCATGCCGGGGTGGATGCGGCAGGCGGGCGCGTGGCCGGCGAGCCCGCTGACCGCGTTCGAGGAGCACGTGACGGCACTGCGGGCGCTGCTGCGCGGGGAGACGGTCACGACGGAGGGCAGGTTCGTGCGCCTGGACGGCGTGCGCCTGGAGTCCCCGCCGTCGGTGGTCCCGCCGGTCCTCGCGGGCGTCCGCGGTCCGCGGTCGCTCGCCGCCGCGGGCCGCTGCGCGGACGGCACGGTGCTCGCCGAGCCGGCCGGCCCCGAGTACGTGCGCACGGCCCGCGCGCAGATCGGCGCCGGTCCCGGTCACCGGGTGGCGGTCTACGACGTCGCTGCGGTGGACCCCGACCCCGCGGTGGCGCGGGCGGCGGTGCGCCCGGCGCTCGCGTGGATCGGGGACCCCGACTGGGACGTGCACGTCGCGCCGCTGCCCTTCGCCGACGAGCTCCGGGCCCTGCGCGCCCGCACGCACGACCGCGCCGCGTTCGCCGCCGCCCTGCCGGACGCCTGGGTCGACCGGCTGGCCGTGTGCGGGACGCCCGAGCAGGCGCGGGCCCGCATCGACGAGATCGGCGCGGCCGGGGCGGACGCGGTGGTCCTGGCCCCGGCCGGCGCCGACCCGCTCGCGGCGCTCGACGCGCTGGCGACGGTGCTCTGACGGCACCCGCCGGGCGCGGTCAGCCCTGCGCGACGGACGCGACGAACCGCGCGCTGCGCTCCTGCAGCCCGGCGACCCGGCGCGCCACCACGGCGGCCGCGTCGTCCCCGGCCTCGACGATCGTCGGGCGGCGGCGGGCGTTCTGCGAGCACGCGAAGTCCGCGCAGATCAGCGTGCCGAGCGTGTTGCCGTTGCGCCCGGCGGCGCCCGCACGCTTCGCGACGAACAGGCTGACGTCGTTGGTGGCGATGACGTCCTCGCACCACGCGCACACGGCGCTGCGGGTGGCCGCCCCGTCGGACGCGCGCAGCACGATGCCGACGGGCCGGTCGTCCAGCCAGGTCACGACGTAGGCGCGCCGGGGGTTCTTCGGGTCGTTCCACCCGAGGTAGTCGAGGCGCTCCCAGTCGAGGCCGGCGAGGCCCGGCGGCATCGTGGCCTGGGCGGCCTCGCGGCGGGAGCAGTTGACGAAGGACGCGTGGATCTGGGAATCGGTGACGGGACGCATGACGGGCTCGCTCTCACGGGAGTGGGGCGCGCCGGCGCGCACATCGGCGGCGCGCGGGCGCAGGGGACGGACTCCCGTCACGGGGCGACGACGACCCGTCCCGGCCGCGGCGCGTGGGCCGGGCTCAGGGACGGTGGTGCGGCGTGACGGGCTGTGCCCGGTCACGCAAGGTGGCCGTGTCGGCCGACCCCGCTCCCTGCGGACATCCGCTGCTCTCCCGTGGTGGTGACGGCCGCCGGATCTCCGGGCGGCACCGGTCGCCCGCCATCTTGCACCTCCGGACGGGTCGGCGTCACGTCGATTCCGCCGTGCGCCGCGTCACGCGGCGCACCCCGGGCCCGGGCCGGGGTCCGGCGGCGCGGCCCCGGCGGCGCGGCGACGTCGCGTCGGGTGCGACCATCGACGTCGGGTGCGGCGCCGGTCGCACGGCGGGGACAGGGCGACAGGAGCGGGTGTGGAGCACGGGCGGGTGCCGGACGGTCCGGGGGCGTGGGCGGCGCGCCGGACGCAGGGACCGCGCGGGACGCAGGGACCGCGCGGCGCGCGGGGGCTCCGCCGCGCGACCGGGGCCGTCGCGGTCGTGCTCGCGCTGGCCGGCTGCGGTCCCGCCGGGGACGACGGCCCGCTCGCGCCCGGCGTCCCGGGCGCGAGCGCCACCGGCTCCCCGGCGGGCCTGCCTCCCGCGGGCGTCGTCGTCGACTACCAGCTGGGCGGCGGCTACCCGCCCGCGGCCGGCGTCGGCGGTGTGGTGCGGGACGTCACGGACGTGCCCGAGCCGGGGCTGTGGTCCGGCTGCTACGTCAACGGGTTCCAGACGCAGCCCGCCGAGCGGGACGCCTGGCTCGCCGACCACCCGGACCTCGTGCTGCGCGACGCCGCCGGGGACCCGGTCGTCGACCCGGGGTGGCCGGACGAGCTGCTGCTCGACACCCGCACCGCGCAGCAGCGCGCGGCGATCACGGAGGTGGTCGGGGAGCAGGTGCGCCGGTGCGCGGAGCGCGGCTTCGTCGCCGTCGAGCTCGACAACCTCGACTCGTGGACGCGATCGGGCGGGCTGCTGACCGAGGACGCAGCCGTGGACCTGGCGGCGCGGCTGGTCGCGGTGGCCCACGACGCGGGCCTCGCGGCGGGGCAGAAGAACACCCCGGACCTCGGGACGCGCGGGCGGGACGAGGCCGGGTTCGACTTCGCGGTCGCGGAGCAGTGCCTGCAGTTCGACGAGTGCGCCGCGTACACGGACGTCTACGGCGACGCGGTGGTCGACGTCGAGTACGCGGGGTCCGACCCCGCGGCGGACTGGGACGGGGCGTGCGCCGACCCGCAGCGTCCGGTGAGCACGGTGCTGCGCGACGTCGACCTGCGCACCCCGGACGACGAGGGCTACGTGTTCGCGACCTGCTGACGCCCGCTCCTGCGGACGCGGGACGGCCCCCCGACCCGGTGCGGGTCGGGGGGCCGTCGTGGTGCGGTGTCAGCGCGCGGTGCGCACCCGACGGGCGACGACCACCAGGGCGCCGCCGGCCAGCAGCAGCGTCCAGGCGCCCGCCATGAGCAGGCCGGCCTGGGCGCCGGTGGCGGCCAGGTCCCCGCTCGGGGCGGCGGCAGCCACCGGGGCGGCGGCCGCCGGGACGGCCAGCTCCACCGCGAGGGTGGCCCAGCGGCCCGAGGTGCCGCCGGTGGCGATCACGGTGTGCGCGCCGGCCGGGACGTCCGCGGGGATGTCGGCCAGCAGGCGGGCGACGCCGTTCTCGTCCGCGACGGCGGTGCCGAGGAACACCGGGTCGGAGTGCAGGTAGAACGCGACGGTCTCACCGGGCTCGAAGCCCTCGGCGACCAGCTCCATCTGCTGCCCCGGAGCGGTGGCGGCCTCCGGCGTGTCCAGCACGGCCGTCGGGAGCGCCCCGACGCGGGCCGGCTCGCCGCCGACCGTCACGGTGAACGTGGCGCTGGCGGCGCGGGTGCTCGCGGTCTCCGGGAGCTCCAGGACCACGGTGTGCGTGCCCGGGGCGAGCACGCCCAGCGACGCCGGGATGACCCCGTCCGTCGCGAGCTGGCCCTGGCCGATCACGGTCGCGCCCTCGCGGAACACGAAGGTGCTCGGCAGCACCGCCCCGCCGACGCGCGCCTCGAGCGTCACCTCGGTGGCGACCGGGACGGCGACCGTCGCCGGCACCGTGACGGTCGGGGTGACCTTCGTGACGGTGACCGTGCCGGAGCCGGTCGCGCCGGTGTACGGGTTGGTCTCGACCGCGATCGAGGCGACGGCGAACACCGGCATGGAGCCCGGGGTCGGCACGTACGTCACGGAGACCGTGTAGCTGCCGACGGCGAGGCCGGTCAGCGGCACGGACGCGCGGCCCTTGCCGTCCAGCACCACCGCGTCGAGCGGCTGGCCCGTGGCCGAGCCCTTCGGCGTCAGCGTGACCTCGACCGAGCCCTTCGGCGTCGGCCCGCCCTGCGGACCGGCGACGGTCACGGGGACGACCACGTCGCGGCCGACGGTGACGGTCTGCGAGCCCACGGCGACGGTCGGCGTGGTGACGGCGGGCCAGGCGTACGCCCAGTCGCCGGTCGGCTGCTTGCCGGGGGCGGTGACGGTCATCCGCACCTGGATCAGCTTGCCCAGGTCGGCGGCGGTCGGCGTGTACGTCGGGGCGGTGACGGTGCGCTCGTGGTCCCCGATGACCCACTCGTAGGAGAACTGCGCGTCCTGGCCGTAGCCGACCGGGCGCGGCGTGAGCGTCTGCCCGAGCACCGCGTTGTTGCCGTCCCGGCCGTCGAGCTCGAGGTAGCCGTTCTCGATCGTGCCGAGCTCGACGGTCTTCGGCGCGCTGGTCTGCGGCACGGCGGTCAGCGGGGCGCGGGTGCCGGTGACGACGACGCGCAGCGCCTTGCCCTGGTCCGCGGCGGTCGGCGTGTACGTGGGCTGGGTGCCGACCTGGTGGCCGTCGACGGTCCACGAGTACGACAGCGTGACGCCCTCGGGGGCCCAGGTGCCGACGCTGGCCGACTGCTCGACGCCCACGGCGGGGTTCGTGGCGATGGCGACGGTGCCGGGCGTGATCGCGGAGACCACCTCGACCGACGTCGGGGCGGAGGTCGACGTCGCGGCCGTCTCCGTGCCCTCGAACCGGGCGGTGAACGTCTGCGCCTCGTCGACCTGGTAGGTCAGCGACGCGGTGCCGCCCTGCAGCGCCCGCGTGCCGATGGGCGCGCCGCCGGCGAGGAACGTGACGTCACCGGACTCGGCGCCGTCGACCGTGGCGGTCAGCGTGACCGTGTCGCCGGTGACGACGGTGGTGGCGGACACGCCGAGCGACGTGGAGGTCTCGGCCTGGGTGGACCCGAGGGTGAAGTTCCGCGTCACGCCGTTGTCGGGGAGGCCGCCGCACTGCACCAGCAGGCTGTACGAGCCGGTCGCGTAGTCGTCGTACGCGATCGTGAAGATCCCGGAGGTCGTCGAGCCCTGATGCACGTAGTCGTCGATGACGACGTAGTGGTAGAGGTTGTTCGGGCCCCAGAGCCGGTAGATCGGCGGCAGCGGATCGCCCTGGTTGTCGCAGTCGAAGTCGTAGGTGACGGTCGTGTCGACCGCCTCCTCGACGCCGTCGACCGTGGAGATGCCAGACGCGGCCGCGACGGCCTGGCCGACGGGGACGAGCGTCCCCAGGATGGCGAGGACTGCTGCGGCCGCTGCGGAGCGCCGGACGCGGCCCCGCCTCTCTCGAGCTGTGTGCACGGGTCTCCCCCGGGTGTCGCCGGGGGTGTCCCCGGTCCGATGTGTGAACGGGGGCCTGATCGACGTGGACGCCGGATGTGTCAGGGAAACTGAGCCACGAGATCCAGGATGTAGGTCCTACCACCCCCGTGGGCGCATCCCTGGCAGCCTCCGGACGCCGGACGTACCGTGGTGAAGGTGTCGAGCCCTGACCCGACCCGGCCGGTCGACGACCGGGTCCTGCGCCGTGGGGACCTCGTGGTCGAGGTGCCCTCCCGGTGCGTGCGCGTCGGGGACCGCACGGTCCCGCTGACCCGGAGCGAGTTCGAGATCCTCGTGGCCCTCGCCGAGCGCGCGGGCACCCCGGTGTCGAAGGACGAGCTGGTGCACGCGGTCGCCGTCCACGGCCCGCACGCGGTGCCCGTGCCGACGGACGCGGACCGCCGCAGCATCGAGGTCCACATGGCGAACCTGCGCCGCAAGCTGGCGGAGCGGACCGGCGACCGGTCGGTGATCGGGACGGTCCGCGGGCTCGGCTACCGGCTCGCGCCCGAGGTGCGGGTGCCGGAGCAGCGGGACGGCACCACCGGCTGACCCGGCGGCGCCGTCCCCTCCCGGCGGCGCGACCCGGCGGTCAGCGCTGCGCGGCCGCCAGCGCGGCGCGCAGGCCGTCCGCGTCCAGGTCCGGACCGTAGGCGGGCATGTCGCGCTGGTACCGCCAGCCCTCCGCGAGCGGGCCCGCGTCCACGACGTCGAAGCCCCACCGGTCGACGAGCGACGTGACGAGCGCCTTGGCGTCCGCGTCGTCGCCGGCGATCGCCAGCGCGCGCCGTCCGGGCGTCCCGGAGGGCGTGCCGCGCGACCCGAGGTCGGCCGAGGTGATGTGGTTGAACGCCTTGACGACGCGGGCGCCCCCCAGGTGCCCGGCGAGCAGCTCGGAGCTCGTGGTGGTGCCGTCGTCGAGCTCGGCGACGTGGCCGTCCCGCTCCCAGTAGTAGTTGTTCGTGTCGATGACGACCTTGCCGGCGAGCGCGGCGGCCGGCACGGAGCGGTAGGCGTGGAACGGGACCGACACGACGACGACCTCGCCGTCCGTGGCGGCCTCCTCGGCGGTGCCGGCGCGCGCCCCGTCCCCGAGGTCCGCCACCAGGTCGACGAGCGTGTGCGGTCCGCGGGAGTTGCTGACGACGGCCGCGTGGCCGTGCTCGACGGCGAGGCGTGCGAGCGTGCCGCCGATGTTGCCGGAGCCGATGAATCCGATCGTGGTCATGACCGCCGCAACCCGGCAGGCCCCGGCGATGTTCCGCGCCGCACGCCGTGGGCGAAAAACCCTGGCAGTCGTCGGAGGGCGGACGTACGGTCGAGGCACACGGGAAGGAGGTGGTCCGAGACATGAAGTCTTCCAGGACGCGTGAGGTGGCTGTCCGCTAGTCGCCCGAGCACATCGGACGGATTGCTCGATCCGTTCGCTGCTCCGCCGGCCCGAGCCGGCAGGGCGACGAGCGAATTTCCGGCAGTCACCGCAGCCCGTGGGAGCCGCGACCTCGTCCTTCGCGGCAGGGCCTCGCACCGAGGCCCGGCCCACGGGCTGTTCCCTGCCCGGGGGCGGGTTCAGCGGCCCGCGCCCCCCAGGCGGGCGAGCAGCCCGTCGCGCACCACCGGCCACTCGCCTGCGAGCACCGAGAAGTACGCCGTGTCGCCGCGGCTGCCGTCGGGCGCGAGGCGGTGCGAGCGCAGGACGCCCTCCGGCACGGCGCCGAGGCGCGTGATCGCGCCGACCGACCGGGTGTTGCGGGTGTCGGCGCGCAGCGCGACGCGGACGCACCCCCACTCCTCGAACGCGTGCCGCAGCATGAGGTGCTTGCATGCGGGGTTGGTCGCGCCGCCCCACCAGCGCGGCGCGTAGAACGTGTGCCCGACCTCGACCCGCCCGACGCGCAGGTCGAGGTCGTAGAACGACGTGCTGCCGCGGACCTCGCCGGTGCCCGCGTCGAGCACGGCGAGGGCGATCCGGCCGGGCGCGCGGCGGGCCTGCTCGACCTCCGCCTCCCAGCCGGCGACGCCGACCGGCAGCGGCGAGGACATCCCGGCCCACACCCGGTCGTCGACGAACGCGGCCAGCCCGGGCGCGTGCTCCGGGGCCAGCGGGACGAGGTGGACGCCGTGGCCGGCGAGCGTGAGGTCGTGCTGCACGGGAGGAGCATCCCAGGGACGCGCTTGCCACCGCTAGGCTAATGGCATTAGCCTTCACGCTATGGACAGCACCCGCGAGACCCGGTTCCTCGACCGCCCCGACGGCGCGAGCCGGACGTGCACCGTCGCGTACGACGACACCGGCGCCGGCCCGCTCGTCGTGGCCGTGCCCGGGATGGGCGACCTGCGCCAGACGTACGACGAGCTGCGCACCGCCCTGCTCGCGGCCGGCTACCGCGTGGTCACCACCGACCTGCGCGGCCACGGCGACTCCTCGCCCGACGTCACCGAGCTCGGCGACGAGGCCACGGCCGCCGACGTCGCCGCCCTCGTCGAGCACCTGGGCGCCGGCCCCGCCGTCGTCGTCGGCAGCTCGATGGGTGCGTCCGCCGCCGCGGTGCTCGCCGCGGACCGGCCGGAGCTCGTGCGGGCGCTCGTGCTGCTCGGCCCGTTCCTCCGGGACCCGGCGTCCGGCCGCGCGGCCCGGGCGCTGCTCGGCGTCGTCTACCGGGTCCTGCTCGCCCGTCCCTGGGGCGCGGCCGCGTGGGCCCGGTACTACCGCACGCTGAACCGCGGGCGGCGGTCGGACCGGCTCGCCGCGCACACCGCCGCCATCCGCGCGAGCCTGCGCCGGCCCGGGTACCTCGCGGCGTTCCGGCGCCTCACGCTCGTGCTCACGCACGCCGTCGTCGAGCCCCGACTGCCGCGTGTGCAGGCGCCGGCGCTCGCGGTCGTCGGCGCGCTCGACCCGGACTGGCGGGACCCGGCCGCCGAGCTCGCGTGGATCGGCACCGCGGTGCCCGGCGCCCGCACGCTCCTCGTCCCCGACGCCGGCCACTACCCCCAGCACCAGACGCCCGACGTCGTCGCGGCCGCCGTGCTCGACCTGCTGCGCGACGCCGCACCCGTGCCGGAGGTGCCGGGTGCCTAGGGCCGGGCTCTCCGCGGCCGCGGTCAGCAGGGTCGCCCTCGGGGTCGTCGACGCGGGCGGGCCCGGCGGGTTCGCCGACCTCACGCTCGCCCGGGTGGCCGCCGAGGCCGGCGTCGCGACCCCCAGCCTCTACAAGCACGTCGGCTCGCTGGCCGCGCTGCGCCGGGAGGTGGCCGTGCTCGCGGTGCGCGACCTGACCGAGCAGCTCGTCCGGGCCACGCTCGGCCGCTCCGGGCCGGACGCCGTGCGCGCGCTCTGCCACGCCATGCGGGACTACGCCCACGCGCACCCCGGGCGGTACGCCGCCGTGCAGGTGGCGGCCGACCCCGCGGACCCCGACGACGCCGGGCTCGCCGCCGCCGGGGCCGAGGTCGTCGGCGTGATCACCGCCGTGCTGCGCGGGTTCGAGCTGCCCGAGGAGCGTGCGGTCGACGCGGTGCGCGCCGTCCGCGCCGCGGTGCACGGCTACGTCACGCTCGAGCTCGGCGGCGGGTTCCGGCTGCCGCAGGACCTGGACCGCAGCTTCGCCGTGCTGGTCGACCTCGTGGTCGCGGGGATCGAGGCTCTCGCCGCCGCCTAGGGTGGGGGAGTGGTCCAGCTGAAGACACCCCGGGAGATCGAGGCCATGCGGCCCGCGGGCGCGTTCGTCGCGCGCGTGCTGAGCAGCCTGCAGGACGTGGCCCGCGTCGGCATGACCCTCCGGGAGCTCGACGCGCACGCGCACCGCCTGATCGACGAGGCGGGCGCGCACTCCGTCTACCTCGGGTACCACCCGTCGTTCGGCGCCATGCCCTACCCGGGCGTGCTGTGCACCAGCGTCAACGACGCCGCCCTGCACGGGCTGCCGTCCGACCAGGTGCTCGCCGACGGCGACGTGCTGAGCATCGACTTCGCCGCGCAGGTCCAGGGCTGGGTGGCCGACTCCGCGGTGACGTTCCAGCTCGGCACGCCCGACCCGGACGCGCAGCGGCTCATCGACGTCACCGAGCAGGCGCTCGCGGCCGGCATCGCGCAGGCACGGCCCGGCAACCGGATGGGGGACATCTCCGCCGCCATCGGGGAGATCGGGCGCGCCGCGGGGTTCGGCATCAACGCCGACTTCGGCGGACACGGGGTCGGGCGGACGATGCACGAGGACCCGCACGTGCCGAACCTCGGCCGGCGCCGGTCCGGGCTCAAGCTCCGCGCCGGGCTCGTCATCGCGATCGAGCCCTGGTTCATGGCCGGCGGGGACGGGTACGTCATCGACGACGACGGCTGGACGATCCGCACGGCCGACGGCTCACGGGCCGCGCACGCCGAGCACACGGTCGCGATCACGCCGGACGGGCCGCTCGTGCTGACGGCGCGCCGCCCCGGCTGACGCCCGCCGCCCGCCCCGCGTCGAGGCGCCCGCGCCTCGCATCGACCCGCCCGCGCCTCGCGTCGACTCGGCCGCCCCTCGCGCCGCCCCGCCCGCGCCGACCCGCCCGTGCCGCGCGTCGAGCCGCCCGTGCCGCGCGTCGAGAGGCCAGCACGTGGGGGTCGTGGTGCGTCCGGAGCCCCGGCGAGTGGCCGCTCGCGGCCGGCGCGCCGCGGTCGTGCGCGGCGCCGACGCGCGGCGGACGGGCGCCGTTCATGCACCGGTCGCGCGGACGACACCCGCGGCCCCGATGCTGGGACCCGGCCCCGGCCGGACCGGTGGGGGCGGCGGGCGCTCGGGGGAGGTCGCGCGCCGCCCCCACCCCTCGGGTCGCGGCGGTCAGGCGCGCAGGTGCTCCCAGGCGGCCGGGTTGAGGGTCAGCCACTCGGAGAACGACTGCGCCGGCCGGCCCGCCAGGCGCCTCACGGTGGGGGACGTCGGCTCCAGCTCGCCGGTCGCGATCGCCTCGTAGGACGTCACCCAGCCCTCGACCTCCCACGGCTCAGCCCCGTACCCGGCGCGCGAGGCGTAGGCCTGCTCGACGGTCTCGGGCTCGTACCGGATCGCGCGGCCGGTCGCGGAGCTCAGCGACTGGGCCGCCTCCGCCAGCGGGTACGCCGTGGGGCCGGTCACGTCGTACGCCTGGCCGTCGTGCGCGTGGTCGCGCTCGTCGAGCAGCACGGCCGTCGCGACGTCCGCCACGTCGTCGTGCGCCACGGCGGCCACCCGGCCTTGCCCGGCCGGCCCGCGGATCACGCCGTCCTCGCCGACGAACCGGACGATCGCGTCGTGGTACAGGCAGTCGCGCAGGAACGTGTACCGCAGGCCGGACGCCCGGATGTGCTCCTCGGTCGCCCAGTGGTCGCGGGCGAACGTGAACGTCGCGTCCGGCGCGGCGCCCATGAACGACAGGTAGACCACCCGCTCGACGCCGGCGTCGACCGCGGCGTCCACGGCCGCGCGGTGCTCGGTGACCCGGTCGGCGGACTCGCGGCCCGAGACGAGGAACACGGTGCGGGCGCCGGCGAACGCGGCCCGCATGGACCCGACGTCCAGGTAGCCGGGGCTCAGCGCGATCTCCGTCTCGGTCCCCGGCAGCTGCGGCGCGCGGTCGGGCGACCGGACCACCAGGCGCTGCTGCGCGCCCTCCGCCGCCAGCCGGACGGCGAGCCGCCGGCCGATCCTCCCGGAGGCGCCCGTCACCACGATCAGCCCGTCGTCCATACCCCGCTCCCTGGTGCCGGCCGGTGCGCCGGCGTCCGCCGGCTGGCAGCGACGGTAGCCGTCGCCACCGACGTCGGCAGGGCGACCCGGCGGCACCGGGGAGCCACGGCCGTCCGCGGGGTGGTCAGCGACCGGGGGCGCCGGGTGCCCGCTCCCCGCCGACGAGCTCCGCGAGCGGCGTCCCGCACGCGTCGCCGTGCCAGGCCTCGACCCCCTCCCGGACCGCGAACGCCGCGATGACCAGCGCCGCGACCGGGTCGGCCCACCACCAGCCGAGCGCGGTGTGCAGCAGCAGCCCGGCGAGCAGGGCGGCCGAGAGGTACGAGCAGATGAGCGTCTGGTGGGAGTCGGCGACCGCGGACGCCGAGCCGAGCTCCCGGCCCGTGCGGCGCTCGAACCAGGACAGGCCCGGCATCACGGCGAGGCTGACCGCGGCGAGCGCCAGGCCGACGGCGGAGCGCTCCGGCTCCGCGCCGCCGAGCAGCGTCCGCAGGGCGTCGACCGTCACGAACGCGGCCAGCCCGAGGAACGACAGGGCGATGAGCCGCATCGCGGTCCGTTCGCGCACCTCCGGGTCGGGTGCGGCGAACTGCCAGGCCACCGCGGCGGCCGACAGCACCTCGACGACGGAGTCGAGCCCGAACGCCACGAGGGCGGACGACGACGCGACGCTGCCCGCGGTCAGCGCGACGACCGCCTCGACGACGTTGTAGGCGATCGTCACGGCGACGACGAGGCGGATCCGGCGGCGCAGCACGGCCGCGCGGGCGGGTCCGGGGGCGCGGCCGTGCGCGGCGGGTGCGCCGTTCGCGTCGAGCGCGTCAGGTGCGTCGAGCGCGCCGGGTGCGGCCGGCCGCGCGGCGTCGTCGGGGAGGGGTGCGGTGCTCATGCGCACGCGCAGTCGGGGCCGCAGCAGGCCGGGTCCACGGCGAGCACCAGCGTGAGCAGGTCGCCGAGCGCGGGCCCCAGGCCGGCGTCCGCGAGCCGGTACCAGGTGCGGCGGCCGTCGCGGACGGCGTCGACGAGGCCGCACCCCCGCAGGCAGGCGAGCTGGTTGGACATGACCTGCCGGGAGACGCCGAGGGCCTCCGCGAGGTCCGACGGGCAGGCGGGTGCCTCCCGCAGGGCGAGCAGGACCCGCGTCCGGGTCTCGTCCGACAGGGCGTGCCCCAGCCGGGCGAGCGCAGCGGTGTGCGTGAGGGTGACCGTCTCCACGAGGCCGACAGTACACGGATCCCTGTATCGTCGACGCCGGGGGTGCGACGATGGCGGCGTGCCCCTGTTCGCCGTCGCCGCGCCCGACGCCCACGGCCGCCCGGACCCGGCCGTCGCCGTGCGCGCCGCCCGGGCCGCCGACGCCCGGGGGATCGCCCTCGTGGCCGCCACCCGCGGGCCGCTGCCCGACGGCTTCGCGGCGCGGGTCGTCGGCTGGTCCGCCGACCCGACGCGGCACCTGCTCCTCGCCGAGCGGGAGGGAGCCGTCGTGGGCTGGGCGATGCTGGCACGGTGGGACGGGCACGACGACGTCCCGGACGGCCTCTACGTCTCGGCGCTCACCGTGCACCCGGACCGCCGGCGCACCGGCGCGGGCACCCGGCTGCTCGCGGCGCTGCTCGAGCGCGCCGACGGCGACGTCCGCAGCGTGGTGAACGCGCGCAACACCCCGTCGCTGGCGCTGCACGCCCGGCACGGGTTCACCGAGGCGGGCCGGGCCGCGACGTACGCGGGCATCGAGTTCGAGGGCGGCACGGGCGTGCTGCTGCACCGGCGACGACAGGAGGACGTGACGTGACGGACGGCGGGCGCTACCGCGTGATGACCGTGTGCACCGGCAACATCTGCCGGTCGCCGATGGCCGAGGTGGTGCTGCGCGACCGGCTCGAGTCCGCCGGGCTGGGCGACCGGGTGGTGGTCGACTCCACGGGCGTGAGCGACGAGGAGCACGGCAACCCGATCGACCGCCGAGCGCGCGCCGCGCTCGCGGCCCGGGGGTACCCGGTCCCGGCGCGGCAGGCGCGGCAGGTGCGCGGCTCCGACCTGGCCGAGCGCGACCTGGTGCTCGCCATGACGGCGTCGCACGCGCGGGCGCTGCGGCGGCTCGCCCCGGACGACGAGGTCGCGTCGCGCGTGGTGATGTTCCGGACGTTCGACCCGGCGGCCCCGGCGGTCCGGGACGTGCGCGACGAGCACGTCCTGGACGTCGACGACCCCTGGTACGGCGGGCCGCAGGAGTTCGAGGTCTGCCTCGACGAGATCGAGGCGGCGGCCGACGGCGTGGTGGAGGCGGTCCGGGCGGCGCTGGACGAGCGGGACGCGACCCGGGCCTGACGCGCGGCCGACCCGGCCGGCGTCCCGGTGCCGTCCGGGCGGCCCCCGGGCGCCGGCCCCGCCCCGCGCCCGCCCCGCGGCGTCAGCCCGCCAGGAACCGCGCGATCCGGGCGTCCCACCCCCGGATCGCCTCGGGCGTCTCCGCGACCTCCAGGGTCGCGGCGGGCAGCAGCTCCGCGAGCCGCTCGGCCGTGCTGACCGGGTGCCCGGGGTCGGTCGCCCAGGGGAGCAGCAGCGTGGGGTGCGCCAGGGCGGCCAGCGCGTCCGGGTCGGGCAGGTCGGACAGCACCGCGCCCCGCATCGCGGACGGCAGCAGGTGCTCGGGGACGGCCGGCTCGCCGTCGGAGGGCCAGCCGCCCGCCGCCAGCACGGGCACGGGCGGCTCCGCGGCGACGGCCCGCAGCCAGGGCGCCAGGCCGTGCCGCTCGATCGCCTGCGCCGCGGCCTCGTACCCGGCGGTGTGCGGGGCCCGGGTCTCCCAGGCCGTCGGCGGGATCGTCAGGACGAGCCGCCGGAACCGCTCCGGGCGCCGGGTCGCGGCCCACAGGACGGCCGCGGTGCCCATCGAGGCGCCCACGGCGTCGACGGGCTCGCCGGGCGACACCGCGTCGAGCAGCGCCAGCAGGTCCCCCGCGAGCGCCGGCCAGGTGTACGACGCCGGGTCCGGCTCGCCGGTCGAGGCTCCGTGCCCGCGGGCGTCGTACCGCACGAGGCGGCGGCCGGGCAGCGCGGCGGCGAGCGCCGACCGGTCGAGCGCGCCGTGCGCGGCGTCGGCGGCACGGCTGGCGGTGAGCCCGTGGGCGACGACGACGGCGCGCCCCTCCGTGCCGGTCACGTCGTACGCCAGCCGGGCGCCGGGCAGGTCCAGGTGCAGGTCGGGGTGCTGGTCCGTCACGCCCTCACGCTAGACGGGCGCACCGACACGCGCCCGGGGCAGGATGGCGGGGTGAAGGTCTCGTCCCGCTCCCACGTGCCCCCGTTCGCCGTGATGGACATCGTCGCGGCCGCGAACGCCCGCCGCGCCGCCGGCCAGTCCGTGCTGAACCTCTGCGTGGGCGAGCCGTCGGCGGGCGCCTCGGACGTGGTGCGGGAGCGGGCCGTGCAGCTGCTCGCCGGCGGGGACCTCGGCTACACGGAGGCCCTGGGCTCGCCCGCTCTGCGCGCGGCGATCGCCGGCCACTACCGCTCCTGGTACGACGTCGAGGTCGACCCGGCGCGCGTGGCCGTCACGACCGGGTCGTCCGGCGGGTTCCTGCTGGCCTTCCTCGCCGCGTTCGACGTCGGTGACCGCGTGGCCCTCGCGCGCCCGGGCTACCCGGCGTACAGCAACATCCTCGCCTCGCTGGGCTGCGAGGTGGTCGAGCTGCCGTGCGGGCCGGAGACCCGGTACCAGCCGACGATCGAGCAGCTCGAGGCGCTGCCGCAGCCGGTCGACGGCCTCGTGGTCGCCGGGCCCGCGAACCCCACCGGCACCCTGGTCGACCGGGCGGCGCTCGACGCGCTGGCCGGCTGGTGCGCGGACCACGGCGTCCGGCTGGTGTCCGACGAGATCTACCACGGCATCACCTACCCGGACGCGGCGGCCGCCGAGCCCGGGCCCGCGGGCGCCCCGACGGCGGCCACCGCCCTGGGGTCCGGCGCGGTGGTGGTCAACTCGTTCTCGAAGTTCTGGGCCATGACGGGCTGGCGGCTCGGGTGGCTGCTGCTCCCGGACGACCTGGTGCAGCCGGTCGACGCGCTCGCGGGCAACGTCGCGCTGTGCCCGCCGGCGCTGGCGCAGCACGCGGGCGTCGCCGCGTTCACGCCCGAGGGGTACGCCGCGGCGACCGCGAACGTCGCGCAGTACGCCGCGTCCCGCCGCACCGTCCTGGACCGCCTGCCCGAGCTCGGCTGGGCCCGCGTCGCCCCGGCGGACGGAGCGTTCTACGTGTACGCCGACATCTCCCCGTCGGGGCTCGACTCCCGCGAGTGGTGCCGGCGGCTGCTGGACGAGGCGGGCGTGGCGCTCACGCCCGGCACCGACTTCGACCGCGTCGACGGCCACGACTGGGTGCGGCTGTCGTTCGCGTCCGCGCCCGAGGTCGTCGCGGAGGCGGTGGACCGGGTCGTCGCCTGGCAGGCCCGGCTGTAGGGGGGCCGCCGCCGGAACCGGCCGCGGGCGCCGCTCGTTGCCCCGGCAGGACGTGCGCCCACGGGCGCGGACGAGGAGGTCGGCATGAGGTGTCCCACCGACGGGGCCGAGCTGGTGATGGCGGAGCGGCAGGGGGTCGAGATCGACTACTGCCCGTCGTGCCGCGGCATCTGGCTGGACCGCGGCGAGCTCGACAAGATCCTCGACCGCGCCGCCGGCGTCCCCGCCGGTGCCCCGCCGGCCCCTGCCGTCCCGCTGCCGCCCGAGCCGGGCTACGGCGGGTACCCGCCCGCCCCCGCGGCGCCGGGCCACGGCGACGACCGGCGGTACGACGACCGCGGGGACCGGCGGTACGGCGACCGGTACGGCGACGACCGGCGCGGCGCGCGCGACGACGACCGGCGCGACCCCCGCGACCCCCGCTACCCGTACGGCCGCAAGAAGCGCCGCGAGTCGTGGCTGGGCGACCTGCTCGACTTCGACTGACCGGCCGCCCGGGCCGCGCAACGCGCCGGACACGTGGCTGACCTACCCTCGGCCGCGTGGACGTGGCGGTGCTGGGGGCGACGGGGGACGTGGGGCGGCAGGTCTGCGCCCAGCTCATCGAGCGGCGGGTGCTGCCGACGACCTCGCGGCTGCAGCTCGTGGGCCGTCACGGCGGAGCCTCCGGGCGCGCGACGTACGGGCTGCGCGCCGACCTCGTGGACGCGTACGACGAGCACGCCCCGCTGATCGACGTGGCGCTGGACCCCGAGGACGTGGTCGCGGACGTCGTCGTGCTCACGGCGGGCCGCACCGCGCCGGCGCGCGCGGGGGCGAGCACCGACCGGGCGGCGCTCGCGGCCGGGAACCTCGCGGTCTTCGAGTCGTACGCGCGCGCCATCGCGCGGTACGGGTCCGGTCACGAGGTCGTCGTGGTGGTGTCGAACCCGGTCGAGCTCGCGGTCGCCGTCGTCGCGCGCGAGCTCGGGCGCCACCGCGTCATCGGCATGGGTGCGTGGCTGGACACCCTGCGGTTCCGGCGGGAGACGGCCGTGTCGCTGGGCGTGCGGCGGCACCGCGTCGGCGGGTTCGTGGCCGGGCAGCACGGGGACGACCTGGTGCCGCTGTGGTCGACCGTGCGGATCAGCGGCCTCGACGTCGAGGAGCGCCGCCGGGCGGTGGCGCGGTTGCGGGGCGGGCGCACGCTCGACGGGTTCGGCGCCGAGATCGAGGCGGCGAAGCAGGAGCTCGCGGAGGTCGGCGCGCACGACGCGGGGCGCGCGTTCGCCCTGGTGGACACCTGGCCGGCCGACCTGCGCGTCGTCGCCCGGCCGTGGCTGACGCACCAGAGCGGGGCGAAGACGGCCTCGGCCACCGCGGCGGCGACCGTCGACCTGGTCGACACGATCCTCGACGGCCGCGAGACGGTGGTGGCCGGGCAGGTGGACCTGGCGGGCGAGGTGAGCGTGGCCGGCCGGCCGGTGCACGGCGTGCTGGGCGTGCCGGTGGTGCTCGGTCCGGAGGGCTGGACGCGCGTGCTGCTGGACGAGCTCCCGCCCGACGAGGAGCGGCGGCTCGCGGTCGTCGCCGGGCGGATCGGTGCGGCGGTGGCGGGCTGGCGGGCGGAGGCGGCGCGCGCCGCGACGTCAGCGGGACCGGACGGCGCCGGGCCGGCGGAGACCGGGGCCGCGGACGTCGTCCCCGGCACCACGCCCGCCGGGGTAGCAGCCGGCGCCTCCGACCCGGACGAGACGCCGTGGACCGCCCACGTCGTCGCCGACCACCGCACCGGGACCATCGCCGCCCTGTCGGCGGTGTTCGCGACGCGGGGGGTGAACTTCGACGCGCTCAGCACGACGTACTCGGCCGGGGACGCCGGCACCGTCGTGATCCGGTTCCGGGCGGACGCGCGGCGGTGCCGGGCCCTGGAGCGTGCGATCGCCCGCCTCGCGGTGGTGCGGTCGGTCGGCGTGGCCCCCGCCGGTGACGAGCCGCGCTGACCCCGGTCGTCGGACCAGGGGGGCGACGCCGGCGCGCCACGCGGTTAGGCTGACCCCACAACTCAACACGCTGCTCGAACCGCGGCGGGAGAGCCCTCCCGCAGGCACCGGGTCCGCCCGGGTGCCGCGCGAGGCGCCGAAGGAGCAACCCTCCCCGGGAATCTCTCAGGCCCCCGTACCGCCGTGGCGAGGCAACTCTGGAAAGCGACCGCCCCCGCGCGTCCCCGACGCGCGACCGGTCCACCGACGGTGCAAGTCGGCGCGCCCCGGCCCTCACGGGCACGGCGGACCGGCAAAACTCTCAGGTCGCCCGACCCCGCCGCGCGCGGGACGGCGGATGACAGAGCGGGGAGGCCGCGCCACCCGCACGTCCGTCCCCGCCCGCCGACCCGGAGCAGCCGCGTGACCCCTCTCGAGTCCCTCCCGACCGACGTCCGCACCGCCCCCCGGGACGCGGCGCCCGCCGTCACCGACGCCGCCCGCGGCTTCGCGGACCGGCACGTCGGCCCGCGCCCCACCGACACCGACGCCATGCTCCGGCACGTCGGCGACGGGTGGCCGAGCCTCGACGCGCTGGTCGACGCCGCGGTCCCGGCGAGCATCCGCACCGGGCGGCCGCTCGCGCTGCCGGAGGCCCGCGGCGAGTCCGAGGTGCTGGCCGCCCTGCGGACGATCGCGGACAAGAACACCGTCCTGACGCAGATGATCGGCCTCGGCTACCACGACACGGTGACGCCGCCCGTGATCCGCCGGAACGTGCTGGAGTCCCCCGCCTGGTACACCGCGTACACGCCGTACCAGCCGGAGATCTCCCAGGGCCGGCTGGAGGCGCTGCTGAACTTCCAGACGGTCGTCTCGGACCTCACCGCGCTGCCGGTCGCGAACGCGTCGCTGCTGGACGAGGCGACGGCGGTGGCCGAGGCCGTCGCGCTCATGCACCGCGCGGCGAGGGGCCGCGCGGGCGTCGTCCTCCTGGACGCCGACTGCCTGCCGCAGACCCTCGCCGTGACGCTGGGCCGGGCGCAGGCCGCCGGGCTGGCGGTGCGGGTCGCCGACCTGACCGCGGGCCTGCCGGACCTGGGCGACGAGGCGCTGGTCGGCCTGGTGCTGCAGGCCCCGGGCGCGTCGGGCGCCGTGCGCGACCTCGCCCCGCTGGTCGCCGCCGCCAAGGACGCGGGCGCGCTCGTGACCGTCGCCGCGGACCTGCTGTCCCTGACCCTGCTGACGCCGCCCGGGGAGCTCGGCGCGGACATCGCGGTCGGGTCGGCGCAGCGGTTCGGCGTCCCGCTGTTCTACGGCGGCCCGCACGCGGCGTACATGGCGGTGCGCACCGGCCTGGAGCGGTCGCTGCCGGGCCGCCTGGTGGGGGTGTCGGTCGACGCCGACGGCGCGCCCGCCTACCGGCTCGCGCTCCAGACCCGCGAGCAGCACATCCGCCGCGAGAAGGCGACGAGCAACATCTGCACCGCGCAGGCGCTGCTGGCGATCGTCGCGTCGATGTACGCCGTCCACCACGGCCCGGACGGGCTGCGGGAGATCGCGGAGCGGGTGCACGCCCGCGCCTCGTCGCTGGCCGCGGGCCTGCGCGCGGGCGGCGTCGAGGTGGCGCACGCCGCGTTCTTCGACACGGTGCGCGCCGTCGTCCCGGGCCGCGCCCGCGCCGTCGTCGCGGCCGCCGCCGCGCGCGGCATCAACGTGTGGGCCGCGGACGACGACCACGTGCAGGTGGCCTGCGACGAGGTGACGACCGAGCGGCACGTCGCGGAGGTGCTCGCGGCGTTCGCCGACGCGGGCCTGCTCGCGCCCGGCGCCCCCGCGGCCCCGGACACCGCCCCCGCGATCCCGGCGGCGCTGCGCCGCACCTCCGCCTACCTCACGCACCCGGTCTTCCACCGGTACCGCTCCGAGACGGCGATGCTCCGGTACCTGCGCGCGCTGTCCGACAAGGACCTGGCCCTGGACCGGACGATGATCCCGCTGGGCTCCTGCACGATGAAGCTCAACGCGACGGTCGAGATGGAGGCCATCTCCTGGCCCGGGTTCGCGGGCCTGCACCCGTTCGTCCCGGCCGAGCAGGCCGCCGGCTACGCGGAGCTCATCGGGGACCTGGCCGGCTGGCTCGCGGAGATCACCGGGTACGCGGCGGTGTCCGTGCAGCCGAACGCCGGGTCGCAGGGGGAGTTCGCCGGGCTGCTGGCCATCCGCGGGTACCACGAGGGCCGGCGCGGCGAGGCGCTGGCCGCCGGCGCCGCGCCCGAGGACGTCCCGGTCCGCGACGTCTGCCTCATCCCGGCGTCCGCGCACGGCACGAACGCCGCCTCCGCCGCGCTGGCCGGCATGCGCGTGGTCGTGGTGGCGACCGCCGAGGACGGCTCGGTGCAGCTCGACGACCTGCGGGCGAAGCTCGAGCAGCACGGCCCGCGCGTCGCCGCGATCATGATCACGTACCCCTCGACGCACGGCGTGTACGAGGAGGACGTGCGCGAGGTCTGCGACCTGGTGCACGAGGCCGGCGGCCAGGTCTACATCGACGGGGCGAACCTCAACGCGCTCGTCGGGCTGGCCCGGCCGGGCGAGTTCGGCGGCGACGTGTCGCACCTCAACCTGCACAAGACGTTCTGCATCCCGCACGGCGGCGGCGGCCCGGGTGTCGGCCCGATCGGCGTCGCGGCGCACCTGGTGCCGTACCTCCCGGCCACCGACGTGGTGCTGGGGGAGGGCGCGGCGCTCGCGGGCGGGTCGGCGCCCGCGGTGTCGGCCGCCCCGTTCGGGTCGGCGGGCATCCTGCCGATCTCGTGGGCGTACGTCGCGCTGATGGGCGGCGACGGCCTCCGCCGGGCGACCGAGACCGCGGTGCTGTCCGCGAACTACCTCGCCTCCCGCCTCGACCCGCACTTCCCCGTGCTCTACACCGGTCCCGCGGGCCTGGTCGCGCACGAGTGCATCCTCGACCTGCGCGGCATCACGAAGCAGACCGGCGTGACCGCCGAGGACGTCGCGAAGCGGCTCATGGACTACGGGTTCCACGCCCCGACCCTGTCGTTCCCGGTCGCGGGGACCCTCATGGTCGAGCCCACCGAGAGCGAGGACCTGGCCGAGCTCGACCGGTTCGTCGACGCCCTGGTCGCGATCCGCGGGGAGATCGACGCGGTCGCCGCGGGGCGCTGGCCGGTGGCGGACTCCCCGCTGCGGAACGCGCCGCACACCGCCGCGGCCGTCACCGCCGACGAGTGGGAGCACCCGTACGGCCGCGAGCTCGCCGCCTACCCGGTCGCGAGCCTGCGCGCCGGCAAGTACTGGCCGCCGGTCCGGCGGATCGACGGCGCCCACGGGGACCGCAACCTCGTGTGCTCCTGCCCGCCCGTCGAGGCCTACGCCGAGGGAGAGACCCTGTGACCGACCCGACCACCCCGCCCGTCACGCCCGCCGCGCCCGCCCCGGCCACGGACGCCGCCGGCGACGTCGTGCTGTCGCCGCTGCACGCGGAGCACGAGGCCCTCGGCGCGACCATGACCCCGTTCGCCGGCTGGCTGATGCCGCTGCGCTACGCGGGCGACCTGGCCGAGCACCAGGCGGTGCGCACCGCGGCCGGGCTGTTCGACCTGTCGCACATGGGCGAGCTCCACGTCGACGGCCCGGGGGCGGGCGCCGGGCTGGACCGCGCGCTCGTCGGGAACATCTCCGGGCTCGCGGTCGGTCGGGCGCGCTACACGATGATCGTGGCGGAGGACGGCGGCATCCTCGACGACCTCATCGTCTACCGGCTCGCGGACGCGTCGTTCCTCGTCGTCGCCAACGCCGCCAACGTCGCCGTCGTGCGCGACGCGCTGGCCGAGCGGCTCGCCGGGGCGGACGCCTCGCTGACGGACCGCACCCTCGAGACCGCGCTGGTCGCGGTGCAGGGCCCGCGCGCGGCGGAGGTCGTCACCGGGCTGGTGGCCGACCCGGACGAGGCCGCGGCGGTGCGCGACGTGCGGTACTACGCGGCGGTCCGGGCCACCGTCGCCGGCGTGCCCGCGCTGGTCGCCCGCACGGGCTACACCGGCGAGGACGGGTTCGAGCTGTTCGTCCCCGCGGACGCCGCGCCCGGCCTGTGGCGGGACCTGCTCGAGGCGGGTCGCCCCGTCGGCCTGGTGCCCGCCGGCCTCTCGGCCCGCGACAGCCTGCGGCTCGAGGCCGGCATGCCCCTGTACGGCAACGAGCTGGACCGCACGACCGCCCCGCACGACGCCGGGCTGGGGCGCGTGGTGCGGCTCGACAAGACCACGCCCGACGGCGAGCCGCTGCCGTTCGTCGGGCGCGAGGCGCTCGCCGCCCGCGCGCACGCGACGCCGTCCCGGGTGCTCGTCGGGCTCGTCGGCCTCGGCCGCCGCGCCGCCCGTCACGGCCACGAGGTCCTCACCGGGACCGCCGCCGACGCGGCGACCGTCGGCCGGGTGACGTCCGGCGCGCCGTCGCCGACCCTCGGCACGCCGATCGCGATGGCGTACGTGACCCCGGAGGTCTCGGCGCCCGGCACCGAGCTCGCGGTCGACGTCCGCGGCCGCCGCGAGCCCGTCCGCGTGGTGGAGCTGCCGTTCTACCGTCGGTCCTGACCGGCGGAGCACGCCCGGCCCGCCCGCACGTCCCGACCCGTCCCCGACGCCCGACCCCACGACCCCCGGAGATCACCCATGAGCGACGTCCCCGCCCACCTGCAGTACACCGCCGAGCACGAGTGGATCGACGGTGAGGCGCCGGCCACCGTCGGCATCACGAAGAACGCCGCGGACGCCCTCGGCGACATCGTGTACCTGGAGCTGCCGACGGTCGGCAGCGAGATCGCGGCCGGCGCCGTCGTGGGCGAGGTCGAGTCCACCAAGTCGGTGTCGGAGCTGTTCTCCCCCGTGTCCGGGACCGTGGTGGAGGTGAACCAGTCGGCGGTGGACGAGCCCTCGGTCGTCAACGCCGACCCGTACGGTGAGGGGTGGCTGTTCCGGGTGGACGTCACGGGCACCGGGGCGCTGCTGTCGGCCGAGGAGTACGCCGCCTCGATCACGGACTGAGACGGGCCCGGAGGGGCGCTAGGCCGTTCGGGTGGTTCTGGTCCGACCGGGTGGGAATCGTTTCCCGGCCGAGTGACCTGGGACTTCGGTCCTATCACATGACCCGTTCGTACGTACCTCGCCGACGCGCCGGGCCGTCGGGTGAGAACCGAACTGCGATCGCGACCGCCACACTTGCCGATCAACCGGGAGTCGGCAGCCGGGAACCCCCAGCAGCCGGTACTCGTCCCTCACCCGGAGGTCATCATGGCCACTCTCGAGCTCGCCCCCACCACGGCGACCAGCATCCTCGGCGAGCCGCTCACCACCCGTGAGCGCGTCGTCCTCGCGGAGCTCAGCGAGGACGTGACCCTCGAGGACATCGCGCGGCGGCTCTTCGTCACCCGGAACACCGTGAAGTCCCAGGTGCGGTCGGTCTACCGCAAGATCGGCGTCTCCACGCGCGCCGAGGCGGTCGCCTGGGCGCACGCCGCCGGGATCCGCTGACCTCCGGGCCGGGCCCCGCGGGGCCGGCACCCTCGCGACGCAGGGCCGCGTCCGCCTGAGCCGGCGGCCGGGGCCCTGCGGCGTCGCGCGGGCGGCTCAGGCGCCGGACCGGCGGCGGGCCTCCCGGAGCACGTGCTCGGCGAGGTCCCGGGCCGCGGTCGACGGCCGACGGCTGCGGGCCCACACGACGCGCAGCGTCCGCCGCAGGTCGACCCCCTCGACCGGGACGGCCCGCAGGTCGCCGCGCGCGATCTCGTCGGCGACGGTCAGCCGGGACAGCACCGCCGCGGGTCCGCCGCCGCGGACGACGTTCTTCACGGCCGACGTCGACCCGAGCTGCGCGGGCGCCCCGGCGAGAGGATGACCCGCGGCGGTCAGCGCCCGCTCCAGCACCGCGCGCGTGCCGGAGCCGGACTCCCGCACGGCCAGCGGGGCGGTCGCGAGCTCCGCCGCGGTCAGCGGCCGGCGCCGGCGGGCCCACGAGTGCCCCGGCGCGACGACGACCACCAGCTCGTCCTCGCCCAGCGACCGCGCCTCCAGGCCGTCCTCGACGTCCGGCCCCTCCACGAACCCGAGGTCCGCGCGGCCGTGCAGCACCGCGTCCATGACGTCCCGCGAGTTCGCCACCACGAGGTCCACGACGGGTGAGCCCACGGGCCGCGACGCCAGCCAGCCGGGCACCAGGTACTCCGCGACGCTCAGGCTCGCCGCCACCCGCACGCGACCCTGCTGCGCCGTCCGCAGGGCCACCACCTCGCGCTCGAGGGCGTCCGAGGCGGCGAGCACGTCGCGGGCGCGCGCGAGCAGCGCCACCCCCGCGGGCGTCAGCCGGGTGCCGGAGGCGGAGCGGGTGAGCAGCGTCAGGCCCGTCTGCCGCTCGAGCCGGCGCAGTCCCGTGCTGACGGACGGCTGGGCGAGGCCCAGGGCGCGGGCGGCGGCGGACAGCGAGCCGTGCGCGTCGACCGCGTCGAGCAGCTCGAGCGCGCCCAGCGGCACGCGGCGACCGGCCGGGGAGGTCTCGTCCATAGCCTCAGGCTAGAGGGCGCGAGCGAACCCGGCGTTCCGGCGGCCGACCGCACGGCGCACCGTGGAGGCGTGACCAGGACGCAGCCCCACGACCACCCCGCCCCCGCTGGCGGCCCGGACGCCGCCACGCCCGCGGGGGCTGCCGTGCCCGCGGTGCCCGGCGAGGGCACCGCGCGCGGCTCCCGCCTCGCCGGCGTCCGCCGCGTCGCCCCGGGGACCGCCGCCGCCGTGGCGGTCGCCGCGCTCTGCGTCGGCCTGACCACCGCGGTCCCCGTCCTGCCGGGGCTGCTCGTCGCGATCGCCCTCGGTGCCGCCGCCCGCTCGGTGGGTGCCGTCCCGGCGGTCCTCGAGCCCGGTCTCGCCTGGACGAGCAGGCACCTGCTGCGGGCGGGCGTCGTGCTGCTCGGTCTCCAGCTGTCCCTCGGCGACCTGCTCGGTCTGGGCGCGCGCGAGGTCGCGGTCCTGCTCGTCACCGTCGCGGCGACGTTCTCGGCGACGCTCTGGCTCGGGCCCCGGCTCGGCGTCGGGCGCGCGCTGACCCTGCTCGTGGCCACCGGCTTCTCGATCTGCGGCGCCGCGGCCGTCGCGGGCATGAGCCCCGTCGCGGACGCCGACGAGGAGGACGTCGCGACCGCCGTCGCGCTGGTCACCGTCTACGGGAGCCTGGCGATCGTCGCGCTGCCGCTGGCCGCGGGCGTGCTGGGGCTCACCGACCGCACCGCCGGGCTCTGGGCCGGGATGTCCGTGCACGAGGTCGCCCAGGTCGTCGCCGCCGCGGGCACCGTGTCCGCCGCCGCGCTCACGGTCGCCGTGGTCGCGAAGCTCGCGCGCGTCCTGCTGCTCGCGCCGCTCGTCGCCGGTGTCGGCGTCGTCCGCCGCCGGGCCGGGGGCGCCGTCGCGGGACCCGGCCGCCGCACGCCGCTCGTCCCGCTGTTCGTCGCGGGGTTCGTCGTCGCCGTGCTGGTGCGGTCCGCCGGCCTCGTCCCCGACGCGGTCCTGCCGGCGGTGAAGCCCGTGACGACCCTCGCGCTCGGCGCCGCGATGACCGCCCTCGGCACGCAGATCCACGTCGGGCGCCTGGTCCGCACCGGCGGCCGGCCCCTCGCGCTCGGCGCGGCGTCGACCGTCGTCGCCGCGGCCGTCAGCCTCGGCGGCCTGCTGCTGGTGGGGTGACCGAGGACGACGGTCCGGGACCGGACGTCGTCCGGCCCGTGCTCAGCTCGCTCGCCCAGCGCTCGAACCACGAGCGCAGGGACGCCGACGCATCCTCGGTGAGGTACGCCGCGAGCTCGCGGTCGGGTATCCGCGTGGCCGCAGCCAGCCGCTCCACGAGGACGGCGCGGTCGAGCGGCTCGACCTCCCGCTCGTCGGCGAGGGCGAGCACCTCGTCCCGCCCGTAGTGTCCGGACACGACGGTCTCGTGGATGTCGACGTAGTCGCGGACCTCTCCCCGTCCGTAGAGCGCGCACATCTTCGAGCCGACGGCGTCCGCGACGTCGAGGACCGGCCCGAGGTCGGCGACGGCGACCGGTGGCCTGGCGCGATAGTCCACTGCCAGGTCGAGCTCGTACCGCTCGGCAGGCGAGATCCCGACGACCAGGCGGGCGTAGAGCGGTCCGCGGCGGTGCTCGCTCACGTCCCACCCGGTGCGGACGAACGCGTCCTCCACGGCGTCGACTGCGGCGGCGAACGCCTCCGGGTCGGTGTTCGCGGTGAACAGGTCGATGTCGTCCGACGGTCGCGCCCCGACACCGTGCGCCGCGAGCGCCAGACCGCCCGCGAGCGCGAACCCGTGCTCACCGACGACGGCGAGGGCGGCCGCGGCGAGTCGGCGTTGCCGTGCGTCGATCACGTGGCGGCACGCAGCTGCGGGAATGCAGCCTCCCAGGCCAGCACGTGCGTGGCGGGGAGCCGCAGCTCCGACCACAGGCGCACCACCGTAGGCCCGTCCAGGACGCTCCGCAGATCCTCCTGCGTCGAGGCCTCGCGGATGACCCGGCTGTAGAGCCAGACCACGTCGGTGTCGTCCGACAGGTCGTAGTCACGCCGTCCCGACCACTGCAGGTGCAGGGGGAGCCGTACGTGTCCGGCGACCGGACCGCGGAGCTCGTCGAGGGAGTCGGGGACGACCACGGCGGGTCGGTGGCGCGCCCAGGCGCCGCGCGTGGCGGGTGCGAACACCATCTGGACCACCTCCCTCACCTTCCACGATAGCGAGGACCGCCAGACCCGGGCCTGGCAGGATCGGCGCATGGCCTCGCCCGTCCTCGTCGTCGCCGCGGCGCTCGTCGACGACCTCGACGTCCCGCGCGCGCTGCTGGCCGCCCGGCGCCGGTCGCCCGTGAGCCTGGCGGGGCGCTGGGAGTTCCCGGGCGGCAAGGTGGAGCCGGGCGAGGAGCCCGAGGCGGCGCTGCACCGGGAGCTGCGCGAGGAGCTCGGCGTCGAGGTCGAGCTCGGTGCGGAGCTGGCCGGGCCGGACGACGGGTGCTGGCGGCTGACCGACCGGTACACGATGCGGCTGTGGCTGGCGCGGGTGGCGGCGGGTGAGCCGGAGCCGCTCGTGGAGCACGACGAGCTGCGGTGGCTGCCGCGCGGCGAGTGGCTGACGGTGCCGTGGTTGGACGCAGACGTGCGGATCGTGTCGGCGCTGGCGGCCGCCACCGAGGGCGGCGACCGCCTCCCCACGGCCTTCTGACCTGCGCGTTCATCTCTCGGCGAACAGCCCGCGACAGGGTTAGCACTCTCGGTGCCCGAGTGCTAGAACAGGTCCTGTAGCCCCTTCCGGCGGGGTCCGTCCCGCCGGAGCAGCGCGATGGCCCCGGACAGGCCGGGGCCCGTCGGAGTCGAGGAGGTGACGGGCTGTGGCTACGCGATTCGACCCGTTCCAGGAGATGGACCGGCTCATGAGCCAGGTGCTCGGCTCGCAGCGCGCGGCGGCGTCCATGCCGATGGACCTGTACCGCGCCGGCGACCACTACGTCCTGCACGTCGACCTGCCGGGTGCCGACCCGGGGTCGATCGACGTCAACGTGGACGACCGCACCCTGACCATCCGCGCCCAGCGCACGGCGCGCACGGAGGACGGCGTGCAGTGGCTCGCCAAGGAGCGCCCGGTCGGCACCTACGCCCGCCAGCTGACGGTGGGCCGCGGGCTCGACCTGGACGCCATCCACGCGTCGTACGCCGACGGCGTCCTGACGCTGACGATCCCGGTGGCCGAGGAGGCCAAGCCGCGGCGCATCGAGGTCCGGACCGGTGAGACGCCGGCGACCATCGAGGCCCCGGCCGACGCCCAGCACGCGGACGCCTGACGTCCGCACACCGGCGCCCCGGTCCCGCGACGGGACCGGGGCGCCGTGCTGCGCGGCGGGTGTCGGCCCGCGCCGCGGATCAGACGGTGGTCGCCACCGGCAGCGTGGCGCGCACCGCGCGGGTCGCGGCCAGTACGTGCTCGAGCGACGGCGTGACCTCGGCGTAGCCGCGGGTCTTGAGGCCGCAGTCGGGGTTCACCCAGAGCTGCGCGGGGTCGATCACCCGGACGGCCTCGGTGAGCAGCTCGGTGACCTCGGCCTCGCTCGGCACGCGCGGGGAGTGGATGTCCCAGACGCCCGGGCCGATCCCGCGGGGGTAGCCCGCCGAGGCGATGTCCCCGAGGATCTCCATCTTCGAGCGCGCGGCCTCGATGGACGTCACGTCCGCGTCGAGCCCGTCGATCGCCCCGATGACCTCGCCGAACTCCGAGTAGCACAGGTGGGTGTGGATCTGGGTGTCCGGGCGGACGCCCGACGTGGCGAGGCGGAAGGACCGCACCGACCAGTCGAGGTAGGCCGCGTGGTCCGCCGCCCGCAGCGGGAGCAGCTCGCGCAGCGCGGGCTCGTCGACCTGCACGATCGCGGTGCCGGCGGCCTCCAGGTCGGCGATCTCGTCGCGCAGCGCCAGCGCCACCTGGTTCGCGGTGTCGGCGAGCGGCTGGTCGTCCCGCACGAACGACCACGCGAGGATCGTGACCGGCCCGGTGAGCATGCCCTTGACGGGCTTCGCGGTGAGGGACTGGGTGTACGTCGTCCACGGCACCGTGATGGGCGCCGGGCGCGCGACGTCGCCCCACAGGATCGACGGGCGGGTGCAGCGCGAGCCGTAGGACTGCACCCAGCCGTTCTGCGTGACGGCGAACCCGTCGAGGTTCTCGGCGAAGTACTGCACCATGTCGTTCCGCTCGGCCTCGCCGTGCACGAGGACGTCCAGGCCGATCTGCTCCTGGAGCTCGACGACGCGCCGGATCTCCGCCCGCATCGCGTCCTCGTACTCGGCGGCGGTGAGCTCCCCGCGGGCGGACGCGGCGCGCGCCACCCGGATCTCGGAGGTCTGCGGGAAGGAGCCGATGGTGGTCGTCGGCAGCACGGGCAGGCGCAGGCGCGCGGCCTGGGCGGCCTGCCGCTCCGCGAAGTCGCCCCGGTGGAACGCGTCCTGCGGCAGCGCGGCCAGTCGGTCCCGCACGTCGGGGCGGACCACGCCGGGCGCCTGGGCGCGGCTGCGGCGGGCGTCCGCGGCGGCGAGCAGCTCGGCGTGCACGGCCTCGCGCCCCTCGCGCAGCCCGGTCGCCAGCGTGACGACCTCGCCGACCTTCTGGTCCGCGAACGCCAGCCAGGACCGCAGCGTCGGGTCGAGCGCCGGCTCGTCGTCGACGTCGTGCGGCACGTGGAACAGCGAGGTGGACGTCGCCACGGACACCTGCGCGGCGCCGAGCGTCTCGAGTCCCTCCAGGGTCGCCAGCGCGGCGTCGAGGTCCGCGCGCCAGATGTTGTGGCCGTCCACCACGCCCCCGACCAGCAGCTTCGACGCGAGTCCGGGGACGTCGCCCGCCGGGGCCGCGCCGCGCACCAGGTCCAGCGCGAGGCCGTCGACGTCGGACGCGGCGAGCACGGGCAGCGCGTCGCCGAGGTCGCCGTAGGGCGCCGCCACGAGCAGGGCGGGGCGCTCGGCCACGGGCAGGTCCGTGGCGAGGGCGCGGTACGCCTCCGCCGCGGCGGCGAGCAGCCGGTCCGCCGGCACGCCCGTGGAGTCCGACACCAGTGCCGGCTCGTCGAGCTGCACCCACGTGGCCCCCGCGGCGGCGAGGTCCCGCAGCAGCGCCGCGTAGACGGGCAGCACGTCGGGCAGCCGGTCGATCGGCAGGAAGTCCTCCGGGGAGCCCTCCGCGGGCTTCGACAGCGCGAGGAACGTCACCGGCCCGACGAGGACCGGCCGGGTCAGCACGCCCTCGGCGAGGCCCTCCGCGAGCTCGCGGACCGGACGGTCGCCCGCGTAGCGGAACGGCGTCGTCGGACCGATCTCGGGCACCAGGTAGTGGTAGTTGGAGTCGAACCACTTGGTCATCTCGAGCGGCAGGTCGCCGCCCCGGCCGCGGGCGACGGTGGAGTACCCGGCGAGGTCGAGGCCGCCGTCGGCGGTGAGCAGGTCGGCGAACCGCTCCGGCACCGCGCCGAGCACCGCGGCGGTGTCGAGCACGTGGTCGTAGAACGAGAACGCGCTCGGGATGGCCGGCAGCCGGGTGTCGAGCCCGAGCCCCGCCAGCCGCTCGCGGGTGCGGCGGCGCAGACCGGCGGCGGTCGCCTCCAGCTCGGCGGCGGTGGTGCGGCCGGCCCAGAACGCCTCGATGGCCTTCTTGAGCTCGCGGCGCGGCCCGATCCGGGGGTAGCCCAGGACGGTGCCGGCGGGGAACGGGTGGGTCAGGTGGGTCATCTCTCGCCTCAGGTGGTCGGGACGGGGGTCGGGGTGGTCGCGGGGGCCGCGGGTGCGCGGGGCGGGTCGACCCGCAGGTGCGCGCTCGGGGCGTCGCCGCCCAGGCCGGCGCCCTCCAGCAGGTCGAGCGCCGGTCCGTGCTGGTTGAACGTGTAGAGGTGGACGCCGGGCGCGCCGCCGTCGAGCACCGCGTTCACCAGGTCGACGCCCAGCCGCGTGCCGAGGCGGTGCCGGGCGGCCACGTCCGCGGGGTCGCCGGGGTCGAAGACGTCGAGCCGCTCCAGCAGCGACGCCGGGACGGGCACGCCGGTCAGCTCGGCCACGCGCCGCAGCCGCGCCGGGTCGGTGGTGGGGATGATGCCGGGCAGGATCGGGATGGTGACGCCGGCGTCACGCGCCAGGGCGACGAGCTCGGCGTACGAGCCGGCGTCGTAGAACACCTGGGTGATCGCGAAGTCCGCGCCGGCCCGCTGCTTCGCGAGCAGCGCCGCGACGTCCTGCTCCCGGGTGCTGCCGGCGCCGGCGTTGCCGCGGGGGAACGCGGCGACGGCGACCGAGAGGGGCCGGGTGGCCGCCCGCACCGCCTGCGCCGGGCTGCTCGCGCACCGGCGGCGCTCGACGTCCCGCAGCAGCTCGACGAGGGCGCTCGCCGTCGGCAGCCCCTCGGGGTGCGGCTCCCAGGACCGGTCGGCCGGCGGGTCGCCCCGCAGCGCCAGGAACGACCGCACGCCCTCGTCGAGGAACTCCTCGATGGTCGCCGTGAGGTCCGCGCGCGAGCTCGCGACGCAGGTCAGGTGCGCGATCGGGGTCAGCGACGTCTCGCGCAGCAGCCGCCGGACGAGCTGCCGCGTGGTGGTGCGCGTGCTGCCGGAGGCGCCGTACGTGACGGACACGAAGTCGGGCCGGGCGGCGGCGAGCCGCTGCACGGTGGACCACAGCCGCGGCGCGGCGTCCGGGTTCCGCGGCGGGAACAGCTCGAACGACACGGTCGGGCGGTCCACGGCTCCGAGGCCGTCGGGCACGGCGTGCTCCGTGGGGTGCGCGGGTGCGTCGGGACCGGTCATCGTCAGCTCCATCGGTCCTGGCGGAAGCACCCGCACCCTCGGTCACGAGGGGGGTTGCTGCGACGTCGACGAGCCAGGTCTCTCGGTCGCTCTGGATGGGTGCGGCCACACTAGGCCGCGCCGGGTCAGCCGTCCACTGCCCCTGACACGTCACCGACCGGGGCGGGTCGGGGTCCGGACCGTTGACACCCCCGCGGGACGGTCCTACGTTCGGCACGTCGCGGCGCCCACCGGCGCGAAGCCGCGGCGGCGCCGCACCGGCGCTCCGCCACCGCACCACCCGCACGCCTCCCGGCACCTCCCACGGACGGTCCGCACCGACTCGTCCTGGAGGTCCTCGCATGCGCACCACCCCCGACGACACCGTCGCACCCGACCCGTCCGGCTCCGCCCCCGGCCGCGCGTCCCGTCGCGCGCTGCTGCGCACGGGGGGCGCCGGCCTCCTGGCGTCGGCCGTCGCGCTCGGCGCGGCCCGCACGGCGTCCGCCGCGTCCCCCGCCGTCCCGGCCGCCGCGCCCGCGCCCGCCGGCGGACCCGCCGCCGCCCGGGCCACGGGCGCCGTCGCCACCGTCGCCGAGCTCCGCCGCCTGCAGCCCACCGCCGGCGCCGTCGTGCTGGTCGCGGGGTACGCCGCGGCGGGCGACGGCGGCGGCATGGTGACCCGCTGGGACCCCGCGGCCACCGCGGACCCGAACGGTGGCACGGTGATCGCCTCCGAGCGGCGCTCGCGCGGCCGGTGGCTGCTCGTCCACGACGGCGTGCTCGACTTCCGGCAGTTCGGCGTCCTGGACGCGAGCACGCCGGCGGACGACGCGCTGGACGCGATGGTCGGCGACCCGGCGGTGCACCGCATCGAGGCCCGCACGGACCTCAGCTTCACCCGCCGGCACCGGTTCACGCGGTCGGACCTGGTGCTCGACTTCGGCGGCCGGCTGGTGACCACCGAGGGCATCGAGCCCGCCGCCGCCAACGACCCGTTCGCGGCGGTGCTGTTCTTCCGCGGGACCGTGACCGACCACGTCGTGACGTCGACGCTGCCGGACGCGCTGCCGGAGCTGGTCGACATCGTGCCCGTGCCGGACTCGGCGGCGTTCGCGGTGGGGGACTGGTACGCCGTGCAGACGGATACCCGCCCGGGCGGCGGCAGCGCCGAGCGGGAGCTCATGTACCTGGTGCAGATCACGCAGGTCGTCGACGCCACGCACGTGCGGCTCGGCTACAAGACCGGCTGGCCGCTCGCGGCCGGGCGGGTGCTGACGTTCACCCGGGTCGAGCCGGTCCAGCGGGTGACCGTGCAGCGGATGCGGTTCCGCGGGACCGGGACGGACCAGGTGACGGGCTCGCACCCGGTGGCCTTCGAGTACGCGACGCACTGCGACGTGCACCAGGTGGACGCGGAGCGCACGTTCTGGCCGGTGGTGATGCGGCGGTGGAACACGTCGTACGTGACCTCGCAGTGCTCGCTGGCCAACCCGGTGAGCGTGACGCTGGGCGGCGCGGGCTACCTGACCCAGCAGATCTCCTGCCTGTACGCGCACGTGGTGGACTGCCGGACGTCCAACGCCCGGCACCTCAACGACTTCACCTGCGCGGCGTACTCGACGGTGGAGAGCTGCCACGGCGACGGCGACGTGCAGGGCCCGTTCGTCACGCACGGCCAGTACGAGCACGACCTGACCTACATCGGGAACTCCGGCCTCATGACGTTCGCCAACTCGGGGGCCACCTGGGGCGGGCGGGCCAAGCGGATCACCGTGCGGCAGCAGGTGGCGGCGCTGTTCTTCGCCCGGGTCGGCGTGGTGGACCTGACGCTGGAGGACTGCCAGGTGGTGCGCGACCCGAGCATGCCGGACTACCCGTCGTGGATGTGGGTGAACGCGGACGGCCTCCAGATGCGCGGGTGCCGGGTGGACGGGCGGTTCCAGCTCTCGCAGGCCACGGACCTGTCCGCGCGCCCGACCGTGATCGAGGACTGCGTGATCGGCCTGACGGACCAGCTGGCGTCGATGCCCTTCGTCGCGGCGAACGTGACCACCCCCGTGCACCTGGTGCGGACGACGGTCACCGGCCTCGACGGCGGCACGGCCCTGTTCCCCGGGACCGGCCCGCTGACCCTGACGGGGTGCACGCTCCAGGGCGCGGAGGGCGGCGCGGCGCTCACGGTGGCGTCGTCCCGTCTGGTGCTGGACGGGACGGAGCTGGCCGGCACGGGGGTCCTGCTGGCCGGGACCTCGGACCAGGCGCTCGAGGTGACCGGCGGGACGCGGGCGACGGGGGCCCCGGCGTCGGGCGTGGTGTTCGGGCGGGCCGCGGACGGCGGGACGCTCTCGTGGTCGTTCGACGGGTACACGGGCGTCGCCGGGGACGGCGTCGCGCACGTCGTGCTGACGGGCGGGACCAACCACTACCGCGCGACCGGCTCGACGTTCGAGGGCGGCCGGCTGGAGCTCGCGGACGCGGCGTTCGGCCCGGGCTCGTCGCTGCTGCACACGGCCAACGTGGAGCGCGGCGTGACCCGGACGGCCCTCCCGGCGACGGGGGACCGCGTCCTCTCGGAGGGCAACCTGGTCGCCTGATCCCAAACGTTCGGCTATACCGAACAGCGGCAGGCTTTACAGAACCGTAACGCCCAGCCCTTGCCGCTCGCCCGGACGCGCGCTTCAATGAAGTGTCCGTTCGGTTGTGCCGAATGGCGTTTGGAAAGTGCTCTTGGCGGAGCGCAAGGCAGCACGTGGGGCCGCGGCCGGGCTGGACCGCACCCCTGGAGGGCAGCACCCCGACCGGGTGCTGCCCTCCGCCGCGTCCGGGCCGCCGAGCGGGAGGTCACGCGCACAGCGCGGCGAGCACGCGTACGGCGTCGACCAGGGCGGCGCCCGACGGCGCCACGGTGCCGCCGCGCACGCCCGCGAGGAACCGGGACAGCACCGGCAGCAGGTAGTCGGCGCCCAGCTCGACGCGCACGTCCTCCCGCCCGTCCGCCCCGGTCACGCCCACCTGGTACGGCGTGCCCGTGCCGCCCGTGCCGCCCGTGCCGCCCGTGCCGGCCCCGGGCGTCGCGACCGTCACCACCCCGACGTCCCGCCCGGCGGGGACCAGCGCCGTCCGGGTGCCGGCGCCGGCGACCACCGCGACCGGCCCGGACACCGGGTCGCGCAGCACCCCGAGGGCGGCCTCGACCACGTGCACGGCGGCGAACGCCAGGCCGCCGTGCGGGGACGCGGGGTCGGCCGGGCCGGAGGCCGTGACGGTCAGGCCGGACGGCGACGGGCGCCAGCGCGCGGCGAGGGCGCGGACGTCCGGGTGCAGCCGCAGGGCGGAGGCGCTGGTCAGCGGGACCCCGCGCGCCGCGGCCAGCTCCACCAGCCGCGCCGCGTCCTCCGGGTCGGTGGTGAACGGCTTGTCGACGAGCAGCGGCAGGCCCGCCCGCAGCACCGGCTCGGCGAGCGCGCGGTGCCCGCGGCCGTCGCGGGTGGCGAGCAGCACGGCGTCCACGCCCGAGCGCGCGAGCAGGGCCGCCGTGCGCTCCGGCGTCCCCGACCGGGTGGCTGCGGTGCCCGCGCGGCGGAGCGCGGCGAGCCGGTCGTCCCCTGCCGGCTCGGCGTCCGGGACGGCGACGACCGCGACGGCCACGCCCGGACCGAGCGCGCCCGTCCGGGCCAGCCGCAGCACCTGGTCGACGTGCGTCGACTCCGCCCCGACGATCCCCAGCCGCATCCGGTCCTCCCTGTGTTCGGGACGACCGAACACCCGCGCGACGAGCCGCGGTCGGCGCGGGCCCGAGCCCGACGGGCGCGCGCGGTCGTCCGCCTCGGACACTAGTCGGCAGTACCGAACAGCGGCTAGCCTGGCAGCACGGCGCCGGCGCGGCGCCCCCGGCCTGCAGGGGAGACCAGATGGAGCCGAGCCCGCCCGAGCCCGAGGACTCCCGGTACTGGGTCCGCTCCGTGGCCCGCGCCGTCGACGTGCTGGAGCTGCTCGCGGCCCGGCCGCCCGGCGAGGGCATGTCCGTGACCGAGATCGGCCAGGCGCTCGGCCTGTCCAAGAGCGCGGCCTTCGCGACGCTGTACACGCTCACGCGCCGCGGGCTGGTGGCCGACGACGGCGCGGGCATGTCCCGGCGCTACCGGCTCGGCATGGCGCTCGCGCGGCTGGGCTCGCAGGCCCTCGCGCAGACGTCCCTGCGCGACGTCGCGCGGCCGCACCTCGTGGCCCTGGCCCGCGCCACCGCGGCGACGGCCCGGCTCGCGACGCTGGTCCAGGACCAGGCGGTCGTCATCGACCAGGTCGGCGGCAACGAGCGCGTCCGCCTCGACCTGCGGATGGGCAGCCACGAGCTGCCGCACTCCACCGGCCTGGGCAAGGCGATCCTGTCGTGGCTGCCGCCCGACCAGGTGCGCGAGCTGGTCGGGCGGGTGGGCCTCATGCGCCGCACGTCGCGCACCATCACGGACGTCGACACGCTGGTCGCGCACCTGGCCGAGAGCCGCGCGCAGGGCTACGCGATCGACGACGAGGAGGACGCCGAGGGGGTGTTCTGCATCGGCTCGCCGCTGCTCGGGCACGACGGCGCGTGCGTCGGCGCGATCTCCATCACGGGCCTCAAGCTCGACCAGCCGGCGTGGCACTACCAGGAGCTCGGCCGCACCGTGCGCGACGCCGCCCGGCGCATCTCCCGGGACCTGGGGTTCGACCCGGACGCCCCGGCGGTGACGACGGTCGGCGGCCCCGAGGTGGTTGACGGGGCGGCGACCCCGGGCTAGCGTCCCGTCCCACTGCACGACCCGCCCCCAGCCCGGGAGGGTCGTCGCGACGCAGGCCAGCCCCCTGCGCTCCGCCAGACGGTCGCCCTCGACGGGGAGGACGACCGCCAGCACGGCCCCGACGCCACGACGCGCACCGCGCGGACGAGTCCACGACGTGACGAGTCCCCAGGCGGTCCGCATGGCAACGAGCAGCGAGACGTCCCCGCGCACGACGGGCGCGCCCACCGGCGTCCCGGCGGGTGCGGCGACGCGGTCGCCGACGGCACCGGCCGCCCCCGCCGCGCGGCCGTGGGAGCGTGCGCCGCGCCGCAGCACCGCCGACGCCGTCGCCGGGCTGCCCCCGGTCACCGTCGCCCTGGTCGGCGCGGGCAACCGCGGCCAGACCTACCTGGCGTGGGCGCGGGCGAACCCGGGGCGCGCCCGGCTCGTCGCCGTCGCCGACCCGCAGCCGCACCGGCGCGACCTCGTCGCCGCGGGCGACCCGGGCGTCGCGCACTACGACGACTGGCGGGACCTCGCCGCGCAGGGCCGGGTGGCGGACATGGTCGTGATCTCCACCCAGGACCGCGACCACGCCGAGCCGGCGGAGGCGTTCGCGGCGCTCGGCTACGCGGTGCTCCTGGAGAAGCCGATCGCCCCGACCGAGGCGGAGTGCCGCCGGATCGTCGCGGCCGTCGAGCGGGCGGGCGTGCTGTTCGGCGTCTGCCACGTCCTGCGGTACACGCCGTACACCGACCTGGTGAAGGAGGTCGTCGACTCCGGCGTCCTCGGCCGGGTGGTCGACGTGCAGCACCTGGAGCCGGTCGGCTGGTGGCACATGGCGCACTCCTACGTGCGCGGGCCCTGGCGGCGCGAGGACGAGTCGGCGCCGATGCTGCTGGCCAAGTCCTGCCACGACGTGGACTGGATCCGGTACGTGACCGGCCTGCGGGTCGAGAGCGTGTCGTCGTTCGGCTCGCTCACCGAGTTCCGCCCCGAGCACCGGCCCGCCGGCGCCGCCGACCGGTGCCTCGACTGCGCCCTCGAGCCCGGCTGCCCGTACTCCGCCCCGCGGCTGTACCTCGGCACGCTCCGCGCCGACGGGCCCGTCTGGCCGGTCACCGTCATCACGTCGCGCACCGACGAGCAGGGGGTCGTCGACGCGCTGCGCACCGGCCCGTACGGCCGCTGCGTGTGGGCCTGCGACAACGACGTGGTCGACCACCAGGTCGTCGCGATGCGCCTCGAGGGCGGCGCGGCGGCGACGTTCACCATGACGGCGTTCTCGGAGCAGACCCACCGGCAGACGCGGGTGTTCGGCACCCACGGCTCGCTCGAGGGCGACGGCGAGCGGGTCCGCGTCGTCGACTTCCGGGACAACACCGTGCGCGTCCTCGACACCGGCGCGGCCGGGTCCAACGCCGCGGACGGCCACGGCGGCGGCGACGCCGGCCTCATGGACGCCTTCACCGCCGCGGTCGCCACCGGCGACCGCACCTGGGTCCGGTCCGGAGCGGCCGAGTCCCTCGACAGCCACCTCGTCGTGTTCGCCGCCGAGCAGGCGCGCCGGACCGGCCAGGTCCGGGAGGTGGGCGCCGCATGACGGCCGCCGCCCGGGGCACCACGCACCACCCGCACGTCCCCCAGCAGTCCCTGCCTTCCCCCGACCCCAGGGTCCTGATCAAGGAGATGCGATGAGACTCGCGACGAAGTCGCTGGTGGCGGCCGGAGCCGCCTGCACGGTCCTGCTCGCCGGCTGTTCCTCCTCGTCCGACGGCGCCCCCGCCGGCGACGGCGAGGACGGAGCCCTGTCCGGCGAGGTCACGATGTGGATCTACCCGATCATCGCGGACGAGACCGCGCACCAGGACTTCTGGGACGCGCAGGTCGAGGCGTTCACGGCGGAGAACCCCGACGTCGACGTCACCGTCCAGGTGTACCCGTGGGCGGGCCGCGACGAGTCGCTGACCACGGCCATCGCGTCCGGCACCGGCCCGGACGTCGTGTACCTGATCCCCGACCAGCTCGCGACGTACCAGTCGTCGATCGAGCCGGTGGACGGCTACCTGTCCGAGGAGCACGTCGCCGACATCCTCCCGAACGTCGCGGAGTCGATCACGGTCGACGGGCAGATGCTCGGCGCGCCGCTGCTCACCAGCTCCAACCCGCTGGTGTGCGACAAGGCGGCGTTCGACGCGATCGGCGCCACCGAGTACCCGGAGACCTGGGACGACCTGCTGGACATCGCCCCGGACCTGGCCGAGCAGGGCATCTACGCCACGAACTACTGGGGCTCGCCCGAGGTCACGCTCAACATGACGTTCTACCCGCTGCTGTGGCAGGCGGGCGGCGACGTGTTCAGCGAGGACGGCACGTCGGTGGCGTTCAACTCGGACGCGGGCGTCGAGGCGCTCGAGTTCCTGGTCGAGCTGAACGAGGGCGGCTACCTGGAGCCCGACCTCATCACCACCACGCCGAGCATCGAGCAGACGGCGCTCGCGCAGAACAAGGTCGCGTGCACCTGGCAGTCCGGTCCCGCGGACGTCGAGGCGTACTGGGGCACCGAGAACATCGTCATCCAGCCGCCGCTGACCCAGGAGGAGACGATCGGCTACGGCACCGTCGGCTCGCTGTCGATGCTGAAGGGCTCGGAGAACAAGGACGCCGCCGGCGCGTGGATCGACTTCGTGACCTCGGCGGACCCGGTCACCGAGTTCGTCACCACCGCGAAGATGTTCTCCCCGCTGTCCTCGACCGGTGAGCTCTACGCGGACGACCCGGTGTACGGCGCGATCGAGAAGACGATCCCCGACACCACGGTCGGCCCGGTCAACGAGCACGCCCGCGAGGTGATGGGCGTCCTCGCCCCGGAGATCCAGGCCGCGCTGCTCGGGCAGAAGTCCGCGCAGCAGGCGCTCGACGACGCCGCGGCCTCGGCCGACGCGATGCTGGGCTGACGAAGGCGATGACCTCTGCACTCCGCGAGCCCGCCGCGGCGCCCACGCGCCGCGGCGGGCCCGGCCGGGCCGGTGGCCGGTCGGTGATGGCGCGCTGGGACGCGCGCACCGGCCTGCTGTTCGCCCTGCCGACGTTCCTGCTGTTCCTGGCGTTCCGGTTCGGTCCGGCGATCGCCGGCGTCGGGCTGTCGTTCTTCGACTACGACATCTCCGGCAGCCTCGAGTGGGAGGGCCTGGCGAACTTCGAGCGCATGGTCGGCGACCCGGTGTTCTGGCAGGCCCTGCGCGTGACCGTGCTCTACACGCTGCTGGCCGTGCCGCTGTCGCTCGGGCTGTCCCTGGTGATGGCGCTCGCGGTGCGGCGCCGGTTCCGCGGGGTGGGGTTCTTCCGGTCGGTGTTCTTCCTGCCGGTCATCACCTCGCTGGTGCTGGCGGGCACGGTGTTCGTCTGGGTGTTCTCGACCGACGGCCCGGTGTCGACGGTCTCGCAGTGGCTCGGCGGCAGCGGGCAGTCGTGGCTGTCCTCGTCGCTGCTGGTGGTCCCGGCGCTCGTGCTCGTGGGCGTCTGGTCGCGGTTCGGCTACGGGATGCTCATCCTGCTGGCCGGCCTGCAGGAGGTCCCGCGCGAGCTGGAGGAGGCGGCGCTGACCGACGGCGCCGGCCCCGTCGCGCGGTTCCGGTACATCGTGCTGCCGCACCTGAGGCCGTCGCTGTTCTTCCTCGCGGTCATCGAGACCACGGCCTCGTTCCAGGTGTTCGACCTGATCTTCGTGATGACCCAGGGCGGCCCCGCCCGCGGCAGCTACACCCTCGTCTACATGCTGTACGACCAGGGCTTCAAGTACGTCGACTACGGCTACGCCGCGGCGATCGGCGTCGCGCTGTTCGCCATGACGCTCGTCGTCGCCGTGGTCCAGCGACGCTTCCTCGGGAGGGAATCGTGAGCGCCCCCACCGCACAGGTCGCGGCCCCGCCCGCCGTCCCGCCGCCCGCCGCCGCGCGCCGCCGCCCGTACCGCGCCCTCGAGCCGACCCGGCGGGGCAAGGTCCTGCGCGGGCTGCTGCTGGCCGCCGGCTCGCTGCTGACGATCTTCCCGTTCTACGCGATGGTCGTCATCGCGCTGCGGCCCGAGACGGCCATCGACTTCCCGTCGTCGCTGCTGCCGTGGAACCTCGACACCTCGGCGTTCCGGGAGGTGCTGGCCGGGCAGGACATGCTGCGCTGGACGCTGAACAGCGTCATCTACTCCGTGGTGTCCGTGGTGGCGGTGCTCGTGATGGCCTCGATGGCCGGCTACGCGTTCGCCAAGAAGCGGTTCCCCGGGCGGGAGGCCATGTTCTGGTCGTTCCTCGCGATGGTGATGGTGCCGTACCACGTCACCCTCATCCCGACCTTCATCGTCATGGCGAAGCTCGGCGGCGTCGACACGTACTGGGGCCTGATCCTGCCCTCGCTGGCGAACGCCCAGGCGGTGTTCCTCATGCGGCAGTTCATCAAGGGGCTGCCGGACGAGCTGTTCGAGGCCGCGAAGATCGACGGCGCCGGCGAGTGGCGCACGTTCGCGACGATCGTGCTGCCGCTGTGCAAGCCGGTGCTCGCGACGCTCGGCACGTTCGTGTTCCTGTGGCACTGGAACGACTTCCTGTGGCCGCTCATCATCGGCAAGAGCGCGGACATGTGGACGCTCACCGTCGGCATCGCGTCGCTGCGCCAGCAGCAGGTGCCGCTCTCGGTGGTGCTGGCCGGGTCCGTCGTCGCCCTCGTCCCGATCTTCGCGGCGTACGCCGTCGCGCAGCGCTCGTTCCAGGAGGGCGTCGCGCAGACCGGCATCAAGGGCTGAGCCGCCGCCGCGACCCCCGACCCCGCAGACCCCACGGAAGGACCCGCATGTTCACCTCCGAGCAGGAGCTCGAGGACCGCCTCACCACCCCGTCGCCGGCGCTGGTCGCCGACCTCGCGCGCGGCGCCGGCGACCTGGTGGTCCTCGGCGCCGGCGGCAAGATGGGCCCGACGCTCGCCGTGCTGGCGCGGCGGGCGCTGGACGCCGCGGGCCGCGACGGCGACGCGGTGCACGCCGTGTCCCGGTGGTCCGACGCCGCGCAGGCCGACCGGCTGCGCGCGGCGGGGGTCCGTGTCGTGACGGCCGACCTGCTCGGCGACGACGACCTGGCGGGGCTGCCCGACGGCGCGGACGTACTGTTCATGGTGGGCGCGAAGTTCGGCTCCGCGTCGGCCCCGTCGTGGGCCTGGGCGGTGAACGCCGCGCTGCCGGACCGGGTCGCGCGGCGGTACCGGGACAGCCGGATCACGGCGTTCTCGACCGGCAACGTCTACCCGCTGGTGCCCGTCAGCAGCCAGGGCGCCGCCGAGGACCACCCCCTCGGGCCGGTCGGGGAGTACGCGATGTCCTGCCTCGGCCGGGAGCGGGTGTTCGCGCACGGCGCGCTGACCCGCGGCACGCCGGTGTCGCTGATCCGGCTGAACTACGCCGTCGACCTGCGGTACGGGGTGCTGTACGACATCGCCTCGACGATCCTCGCGGGCGAGCCGGTCGACCTCACCACCGGCCACGTCAACGTGGTGTGGCAGGGGTACGCGAACGAGGTCACGCTCCGCGCCACGGCCCACGCCTCGCCCGACGTCTTCACGCTCAACCTCACCGGGCCCGAGGTGCTGCCCGTCGAGCGGGTCGCCCGGCGCCTGGCCGCGGGTCTCGGCCGCGACGTCGCGTTCACGGGCACGCCGTCGGGCACCGCGCTGCTCAACGACGCGACCCGGTGCCTCGACCTGTTCGGCTACCCCGACGTCACCGCGGGCACGCTCGTGGACTGGCAGGCGGCGTGGCTGGCGGCCGGGCTGCCGACCAGCGGGAAGCCCACCAAGTGGGCCGTCCGGGACGGGCGGTTCTGATGGCCGCCCCCGCCGCGCCCGCCACCCCCGCCCTGCCGCGCGAGGTCGGCGAGCTGCTGCGCGCCGGCACCGTCATCCCCGCGCACCCGCTCGCGCTCACGGAGGACCGCCGCCTCGACGAGCGGCACCAGCGCGCGCTCACCCGGTACTACGCCGCCGCCGGTGCCGGGGGCGTCGCGGTCGGGGTGCACACCACGCAGTTCGAGATCCGGGACGTCGGCCTGTACGAGCCGGTGCTGGCGCTCGCGGCCGACACCCTCGACGACGCGCTGGGGGCCGGGCCCGCCGCCCGCCCGTTCGTGCGGGTCGCCGGGGTGGCCGGGCCGACGGCGCAGGCCGTGGCGGAGGCCGAGGTCGCCGCGGGCCTCGGGTACCACGCGGTGCTGCTCAGCCCGCCGCGCCCGGCGCCCGGGGACCCGCTGCTCGCCGACCCCGCCCGGCTCGAGGACCACGCGATCGAGCGCGCGGCCGCCGTCGGGGAGGTGCTGCCGGTCATCGGGTTCTACCTGCAGGCCGCGATCCGCGGGCCGCGGTTGTCGCTCGACTTCTGGCGGCGGTTCGCGGAGCTCGAGGCGGTCGTGGCGGTCAAGGCCGCGCCGTTCGACCGGTACCGGACCCTCGACGTCGCGCGCGCCGTGGCCGGGTCGTCCCGCGGCGCCGACATCGCGCTGTACACGGGCAACGACGACGCGATCGTGGCGGACCTGCTGTCCGACCTGGTGTTCGACGGCCCGGACGGCGAGCCGGTCACGCGCCGCGTGGTGGGCGGGCTGCTCGGCCACTGGTCGGTCTGGACCCGGCGCGCGGTCGAGCTGCACGCGCAGGTGGGCCGGGCCCGCGCGGGCGACCGGGAGGCGCTGGCCGACCTGGTCGCGCGGTCCGCGGCGGTGACCGACGCCAACGCCGCGCTGTTCGACCCGCAGCACGGGTTCGCCGGCTGCATCGCCGGGGTGCACGAGGTGCTGCGCCGGCAGGGCCTGCTCGCGGGCACGTGGTGCCTCGACCCGGACGAGACGCTGTCGCCCGGCCAGGCCGAGGAGATCGACCGCGTGCTCCGGCTGCACCCGTGGCTGTCCGACGACGACTTCGTCGCGGAGCACCTCGACGGGTGGCTGGCGTGACGGCGGTGCTGGTCGCGGTGCCGGCGGCGCTGCGCGGGGAGTTCTTCGACGCCGCGGCCGAGCGGGCGCTGGGCGACGCCGCCGCGGCGCTGGGCGGCGGGGTGGCGTGGCTCGAGGGCGGTCCCGCGCTGCTCGCGCCGGGTGCCGCCTGGCCCCGTGCGCGCGTGCTGGTCACCACCTGGGGACAGCCGCCGCTCGACGCCGGCCTGCTCGACCGGCTGCCCGCGCTCGGGCTGGTGGCGCACACCGGCGCGACCGTGCGGCCGTTCCTCACGCCCGAGGTCGCGGCGCGCGGCGTCGCCGTCACCCAGGCCGGTCAGGGCATGGCCCGGTCGGTCGCCGAGGTGGCGCTCGCGTTCACGCTGGCGCTGCTGCACCGGGTGCCGCGGTTCGACCACGCGCTGCACGCCGGCGCGCCCTGGGCCGAGGCGGAGGCGGCCCCCGCGCGGCACGAGGTGCTCGGCGCGACGATCGGCGTGGTCGGCGCCTCCCGGACCGGCCGGGCGAACATCGCGCTGCTCCGGGCGCTCGGCGCGCACGTGCTGGTCAGCGACCCGTACCTCACCGCCGAGGACGCCGGGGCGCTCGGGGTGGAGCGGGCCGAGCTGGACGACCTGCTGCGGCGCTCGCGGGTCGTCGTGCTGCACGCGCCGTCGCTGCCGGAGACCCGGCACCTGGTCGACGCGCGGCGGCTGGCGCTGCTGCCGGACGGCGCCGGGCTCGTGAACACCGCGCGGTCCTGGCTCGTCGACGAGGCGGCGCTGGTCGCCGAGCTCCGGACCGGGCGCATCGACGCGGCGCTGGACGTGTTCGACGAGGAGCCGCTGCCCGCCGGCCACCCGCTGCGGTCGCTGCCGAACGTGCTGCTGACACCGCACCACGCGGCGGGCACGGTGGAGGGGCGGCTCCGGCAGGGCGGCATCGTGGTGGACGAGGTGGCGCGGTACGCGCGCGGGGACGCGCTGCGGCACGCGGTGACGGCGGAGGACCTGGAGCGGATGGCATGAGCGGGGACGGCGACGGGGTGCGGTCGGCGCGGATTCGCGGGCGGTGGGCCGCGGGGGAGCCGGTGCGCGGGGTGTGGAGCACCCTGCCGGACCCGGTGGTGGCGGAGCTGCTCGGCGGCGCGGGCTACGACTACGTGTGCGTCGACCTGCAGCACGGCATGACGGGCCCCGGCACGGTGCTGCCCGTCCTGCAGGCGCTGCGGCACACTCCGGCGGCCACGCTGGTCCGGGTGCCGGGGCCGGACCCCGAGCTCATGATGCGCGCGCTCGACCTGGGCGCCGACGGCGTCGTCGTCCCGATGGTCGACACGCCCGCGCAGGCGGCGGCCGCCGTGGCGGCGTGCACCTACCCGCCCGGCGGCGTCCGGTCGTGGGGGCCGGTGTGGGGCGACGTGGACGGCGCGGCGCCCGCCCCCGCGGAGGCCGACGCGGCGCGGCTGGTCGTCGTCATGGTGGAGACCGCCGCGGGCCTGCGGAACGCCGCGGCGATCGCGGCGGTGCCGGGCGTCGACGCCGTGTACGTCGGGCCGAACGACCTCGCGCTCTCCCTCGGGCACGGGCGGGCCACGTACGCGACGTCCCCCGAGGTGCACGCCGCCCTGGACGGGCTGGTCGCCGCCACGTCCGGCGCCGGCACCGTGATGGGCCTGCACTGCGGGACGCCGGAGATGGCGGCGTACTGGCAGGCCCGCGGGGTGCGGATGCTGACGGTCGCGACCGACACCACGCTGCTGCGCACCGGGTCGGCCGACGCGCTCGCACGGGCAGGGGGTGCGTCGTGAGCGAGGCCCCCGTGCTGCGCGACGCCGCGCCGGCCGTCACCACCTGGACCCCCCGGGAGTCGTGGGTGCGCGCCGGCGTCGGCCGGGCGGACATCACGCCGCCCGTCGGCGTCCGCGCCCACAACTGGGGCGCGTCCCGCACCGAGGTCGCCACCGGCGTGCACCGGCCGCTGACGGCGACGGCGCTCGCGTTCCACGACGCCGGCGCCGGCCGGTGGCGGTACCTGCTCACGCTCGACCTCGGCTGGTGGCGGGACGCGGCGTCGTTCGCCCGGCTCCGGGACCCGCTGCTGAGCGCCCTGGGCGCCGGGCCGGACGACCTGCTGCTGCACCTCGTGCACACCCACGCGGGCCCGTCGGTCTCGGACCTGGGCCTCGACCTACCCGGGGCGGACCTGCTCGACGACTACCACCGCACGCTCGAGGCCGGGGCGCGGGCCGCGTGCGAGAAGGCGCGCGACGCGGCGGTCGACGCCGTCGTCACCTGGGGGACCGGTTGGTCCGACCTGGCCGTCACCCGGAACCTGCCGTGCGGGGACCGGGACGTCGTGGCGTTCGACCCGGGCACGCCCGCCGACGGCACGCTCCTGGTCGGGCGGGTGTCGCCGGCGGGGGGAGGCGCACCGCTGGGCGTGCTGCTCAACTACGCGTGCCACCCGACGACGCTCGCGCACCACAACAGCCTGCTGTCGCCCGACCTCGTCGGGGCCGCCCGCGAGGTGGTCGAGGCCGCCGCGGGCGCGCCGTGCCTGTTCCTGCAGGGCGCGTCCGGCGAGCTGTCGCCGCGCGAGCAGTACGGGCCCGGCACCGAGCAGGCCGACCGCAACGGGCGCGCCCTCGGTCACGCGGCGGTGGCGGTGCTGGAGCAGCTCGGGGAGCCGGGGACGCGCCTGCGGTTCGACGGCGTCGTCGAGTCCGGCGCACCGCTGGGCCTCTGGGTCCGGGAGCCCGCGCCCGCCCCCGCCGGCGTGCGGTGCACGGCGCAGACCGTCCCGCTCGCCGCCCGACCGGTGCCGACCGCCGAGCAGGTCGCGGAGCAGTGGGCCGGGATCGACCCCGTGGCCGCCGCCGAGCGCCTGCGCCGGGCGACCCGGCTCGCGGACGGCTACGTCACCGACGGCGTCGCCGGGCACCCGCTGTGGGTGTGGGGCCTCGGTGACGCCGTGCTCGTCGCGCACCCCGGCGAGGCGTTCTCGGCCCTGCAGACCGAGCTGCGCCGCCGGCACCCCGACCGCGCGGTGCTCGTGCTCAACCTCACCAACGGCCCGGGCTTCGTCTACCTGCCGGACCGCGCCTCCTACGACCGCGACCGGTACCAGGTGTGGCAGACGCTCCTGGCCCCGGGTGGCCTGGAGGACCTGACCGCCGCGGCGGACGCCGCGGTCGCCGCCCTGCCCCGACCCCGCGAGGTGACCGCATGACCGCCCCCGCCGACCCGTCCGACGTGCCCGCCCCGACGGCCCCGACGGCACCGCCCCGCCCCGGACGCTCCGTGGTCGTCACGGGCTCGTCCTCCGGCATCGGCCGGTCCATCGCGCTCCGGCTGGCCGCGGACGGCTGGGCCGTCGTGGTCGTCGGCCGGGACGCCGGGCGGGTGGACGCGGTCGTGGCCGAGGTCCGCGCGGCCGGAGGGACCGCCGCCGGCTGCGTGGGCGACGTGGCCGACCGCGACCTGCACGCGCGGCTGCTCGCGGCGGCGCTCGACCTGGCGCCGCTCGCGGGCTGGGTGAACTGCGCGGGCACCACGGTCCGCAACGGCCTGACCGAGCTGTCCGAGCAGGTGACGCTCGACATGGTCCGCGGGAACCAGCTCGGCTCGCTGTGGGGCTGCGAGACCGCCGTCGCGCACTGGGTCGGTGCCGGCGCCGGCGGCGCCGTGGTGAACATGTCCTCCGTGCACGGCCGTGCCGCGTACCCGGAGCACACGGTCTACGAGATGACCAAGGCCGCGGTCGAGGCGCTGACCCGGTCGGTGGCCGTGACGTACGCGGCGCGCGGCATCCGGGCCAACGCCGTCGCGCCGGGCGCCGTCCGGTCGCCGGCCCTGGAGGCCTCGTTCGACCGGGCCCCCGACCCGGCGGCCGCGCGGGAGTTCCTCGCCCGGCGGTCCCCCGCGCTGCGCATCGCCGAGCCGGAGGAGGTCGCGGCGGTCGTCGCGTTCCTGCTGTCCGACGACGCGTCGTACGTGTCCGGCCAGACGGTCGCGATCGACGGCGGCTGGACCGCGGCGCTGGGCGCCGACCCGGAGGAGCCGGGCGCGCGCCGGGTGGGGGTGGGCGCGTGACGCTGCGCAGCGCCGGCTGGTTCGCCGGGGACGACGAGGTGGCGGTGCTGCACCGCGTCGCCCTGCGGCTCGGGCCCGAGGACGCCGGACGTCCCGTCATCGGCATCGCGGACACCGCGTCGGACCTCAACCCCTGCAACGCCGGGTTCACCGCGCTCGCCGAGCACGTGGCCGCCGGGGTGCGCGCCGCGGGCGGCGTCCCGGTGCGGTTCCCGGTGATGTCGCTGGGCGAGGACCTCATGAAGCCGTCCGCGATGCTCTACCGCAACCTCGTCGCGATGGAGCTCGAGGAGACCGTCCGGGCCTACCCGCTGGACGGCGTGGTGCACCTGGCGAACTGCGACAAGACCGTCCCCGCCGCCCTCATGGCCGCCGCCAGCGCCGACGTCCCGGCCCTGCTGCTGCTCGGCGGCGCGCGGTCGGCGCCCGAGTTCCGCGGCCGGCCGCTCGGCGCGGGCACCGACCTGTGGCGGGCGCTCGACGACCGGCGCGCGGGCGTGCTGGACGACGCCGGCTGGCGCGGGTTGGAGCAGTGCCTCGCGTGCGCCGGGCCGGGCGCGTGCAACGTCATGGGCACCGCCTCGACGCTCGCGATGCTGACCGAGGCGATGGGCATGGCCCTGCCCGGCACCGCCCTGCTGGACGCCGTCGGACCCGCGATCGAGGCCGCCGCGCGCGCCACCGGCGAGCGGGTGGTCGCGATGGTCCGCGCGCAGGAGCGCCCCTCCGCCCGCCTGACGCAGGCGGCGCTCGACACCGCGACGCGCGTGCTCGCGGCGGTGGGCGGGTCGACGAACGCGGTGATCCACCTCGCGGCCGTGGCCGGGCGGCTCGGGCTCGACGCCTCGCTCGCCCGGTTCGACGCGCTGTGGCGGGACGTCCCGCTGCTCGCCGACGTCGAGCCCTGCGGGTCCGGCCTGGTGCACCGCCTGCGCCGGGACGGCGGGCTGCCGACGGTGCTGGCCGCGCTCGCGGCGGGCGGGCTCGTGGACCTCGACGCCGCGGCCGGCGACGGGCGGCCGTGGCGGGACGTGCTGCCCGCGTACCCCGAGCCGGGCGCCCCGGGCTCGCTGGTGCGCACGCCCGACGACCCCGTCCTGCCCGCGCCGACGCTCGCCGCCGTCTCCGGGTCCCTCGCGCCGTCCGGGGCCGTCATCAAGGTGGCCGCGGCGAGCCCGGAGCTGCTCGCCCACACGGGCCGCGCGGTCGTCTTCGACTCGTACGACGACATGCGCACGCGGCTGGACGACCCCGCGCTGGAGGTCGACCCCGGCGACGTCCTCGTGGTGCGCGGCTGCGGCCCCGTCGGCGTGCCCGGCATGCCGGAGTGGGGCATGGCGCCGATCCCGCAGCGGCTCGTCGAGCGGGGGGTGCGCGACATGGTCCGCGTCAGCGACGGCCGGATGAGCGGCACGTCGTTCGGCACCGTCGTGCTGCACGTCGCCCCCGAGGCCGCCGTGGGCGGTCCCCTCGGGCTGGTCGAGGACGGCGACCCCGTGCGGCTCGACGTGCCGGCGCGCCGGCTCGACCTGCTCGTGCCCGAGGCGGAGCTGGACCGCAGACGGGCGGCGCGTGGCGGGGCGGCGCCGCGGGCCGGGGCGACGCACCTGCGCGGCTGGCCGCGGCTGTACGCCGACCACGTGCTCCAGGCCGACCGGGGCGCCGACCTCGACTTCCTGACCGCGCCGACCCCGGCGCACCGCACCTTCGTCGAACCCGTCGTGGGCCGCTCGTGACCGCGCCCCGCGACCCCCACCCGACCGCACGACCCACTCACCGAGGAGACCCGATGTCCGCACCGCGGCCCCTGGCCGGCGTCCTGCCGGTCGTCCAGACACCGTTCGCCGCCGACGGGACCGTCGACGAGGCCGCGCTGCGCCGCGAGGTCGACTGGGTGGTCGACCAGGGCGCCCACGGCGTCACGACCGGGATGGTCAGCGAGATCCTGCGCATGACGTCCACCGAGTGCGCGCGGCTCGCCGAGGTCGTGGCCGAGCAGGCGCGCGCCCGCGGGGCGCTGTCCGTGGTGAGCTGCGGCGCCGAGTCGACGTTCGGCGCGGTGGCCGCCGCGCGGCACGCCGAGTCGGTCGGCGCCGACGCCGTCATGGCCATCCCGCCGATCACCGTGCAGCTCGGCGACGACGCGCTGTTCGGGTACTACTCGGCGATCGTCGAGGCCACCGGGCTGGGCGTCGTGGTGCAGGACGCGTCCGGGTACGTGGGCCGGTCGCTGTCGATCGAGCTGCAGATGCGGCTGCTCGACCGGTACGGCGACCGCGTGTACTTCAAGCCCGAGGCCGCACCGATCGGCCAGCGGCTGACGCTGCTGCGGGAGGCGACGGGTGGGCGCGCCCGGGTGTTCGAGGGCACCGGCGGCGCCGCCCTGGTCGACTCCTACCGCCGCGGGATCGTCGGCACCATGCCGGGGTCCGAGGTGACGTGGGCGATCGTCCGCCTCTGGGACCTCGTCGAGGCCGGCCGCTGGGACGCCGCGTACGAGATCAGCGGGCCCCTGTCCGCCCTCGTCGCGCTGCAGACCTCCATCGACGTGTTCGTGGCGGTCGAGAAGCACCTCCTGGTGCGGCAGGGCGTGCTCGAGCGCACCGACGCGCGGGCGCCGCACGGGTTCGTGCTCGACCCCGAGACCCGCGACGAGGTGGACCGGCTGTTCGACCTGCTGCGCACCCGGACGCTGTCGGGCCGCGCGGCGTGACGCGCGCGGCTGCGACACGGCCCGCCGGGACGCGCGGGCGTTCCCGCGTCGTGCGAGGCTGCGTGAGGTGACCGACCTGCGCACCGTGCCCCTGCCCGACCGCCGGATCGACGCCGCGGAGCTGGTCCCCCCGGACGCGCCGGAGGCGGTGGTGCTCGGCGAGGTCCGCGCCCGGCTCGGCGAGCGCCCCCTGCTGGACGCGCGCGACGGCTCCCTGGTCTGGGTCGACATCGACGCGCGGAGCGTGCACCGCTGGGCCGGCGGCGACCACGCGCGCGACGAGGTGGTCAGCGTGCCCTCGCAGGTCTCGGTCGCGTGGCCGGCCCGGGGCGGCCTGCTGCTCGCGACGGCCGACGGCGTCGGCGTGCACGACGGGACGACGCTCGGCCCGCTCACCCGGCCGGGGACCATGCCGGGGGACTACCGGTTCAACGACGGCGCGTGCGACGGCGCGGGGCGGCTGTGGGTCGCCACGATGCCGCGCGACGGCTCCACGGGCGAGGGGACGGTCTACCGCGTCGCGGCGCGCGCCGACGGGGCGCTCGACGTCACCGCGGTCGTCACCGGCGTCGGGTGCGGCAACGGCGTCGCGTGGAGCCCCGACGGCTCGACGCTGTACCTCACGGACTCGGCGACCCGGACCGTCTTCCGGGCCCCGTTCGACGTGGCGGCGGGCACGGTCGGCGCGTGGGAGCCGTTCCTGGCGTTCGCGTCGGACGGCCCGATGCCGGACGGCACCACCGTCGACGCGGACGGGTGCCTGTGGGTGGCGCTGTACGGCGGTAGCGCGGTGCTGCGGTTCGGGCCGGACGGCACGCCCCGCGGGGCGGTGCGGGTGCCGACGGCGCGGGTGACGTGCCTCGGCTTCGGGGCGCCGGGCACGGGGCGGGCGTACGTGACGACCGCGCACGCGGACGGCGACCCGCTCGCGGGGGCGGTGTTCGGCGTCGACGTGGCGGTGGACGGGCTCCCGGTGCGGGAGTTCGGGGAGGGCTGAGGCGGCTGCTCGGCCGGCCGAGCGGGTCAGCCCGCCAGGAGCTGGTGGGCGCGCTGGTGCGACACCCCGAGCACGGTCCCGACGTCGCGGACGGAGAGCCCGGCGTCCCGCAGGACGCGGGCGGCGGCGCGTGACTCCGCGGCTGCCTCCCGGTTCGCCCTGTGCGCCACCTCCCGCAGGTGTGCCGCGGCGCGGACGTGCGTGCCGACCTCGGCGGGGACTGCCGGCCGGACGTCGACCTCGACGTCCGCCGGATCGACCTGGGCGACGAACGCGATGGCCTCCTGCATCGCGTCGGCGGCCTGGTCGAGGCGCGCCACCTCCGACACGGCACCGGGGTGCTCGACGCACTGGAGGACCCACCAGCGTCGTCCCCGCTCCGCCGTGACCGTGTAGCGGGTCACCGCCACCACCCCTTCCCGAGGACTGCCGCGTACTGGTCGAAGAACTTCCGTGCCGTCACGTCGTCGATCTCGGTGTGACGGGCGAGCGTCGAGCGCACACCGCCGACGACGACGCCCGTGTGGTTGGTCAGCTCGACGACCTCGAACGACAGGTCGGCCTCGCGAGCTGCCCGTCGCAGCCTGCGCAGCACCGCTGTGCGCTTCATCAGTCTAGTCCTGTCCGGGGTAGACACTCAAGGCAATTGCTCTCTAGACGCAGATCGCGAGGAGGGGCTCCGCGCCGCCGGCGCCCCGGGACACGTCCTCACCCCACGGTGCGGGCGAGCGCGACGGGGCAGTCGGCCAGGTGGTCGTCGACGATCCCGCAGGCCTGCATGGCGGCGTAGGCCGTCGTCGGCCCGATGAACCGGAACCCCTGCCGCTTGAGCTCCTTGGCCAGCGCGGCGGACTCCGCGGTGGACGCCGGCACGTCGGCGAACGTGCGCGGGCGGGGCCGGGTGCCGGCGAGCGGAGCCGCGGACCAGAACAGCTCGTCGAGCCCCAGCCCGCGGTCGTGCAGGTCCAGCAGCGCCTGGGCGTTGGCGACGGCCGCCGTGATCTTCGCGCGGTTCCGGATGATGCCGGTGTCGGTCATGAGCCGCTCGACGTCGTGCTCGTCGTAGCCCGCGACGACGGCCGGGTCGAACCCCGCGAACGCCTCCCGGAACCCCTCGCGCCGGCGCAGGATCGTGATCCACGACAGACCCGACTGGAACGCCTCGAGCGTCATCCGCTCGAACAGCTCGCGCTCGCCGTGCACGGGGACGCCCCACTCCTCGTCGTGGTAGCGCTCGTACAGGGGGTCGCCGTCGCCGAAGCAGCGGCGGCCGACGGGGCCGCTGGTCGTGGTGGTGGGGGCGTCGGAGGCGTCGCTGCTCGTCATGCCGACACTCTGCCGCAACGGCCCGACACCCGGCGGTGGTGGTCCCCAGCCCGCACCTCCGCGGGGCCTGTGGACGGTCGGACGACCTCCCACCACGATGTGGACACGGCTTGTCTGACACGTGAGACGGCGTAAGGTCGCTCGGGCGCTGGAGCACCGACCGTCCCGCGAGCCGACCCCGGAGCGCCCCGACGACCGCCGGTGGTCCGCGCCACCCGGACCGTCGAGGAGTCGTCACCGCATGTCTGCCACCACCGCCGCCACCAGCACGCCGCCGGGTGCGTCCCGGCCGCTCAACTCGCCCTCCCGCGTCATCGCGGCGAGCCTCGTGGGCACCACGATCGAGTTCTACGACTTCTACGTCTACGCGACGGCCGCCGTCCTCGTGTTCCCGAAGCTGTTCTTCCCGACCGGCAACGACACCACCGCGCTGCTCGCGTCGTTCGCGGTGTTCGGCGCCGCGATGGTCGCCCGCCCGGTCGGCGCCGTGTTCTTCGGCCACCTCGGGGACCGCCGCGGGCGCAAGACCACGCTGGTCTACTCGCTGCTGACGATGGGCATCGCGACCTTCCTCATCGGCGTGCTCCCCACGTTCGGCCACATCGGCATCGGCGCCACCGTCGCGCTGCTGGTGCTGCGGCTCGCCCAGGGCTTCGCGCTCGGCGGCGAGTGGTCCGGCGCCGCCCTGGTCGCCACCGAGAACGCGCCCGCCGGCAAGCGCGCCTGGTACGGGACGTTCCCGCAGCTCGGGGCGCCGCTCGGCTTCATCATCGCGAACGGCCTGTTCCTCGCGATCAACGGCCTGCTGGGCGAGGGGTCCGAGGCGTTCATGGCCTGGGGCTGGCGGATCCCGTTCCTGTTCTCGGCCGTCATGGTCGTCATCGGCCTGTGGGTGCGGCTGCGCCTGGTGGAGTCCGAGGCGTTCACGACCGCCGAGAAGAAGGGCCGGCTGACCAAGCTGCCCCTCGGCACGACGCTGCGGTTCCACTGGCGCGAGACCCTGCTCGGCACGTTCATCATGCTGGCGACCTACGTGCTGTTCTACCTGATGACGAACTTCACGCTGACCTACGGCACCCGCGCCGTCGCCCCGGAGGACGGCGAGCCCGGCGGCCTGGGCATCCCGTACGTGCACTTCGTGCTCATGCAGATCCTCGGGGTCGTGTTCTTCGGCGTCTTCACGCTGCTCTCCGGGCCGCTGGCCGACCGCATCGGACGCCGGCGGCTGCTCATCTGGGTGACCTCCGGGATCATCGGGTTCGGGCTGACGTTCGCGCTGTTCCTGCCGCTGCGCGAGGACCAGGTCTTCACCGGGGCGCTCGTGCAGGCGTTCCTCGTCCTCGGCTTCACGCTGATGGGCGCGACGTTCGGGCCGATGGGCGCGCTGCTGCCCGAGCTGTTCCCCACGAACGTCCGGTACACCGGCTCGGCGGTGGCCTACAACGTGTCGTCGATCCTCGGCGCCGCGCTCGCGCCGATCGTCGCGCTCGCCCTGTGGGGCCTGGCGGACGGCGGCACGTGGCTGGTCGGCCTGTACCTGTCGGGCGCCGCGGTGCTGACGCTCGTGGCGCTGCTCCTCACGCGGGAGACGAAGGACCAGGACTACACGCGGGCGTCGCACGAGGGCTGACGCGGGCGGCCACGGCTACGTCCCACCCGCGAGGAGGACTCCGTGGCCGGCAGAGAAAAACCCGGCCCACGAGGGACCGGGTGAGTTATGGCTCCACCTTAGCAAGGGAGCACACCTCGGCGGGAGCTCGACAGCGTCCACGCGCGCGCGGGGTCACCATGACGGCGGGCGCGTGTGGCCGCCGGCGCTCTCCGGCAGCTGATGGTCCGTGAAGTCCGCGGCACCGAGACCGCGCCACCAGTGCCGGCCCACACCGTCGTCGGGGTGCCCCCGGAGGTCGCCGGCGACGTGCCCGCCGCGAGGATTCACCAAGCCGACGGGTACGCGCGATCGAGCCAGCTGCACCGGGAACCGGAGGTCGGAGTCGTTGCTGACGACGACGGCCGCGTCGACGGCTTCCGTGAGCGCGTCCACCAGGAGGTGGGAGGCCACGTTCACGTCGCTGCCCTTCTCCTCCTGGTGGAGCGTCGAGACCATGAACAGCGCGTCTCGCTGGGGCGATCCCAGCTCGGACTGCACCATCACGGGCCACCCCGAGCGGACGAGTGTCGGTGCCGCGCCAGGAGTCGCGCCCTTCACGGCCAGAGGTCGCTGGCGGACACCGGTGACGTACTTGCCGTACTCGATGTGGTCGACGCTGCCCGACGCCAGGAGCGCCTTCAGGTAGACGTCCTGCTCCGCATGGCCTTCCGGGTTGGCGCGGGCGTCGATGCGCGCCGTGCAGTAGACGATCCGATCGATCGACGCGGCGGGCCAGCTCCGTTGCGCCGCGACGATGTCGGAGACGAGGCCGCGGACGTCCAGCCACTTCCAGCGGTCCGGACCACTCCCTGCCAGGTGGCGCCCCCCGTAGTAGAGGTTGTACCCGTCGACGTAGACGCCTGCACGCATGCAGCGGACCGTATCTGAGCGGCCTCCGGTCGGGTGGTGGTCCTCCCACACGAGTGCGTTCGACAGGCTCAGCCCAGCGCCGCGAGGGCCTTCCGGATCCGCTTCTCGCTCACCGGCACCGGCGTGCCGAGCTGCTGCGCGAACAGGCTGACCCGCAGCTCCTCGACCAGCCACCGGGCGTCCTCCAGCGCGGCGAGGTCCGCGGGCACCGGGGTCCGGGAGGTCACGCGGGCGCGGGTCTGGCCGAGCAGCTGCTCGAGGTCGCGCACCTGCCAGGCGAGCTGCTCGTCGCGGGCCGGGTTGGCGCCCGCCTTGTCGAGCCGGTGGGCGGCGGCACGCAGGTAGCGGGTGAGGTGGGGCAGCCGGTCGGCGCCGGTCTCGGCGACGAACCCGTCGTGCACGAGCGTCTCGGCCTGGGCCTGCACGTCGCGCACGGTGCCGAGCAGGGCGAGCGACCGGGTGCCGCGGACCGCCGCGTCGAGGTCCCGTGCAGCGCCGAGCACGGCGACGACGTCCCCGACGACGCGGTGGGCGGCGTCCTCCAGACGGTCCCGGACGACCGCGCGGGCCTCGGCGTACGCCGCCGCGGTGCGGACGGACGTGGCGGGCCGGCCGGCGAGGTGCTCGGTGAGCAGGCGGTCGACGGCGGCGAGCTGCACGTCGGTGACGAGGGCCTCGGTGCTCGGGTAGGGGCTGGCGGCGAGCGCGAGCGCCTGCGCGCCGGTCCACCGGCTGGTGATCCGCGCGGTCGCGAGGCCGACGTCGCGCAGCAGCAGGCGGCGCAGCCCGGCGCGGTGCCGCAGTTCCTGCTCGCCGGCGTCGGCGAGCACCTCGACGCGGACCGTGGCGGCGGGGCCGCGGCCGTGCTCGACGAGCGCCGGGTAGCCGCGGACGGTGAGGCCGCTGGGGTCGGTGGTCTCGACGCGCTCGGGCAGCTCGCCGCCGGGCAGGCCGTCCGGCCACGTGGACAGGTCCCCGGCGTCGAACCCGGGCAGCGCGGCGGGGGCGGGGCGTCCGGCGGGGGTCGCTCCGGGTGCGGGCGCGGCCGGCCGGGGTGCCGTCCGCCCGCGGTCGCGCCCGCCGCGGTCGCCGTCGCCGCGCGCCGCGTCGGCCATCGCGTCGCGCACCGCCGACCGCACCGCCGTGCTGACGGCGTCCTGCGTCCGGGCCGCGAGCCGGCGCTGCAGCACCGCGAGGTCCTTGCCCTCGTCGACGACCCGCCCCCGGTCGTCGACCACGCGGAACGTCATGCGCAGGTGCGGCGGCAGCCGGTCCTCGTCGACGGCGTCCTCGGGCACCTCCACGTCCCGCAGCGCCCGGACGGCCTGCCGGAACGTGGCACGGAACGAGGGCGCCGCGTCGCCGGCGCGCACGGTGTCCGCCCAGGACGCGGTGTGCGCGTCGAACCACGCGACGACGTCCCGCGCCACGTCCGGGGCGGGGACCAGCTGGACGCGCACCGGCTTGGGCAGCGCGCGGATCGTGGCGGTCACCAGCT